>DIZZ01000063.1 GCA_002428045.1 Verrucomicrobia bacterium UBA6015
AAGAATGGCGGAGGCCATGATGCCCGCACTGGCGCACCTGCCTCCTTTCCATGGGGAGCCGGCTATTGTTTTCGATGGCTGGGATTCGGTCTCGAGCGGCATCATGCCACCGCATCCGCCGTTTACAGAAGAGGACTACCACCGCTATGGACATCGAGCCGTTGCCTATGGCGAAAGCGTCGCCCTGATGCATGCGCCTGGGCTTCCGAATCCCAGCATCAGTGCCTATGATCGCAAAGCCCGGCATGGCGTTTTCTGGACGGCCAACGCCGATGAATTGTCAATCTACGAAAAAGCGGCACCGATGCAGACCCTCTTTCACTGGGCACTGGGGGAATTCGGATGGCAAATCGTCCATGCGGCGGCGGTAGGGAACGAGCCGGGCGGACTGCTCCTGGTGGGGGGCACGGGGGCCGGGAAATCCACCACGGCGGTAAGCTGCCTCGACGGCAGTTGCCTGCGCTTCCTGTGCGACGACAAATGCCTGGTGCGTCTGGAGCCGGAACCGCAGGCCTTCGCGCTGTTCAGCTCCGCCAAGATCAAAGCCGATATGCTGAACCGCTTCCCGCACTTGAGGGAACGACTGCAAGGATGGGATGATCATTTCAAGGCGGGCAAGGGACTGGTGTTCCTGCATCCCGATTTTTCCGACCGAATGATCCGCTCGTTCCCGATCAAGTCGCTCGTGATTCCACGCGTGAAGCGTTGCGAACAAGCGCACATGCACCCCGCCTCGCCCGGAAAGCTCTTTATCGCGCTCGGCCCCAGCACCGCCATCTGGCTGCCGGGCGCGGAAGCGGACAACTACCGACTCACGGCGAACCTTACACGCCGCCTGCCGTGTCACGAACTGGACCTGGCACTGGCGTCGGATCGTAATACCGCAGCGCTGGTCGCCTTGTTGAAGGAACTATCATGACGGCATATCCATTAGTCAGCGTGATCATTCCGGTGTTCAACACGGAGCGTTATCTTGGGGATTGCCTTTGCAGCGTTTTTGCACAGGACTACCGTCCGATTGAGGTCATCGTGGTGGACGACGGTTCAACCGACGACAGCGCAAGCATCGCGCATTCATTTAAGGAAGCCATCTGCATCCGTCAGGAACACCAAGGCGCGTCTGCTGCCCGAAATGCGGGGATTGCTTGTGCCCACGGTGATATGATCGCATTCCAGGATGCAGATGATTTCTGGCTTCCGAACAAATTGACGGTGCAGGTCAACTGGCTGCTTGCCCACCCCGAAATCGGCTACCTCGCCGCCCATTTTACCAATTTTCTCGAGGACGGTGTTCCTCGCCCGTCATGGATTGAAGCGCATCAATTGAATGAACCGCAAAAAGGAGGACTCTCAACCCTTATCAGCCGCCGTAGTGTCTTCGACAAAGCCGGGCTTTTCGATCCTGCACAGAAAGAGGGCGCTGATCTGGACTGGAGCCTGAGGGCCCGTGATGCTGGCTTTGCTGCGGTTGCCATTCCCGATGTGTTGATGCGACGCCGGATTCACGGTGGCAATCTTTCCCATCAGTGGCAAGGCGGGACGGCGCTCCTCATCAAATCACTGAAGGCATCGCTTGATCGTCGGCGAGCCTCAGGGAATGGCGTCGGCCAGTACACATAGGGATGCCGCCGATGATGAAAACAACAGAAAATAATAACGGAAGTCCTGCGGGGCTTGACACCGTGGTACACTTGGCCGCTGATCCACGTTACGAGGCGCCATGGGATGGTCTCCTGAAGAATAACATTGAAGGAGCCTATCGTGTTTTTGAGGCCGCGCTAGCGACTGGCTGCCGCCGTGTCGTATTCGCCAGCAGTACACATGCTGTTCTGGGGAATCCCCTGGACGATGTTGTTGAGTTGGCCCGCCGCAACGGCAAGCGCGTTATCAGGAATATGGTTTGCAAAGGCTATCGGCGACGGAAGCGTCTATTAAAGCAGTTTTAATAACGATTAATTGGATGAGGAATATGCAGAAACCCAAAGAACACGCAGAAACCGTGTCGGTCATTATACCAGTGTATAACGGCGAGCGCTACCTCGCCGAGGCAATTCAAAGCATCGTGACCCAGGCGCCTTTACCGAACGAGATCATCATCGTGGATGACGGCTCAACCGATGGTTCTGCCAGCGTGGTGACTACCTTGGCGGTAAGTTCCCCCGTTGCCATCCGGTACGTTTTGCAACCCAATCAAGGCCCTTCGGCGGCACGCAACCATGGACTGCGCCTCGCGACCGGTGCGCTGATCGCCTTTATTGACGCAGATGACCTGTGGGGACAGGACAAACTCGCCAAGGGTATGGCCTATTTGCGCGAGAATCCAGATGTACTTATCATTCGAGGGCTTGTGCAGATGTTCGAGGTTATCGACACAAGGGTTGTGCCAATCGATCAACCGTGTCAAGGTGTGCTTCTGGGGTGTCATCTTTTCCGGCGGGAAGTCTTCGACATCGTTGGTTCGTTTGACGAGAGCATGCGTTTAGGCGAAGACCTCGATTGGTATCTTCGGGCATCCGAGCATGGAATAAAGAACCCCGTCTTGATGCAAACCTCGCTCTGGTACCGTAAGCACGACACCAACATCTGGTTTGGTCGGAAACACCCTAAAAACACAGCGATGAGTGTCATCAAAAAGCATCTGGACCGTATGCGCAGCAAGTCATGATTGGTCGGAAATCGAGAAAATGTCAGATAACCTTCAGGTCCGCCCCCTTGCCACGCATGAATATAACCGGTGGAACCGCCTGGTTGCCGAGGCGCCGTCGGGAAGCCCGTACGCTCGGACAGACTACCTGACGGTGTTGAGCGAGACGACTGGCGACAGATTCTCCTGCCTTGGTGTTTTTCATGGCGAAGAATTAGTGGGCGGATGTCCGCTATATTTCAGGAGAAGCAAAGTCGGAGATCAGGTCATACGCCGCCCGTTGCTTGCCTGTCTCAGCCCCGTCATCCGTGAGGTTCCATCCAAAAGCCCGCACCGCCGTGCTTCGAGGCAGTTAGCCGTGCTATGTTCCCTGGCGAACTATCTCAAGACCGTTGATTGCGCGCATATGGTCTTGGTATTCAGTCCTGCGTTAAGCGACATCCGCCCGTTTCAATCCGCCGGGTGGACGGTTCGCCCTGAATACAGCTTCCTGATCGATCTTAGCGACATGGAAGCGGCGTGGAATCGAGTCGATCATAATCAAGCACGCCTGATCCGCCGGGCAGAAGCAGCGGGATTGGTCATCACGAATGACGATGATTTTGACAGTTTCTTCCGGTTGCACATCGAGATCCATAAGCGCAAGCAAGCAACGATCTACCTCCCAGAGGAAAAATTCAGAGCCTACTTTAATCGACTGAAGGCCCTGAATCTGTGCCGCCTTTATCATGCACGTCTTCCGAATGGAAAGGCCATCGCCAGCCAACTCGTCCTGACGGGACCGCACCCCGTGACGCATACCGTCTGCGCTGGTTCTGATGCGGACTATTTATCGCTGGGAGGGAATCCGTTCCTGCGATGGAAGGTGTGCGAATCCCTCTCCGCCATAGGCTATCGAGCCAATGATTTGTCGGGTGCCCCATATCCACACGACGTCAGCCGCTTCAAAAGCCAGTTGGGAGCCGAGCTCGTGCTTAACTGGATTGCCGTCAGGCCGGAGACCCTCCGCTATCGCGCATACAAGCGTATAATCCACCTCGTTCGAAAATTCGCACGACATCGGAAAATCACTTTTAAAAAAGGAGTATTCTGATGACGATCAGTGTAATCATGGCAGCATATAACCATGGCAAATATATACGCACCGCCTTGGAAAGTATCCTCCAGCAACCTTATTCACAAATGGAAATCGTGGTTGTTGATGACGGATCGACCGATGCTACGGAAGCGGTCGTTCGCGGCTTGATTCAGAAATCGGTGATACCTATCCATTACCTGAAGCAGGCCAATCAGGGACAAGCAGCGGCGTTTAATGTCGCGTTGCGCCAAGTCCGAGGCGAGGTCATTGCGTTTCTCGACGCGGACGATTTGTGGCCGCCGAGTCGTCTGCCGAGCCAACTGTCCTTGTTTAACCAGAGCGAGCCTTCGGGAACTTCGAAAATCGGCATTGTGTTGGGGCGGAAAGAGTATTTTTCCGATGGAATTCACGTGAATCCCATCGAATTGGCGAATGCCAATCAGCGTGCAGTTCACTATTGCCTCGCCGCATCACTCATCGCCCGGTGGGTATTTGATTCGGTTGGTGAATTCGACGGATCGGTTGGCTTTTGTGCAGACTGGGACTGGTTTGCAAGGGCACGAGAAATGGGAATCCCTACGCAGCCGGATCCGCGTGTCACCGTATTGGGTCGCATTCATGGATCAAACATCACCCAGAACCGGACACGTGGAAATCACTTTGCAGCGCTGATGCTTAAGAAACATAAGGATCGCCTAGCCAACCGGCAAAAGGAGGACGCCTGATCTTGAGTGCCGTACGAGAACTTCTCAGTGTCATCGTTCCCGTGTGGAACAATGCCGATACGCTGGCCGCAAGCCTTGCCAGCATCACCGAACAGGACTACGCCGCGCTGGAAATTATCGTGGTCGATGATGGATCCACTGACGGGAGTGCTGCTATTGCACGCCAGTTCGGGGTCGTCTGCATCCGGCAGGAAAACGCAGGACCATCCGCCGCACGCAACCGCGGATTACTGGCAGCAAGTGGCAAGCTGATCAGTTTTTTGGATGCCGATGACCGCTGGCCGGCCGGGCGAGTTCAACATCACCTGTCCATCTTAGCAGATGCCCCCGCCACAGATATGGTCATCGGCACGACACGAACCATCTTCCTTCCGGCGCCCTCCGGAGAAGCGGCTCATCCGCCGTTGCCTGCGCCACTTATTCAGCAAAATCTGGGTTCCATAACCCTCCGACGTACCGCCTTTGACAAGGTCGGACGATTGAATCCTTCCTTGCGTGTGGGAGAGGACAAGGATTGGTTTAAGCGGGCGTTGGCAGCAGGGCTTCAAATCCGCATGACACCCACCGTGGCATTGGAGTATTACCAGCGCAGGGGAAGTCTGACATTTGGAACCATCGACCCTGCGCGCGGATTCCTTGCCGCCCTGCACGACAGCCTCCAGCGCAGGCGCAGGGCCGCAGTAACCTCACCATCAGCAACCCCACCGGCAACCGAGGCAACACCAGGAGATCGATGATGCATGAACATTACCCTGAGGAAACCGTTTCCGTTGTCGTGCCCGTATATAATGGCGAATGCTATCTGGCCGAGGCATTGCAAAGTATTATCCAGCAAACCAAGCCCGCACACGAAATTATCGTGGTTGATGATGGATCGACCGATAATAGTCCGAGCATAGCCGCAACAACCCCTGGGGTTCGCGTCCTGCGCATGGTGCATGGCGGGCTCAGTGCTGCACTGAATCTCGGCATCCAACATGCAACCGCCGATTTTTATGCATTTTTGGATGCCGATGACCGATGGCTGCCCGATAAATTGGAACGTCAGCTCAACGTCCTGCGAGACCGGCCGACATTGGACATGGTGTTTGGGCATGCTCAACAATTTTCGATCCAACGCACAGAAACCGGCACAAAAGAGGTTTTCGGAGATCCCCAGCCAGCGGTACACAAGTCTTCGATGCTGACCCGCCGCGCAGCATTTCATCGGGTCGGTTGGTTTAGCGAGGGCGGAAATCGCCATGATTTTGTCGACTGGTATGCCCGCGCCATCGAGCAGGGGCTGAAAAGTGCAATGCTACAGGAGGTCATGTTCGAAAGGAGGGTGCATGAGGTGAATATGGGAAGGACGAATAAAGCCGGACAACAGCAAAGCTATTTCAACGCCCTGCGTGCAACCCTCCACCGCCGCCAGCCATCCAAATCATGAAAAAACCAACCATCAGTGTGATTGTGCCCGTGTATAATGGCGAACGCTTTTTGGCCGAGGCTATTCAAAGCGTCTTGGCTCAAGCCATCCTGCCGGACGAAATCATCGTTGTGGACGATGGCTCCACCGACAGCTCCGCCAACGTGGCGGCAGCGCTGGCGTCCACCTCGCCCGTACCCATCCAGTACGTCGTGCAAACCAATCAGGGGCCCTCGTCCGCACGCAATCATGGACTGCGCCTTGCAACCGGCGATTTGCTTGCCTTTATCGATGCGGACGATCTGTGGGAGCGGAACAAGCTATTTACACAGGCGTCCTATTTGAATGAACATCCGGAGATCTTGATCATTCGGGGCATGGTTCAGATGTTCGAAGTTTGTGATGGAAAAGTGACCCCCATCGACGATCCTTGGCATGGGGCTAATCTGGGGTGTTCCCTCTTTCGGCGAAAGGCGTTTGAGATCGTCGGCCCGTTTGACGAGGCGATGCGCTTGGCCGAAGACCTCGACTGGTTCCTGCGGGCTTCAGAGCGTAGTGTATCTCAACGCGTGCTGCAATGCACCTCACTTTGGTATCGAAAGCATGATAACAACATCTGGCTTGGCCGTCCAAAAACAAGGATTCCAGCGCTCGGTGCCATAAAAAATCATTTGGATCGCCAAAGACGCTGCGCAGCACTGGCGAAATCAGCGAACGATGGTGGCGGTTCTTCATAAAAACAGGTCAAGCTGCGGACGCGAGCCCTCGCGTACCGCTCAGCGGATCCGAATAATGCTAGCTATGTCGCCATATTCGGCCCGATAATGGCGACGGGGTTATAATATTATTGATATATATTCCGATATATGGCACCGTTGTCGCATGAATGCTTTAGATCGTTTTATGCGTGAACCGCGAGGAAGCTTTTTTCTATTGGGGCCGCGGGGGACAGGAAAGTCAACCTGGCTACAACAGCGCTTCGCCGATGCACTGTGGGTGAATCTGCTGGAACCCGATATTCATCGCCGGTTGCTGGCTCACCCTGAGCGATTATCAGAACTGCTTCAGGGGTGTATACACACGCGAACGGTGGTGATTGATGAAGTCCAGAGAGTGCCGGAATTATTATCCGTAGTACATCAATTCATTGAGCGCAAGGATGGGTGGCGGTTCATTCTAACCGGATCAAGTGCAAGAAAGCTGAAACGTAGCGGGGTCGATCTTCTGGCTGGCCGTGCCGTCACCAGCTACTGCCATTCGTTTATGGCTGCTGAACTGGGTCCACATTTCCAACTTGAAGAGGCATTGCGGCTCGGCACCCTTCCGCTGGTGCTGGCTGCTCAGGAACCTGAGGCAACGCTGGCTGGCTATGTGATGCTTTATATTCGCGAGGAAATCATGGCGGAAGGTCTGATTCGCGATATCGGCGGTTTTGCAAGGTTTCTTGAGGCGATCAGTTTTTCGCATGGCAGCCTGCTGAATATTACCGAGGTTTCGCGTGAATGCGAAGTGAGTCGAAAAACCGTGGAGGGGTATGTTTCTGTGCTGGAGGATATGTTGCTTGGAAAACGTATCCCTGTGTTTTCCCGTCGCGCAAAACGCACGCTAATCAAGCAATCGAAATTCTATTTTGCGGATTGTGGGGTCTTCCGGTCGCTACGTCCCAGGGGGGCATTGGATCGCCCCGATGAAATCGAAGGTATGGCACTCGAGGGCCTTGTTTATCAGCATCTGCAAGCGTGGGCTGATTATGCGCCGGGAGCGCACCAGATATATTTCTGGCGTACGCCGGGCGGTACGGAGGTTGATTTTGTCATCTACGGGGAACGCGAGTTCTGTGCCCTTGAGGTTAAGAACAGTCGCCGCGTGAACCGTCAGGATCTCCATGCACTCAAAGCCTTTAGGGTGGATTACCCAGGTAGCACGCAGGTGTTGCTTTACCGTGGCTCGGAACGGCTGGTGATCGACGACATAGCCTGTCTTCCATGCGATGAATTCCTGAGGACGCTTACACCGAATCTGCCAATCGTGGCTCCTGCATCGCAAATCATGATATGAATTCCCATCGACGTATCTATATTTACCCTATGCAAATATACATAATTGCGGTTGGTGAGCGAGCCAGTAAGAAGTAAATCGACGATGAATATTGTACATGTACTGCCAAGGTTTGCAGCCGCTGGGCCGGAGCGTTCGATCCTGGCTGCAGCGCGCTATGCGGCTGAACAAGGCCTGCGCCAGGAGCACTGCGTTTGCACACTGGAAGCGGAGACGGCACCGTTTGCGCGGCTGATGGCCCGCAACGCCGGTATTGCGCTGGCTCAAGGGGGCGTTCTGGCGTTTTTGGACGCCGATGACCGCTGGAGCAGCGACAAACTGCAAATACAATTGCCATTGCTACAAGGGCCGCCAGCGGCCTCGGTGGTCATGGGGTGGGCTCGGATTTTCTGTTCATTGGCCGATGAAACCGGCGGCGTGCAGGAAAAGGTTTCCGAACCGGTCGGTCTTGGCGTGGTTCAGGCGATGCTGTGTTGGCGCAGCGTATTTGAACGCGTGGGTCTTTTTGATCCGGATTTGCGCTTGGGCGAAGACACCGACTGGCTGCTGCGCCTGCGCGAGGCCAATCTCCTACTCTTGCATCATTCAGATGTCGTGCTGCTCTATCGCCGCCACGCCGAGAATATCACCAAGCATACGTTCGGCCATCCGATCCATCTATTACAAAATTTGCGCCGCTCATTGGCGCGCCGCCGGGCATCCGAAGAGACGCAACAGGCGCGCCTATCTCTCTTCCAGCCCTATCCGCAGAAAAGAGCCCCATGAGCATGCTTGCAACCAAAGGGAAAGCCACGGATTTCTCATGCGGGCACTTGGCTTAGTGTATCTCAACACATGTTGCCATGAACCTCACTTTGGCGTCGTCAGCATGATAACAGGCTATTAAGACGATCACTGACAACACCGGACTCAAACACCATTTCGAACGT
>DIZZ01000195.1:0-13346 GCA_002428045.1 Verrucomicrobia bacterium UBA6015
CGATCGACTTAATCGGCCCGAAAAGCGCAGCGCCTTGCCGTCAACGGCCACGATCTCCCCTGCGACTTGAGTTCGATAACTACATGCATGATGTCCTGCGAGGGACCAAAGAAGCCAACGCGGGATCCGATGCTGTGCGGGCCCATTGATCCGAGATAGCGGTGATTTCCGGGGACAAGGTTGGCACGTAGCCGATCAAACGGCGTGTTAGGAAGTTGGGGCTAAACAGGGTTTTGTAATAGCGGGTCAATTGGGTGACTTGTGCCCCTGCGAGGAATCTGTCGTATATCCGGTCCGCAAGGCCACCGTACAGAGCGCATGTACCACGCAGACCGCCAGCGGACTGCCGCCGCGCCGTCCGCTCATCACGATCGATGGCACCGGCAGGCGCATCAGCTCCTCCTTGCTTTCCTCGACATGCACAAAGCCGACGGGCATACCGATCACCAAGGCTGGACGCACCCCTTCCTCCAGCACCAGCCGGTTCAACTCCAGCAGTGCCACGGGTGCATTACCAAACACCGCGATGCCACCCTCCAGTTGTGCACGTGCCTTGCGCAGCGCGAATAGCGAGCGAGGCAAGCTGCTCCGCCGGGCCTCTTCGGCCACGTCGGCATCCGCCACATGACAGCGCACGGAATCGGCCTGGTAGGACGGACAGACACTGCACAGCCGCGCCTGGGATAGCCCGGCGCGGATCATGTTGGAATCGGCAAAGAGCGGGGCACCCGCCTGTAGCGCGGCAATGCCGGCGCTGATCGCATCCGGCGAAAATCGTACCGAGGAGACAATCGAGAGATCTCCGGTCGTATGGATCATCCGGCGCACCACTTCCCATTCTGCGGGGGGCAGGCCATGATCACCAGCTTCGGCATCAATAATGTCGAACGAACGCGTCTCGATCGCCGGACCGCTCATCGGATGCTCCATAAACGTGCGCATAAATGCCTTCATCGCGTCCCTTCCTGTTTAATGAATTTTACAAACGCCTGAATCTGATCCGGTCGCGAGGCGAAATGCAGATGCGGGTACCCGGCCAGGATCCGTCCGTGCCGCATGCCGCCAGCGACCGGGGCTTCCGACCGCCGGTAGCGACACTGATAGGCTGGCTGCCAGCCCTCGGTGTATGCCGCTGTCGGATCGATGATCTCTGAATAATGGAACTCATGGCCGCGTAACACGTCGCCCTGCCGCCCCCAATGTCCGTCGTCCGCCAATTCGACCTCGACATAGCCAAGCACCTGACGGCGTTGCCGCATTCGCGTCCGCACCGGCAGGATACCCGCCATAGGATACACCACGCCCTCCATTGTCTCAACGCTTTGGGCCAGCAGCATCATCCCGCCGCATTCCGCGAACACGGCACCGCCACCGGCCGCGAAATTGCGTAGCGAGTCGAGCATCGCATGGTTTGCGGACAACCCTTCTGCATGGTTCTCGGGATACCCGCCGCCCAGATAGATGGCATCCAACCCCGTTGGGAGCACTGGATCGGTCAATGGCGAGAACGGAACCAGGCACGCCCCCTGCGCCTCAAGCGCCTCAAGGTTGTCAGGGTAGTAAAAGGAAAACGCCGCATCCCTCGCAACCCCGATTCGAAATGGGGCGGGCACCTTTGCCCGACCTGCCGAGGATGAGCCGTTAGCAACGTAATCTATGCTCTGCGGGACGCGCAAGGGTACCCGTCCTACCAGGGGCCCGATGCTTGGATGGACAGGCAGGGATGCCTGTCCTACGTTCATCATCGCCTCGACGTCGGCATGTTGCTCCAGTACGTCGGCAAACAGGCTCAGATGTCCCGGTGAAAGCAGGGCCTCGTCCGCACCGACGAGCCCTAGGTGACGGCTGGCCAGCGAGGGAAAAGCATCGGATGGAATTGCGCCTAGCAAGGGGGGCAGGCCGGAGGTTTGCAGCGCCGTGCGCAGCAGCTCGGCATGATGCGCCGAACCGCAATGATTGGCGATTACGCCGCCCAGCGTCACACCGGCTTCAAAGCTTGAAAACCCCTTGACCAGCGCCGCCACGCTGCGGGACATGCCTCGCACATGGGTCACCAGCAGGACAGGGACCCCCAGCAGTCGAGCCACCTCCGCCGAACTGCCCTCGATCGAATCCGGCGACGCCCCATCAAACAGTCCCATGACGCCTTCAATCACCGCAAAATCGGCATCGACGGTCTTTTTCGCAAACACCTCGCGCACATAGTTCGGTCCGCACATCCACCCATCAAGATTGTAGCAGGGACGACCGGAGGCCAAGGCGAGGTGGGTCGGATCCAGAAAATCCGGCCCGACCTTGAACGTCTGCACCCGTAGGCCCCGCCGTGTCAAGGCACGGGCCAGGGCGAGCGACAGCGTCGTCTTGCCTGCGCCACTGGATGCCGCGCCAATCAATAACGCAGGACAGCTCAACGCTCGACTCCCTTCTGGGCGCGCCATCCCGTGTTGGCCCCATGCTTGATGCAGCGCATCTCGGTGACCGTATCGGCCAACTGCATCAACCCGTCGGTGGCACCCCGTCCGGTCAGGACCATCACCATCTCCGCCGGTGCCCGCTTCACAACCTCCACCACAGACGCCTCCACAAGCAACCCTCGTTCGACGGCCGTGCATACTTCGTCCAGCACCATTAGCGCGTACCGACCGGACGTGATTGCCTCAGCGACCTGACGCAGACCGACCTCCGCCGCCTCCCGATGCGAGGCATATTCCGGACGGTGCGGAGCGGGAACAAACCCCTTGCCCGTCTGGATTATCGTTACCGTCGGCAGCATCGCGAACGCCGCCAGCTCGCCCGTGGTGGCATCCGCCTTGATAAACTGCAGGATCAACACCGACATGCCATGGCCTGCGGCACGCACCGCCATCCCTAGCGCCGCCGTGGTCTTGCCTTTGCCATCGCCCGTGAACACAAGAATGCGCGGACAACTGCCATCGCCCATGTCAGGCGCTTCGGATTCCTTTGATGATCCATCCATCGGACCTCGCCATTTCTATTTTCAAATTCCGCTAGGGCAAAAAAAAGCATCCCGGATCTCATGCGAGATCCGGGATGCCGATATTTCACCCGAAACTAAAAACAAAAGGTCCGACTCCTTTTCCACGGAAGCAGACACCCTCGACGTGCATACCGATATTCTGACTTCCGGATCCACCTCCCGCCGCGCCTTCCCGCCTTGCGACAGTGGCATCTGCGACGTTCGTCCCCGGTTACAGCGGCGGGTCCGCGACGGATTCACACCGTCTTCCCGGCCATGCAACACACGAAGGACGCTACGTGATAAGCCCCCCCGCGTCAACCCAAAATTGCCGTTTCGTCACGATTAAAGCAAATCAGCCACGCTATCTGTACACCCCTTTGGATGCTGTCATTTTAAGCGTTTAGACACTTGGGCGATCTCCCCTGGCTCAAGTCCTCCGGCGAAGTCTGGATCGACCTCTGCCAAGGCATTTCGGATCGCCTCCTGGTCACCCGCCGCATCGCGCAATGCATTCACTTCATCTGGCATCAGGTCGATCTTGTGACCGTCAGCCTTTACGATCGAGCAGATCCCTGTTTCTGGGCAAAGCTGTACATTCAAATTACTCATGGTCATCTCCCTTTCTGTTCTCCTGCCGCCGAACGTTGCATTCATCGGATTGATTTAAAATCATCGATAGGTTCGTAATACCAGAACACCAAGGAAGCGTCAAATTCTATAAATGGTGTTTTGCCGGACCCCACGTCCCCGTTACCCCATTTTTTACCCTCGACTCAATATGGATAATAAGTCAATATGCAACAAATACTAATATTGTAAATGAGGAAATCATGGCTACGAACAAAACCCAGTGCATCGGCATTCTCACATCGGGCGGGGATTGTCCCGGACTCAATGCAGCGATTCGCGGGGTCGCCAAGGCGGCTTTGCATAACGGAACCCGGGTCATCGGCATTCAGGATGGCTTCCGGGGGCTTATCGAAAACCGAACCCTTCCTATCGAGGACAAGGACGTCAGCAATATCCTGACGCGGGGCGGCACATTTCTTGGATCCAGTCGCGAGAAGCCGCACAAGTTCAATATGGGTGGCAAGGTCATGGACATGACCGATGTCGCCGTCAATAATCTCAAGCAACTTCATGTTGATTGCCTCGTTTGCCTTGGCGGCAACGGTACCCAGAGCAACGCCCTGCGATTGCACGAGAAGGGGGGCATCAACGTGCTCACCCTTCCCAAGACGATTGATAACGATGTCGCCGAGACCGATATCACCTTCGGGTTTGACTCGGCAATGACGATCGCTACGGAGGCGATCGACCGGCTGCACACCACCGCCACAAGCCATCACCGGGTGATTGTGTGCGAGATCATGGGTCATGAAGCGGGGTGGCTGGCGCTCGGGGCAGGCATTGCGGGCGGAGCGGATGTGATCCTTATTCCCGAGATTCCGTATGATCTCGATGTGGTTATTGCGCACATCATGAACCGTCGCCAGCACAACAAGCGGTTCTCGATCATCGCCGTCGCGGAAGGCGCAATCACCAAGGAGGAGGCGGCCAATGGCAAGAAGAAGAAAGATGTCCCGGTCATCAAGGCGCAGAATGGCATGGTGTTGATCCAGGAGCCCAAGGCCAGCCAGCTTGCCCGCGAGATCCAGCAGCGTTCGGGCATTGACGCCCGGGCGACGGCACTGGGGCATATCCAGCGCGGCGGCACGCCGACGGCCACGGATCGTCTGCTCTGCACCCGGCTTGGCACGAAAGCAGGACAACTCCTGGCCGATGGTATCTATAACGTCATGGTGGCGGTGCGCGGACAAGACTGCGTGGCCGTACCGATCAAGAAGGTCGCGGGCATCACACGCAGCGTGCCCGCAAACCACGAGTGGATACAGACAGCCAAGCTGGTCGATTCGTGTATTGGCGTCTGATGACGACGCGAATGTGCGCCTAGCGTTTGACGCGGGCGTTACCTTCCCAGATGCTCCAGACCTGCTCCTCATCGGCAGGCTGGGCATAGTCGGTCAGCAGTGTAGTTGCCAACGCACCGGCGGCCCAGCCAAACTGCAGCCATTTTTCCGGTGCCCACTGGCGCAGGATGCCATAGAGCATACCGCCCACGAACCCATCGCCGCCGCCGATGCGGTCGAGCACGCCGATTTCGCGGGGCTCTACCATGTGCCAGTTGTCCCCCTCAAGCATCAGTGCCCCCCAGTTATGCGTATTGGCGCTGGCGACCTCGCGCAGGGTCGTGGCAAAAACCGAAGCATTGGCGTAGGTCGCCCGCACGGTCCGGATCATGTCCTTGAAGGAATCCATCTTGGCGGCGAGATCCTTGCCACCGGCTTCCGGTCCGGGAAGGCGCAGACAGAGTTGGAAGTCCTCCTCGTTGCCGACCAGGATATCGGAAAGCGAAGCGATTTCAGCAAAAGCGGCCTCGAGCTCCTTCTGACGTCCTTTCCAGAACGACGCCCGGTAGTTCAGGTCAAACGAGATCAGGGTACCGTATTGGCGAGCCGTTCTCGCGATATTCAGACAGAACTCGCTGGTTTCCGGCGACAGCGCGGCGATGAGTCCAGAGAGGTGTACAATCTGAACACCTTCCTTTTCAAAAATCCGTTCCAGATCGAAATCCTTGACATTCAGCGTCCGTCCCACCTCGCCCGCCCGGTCGTTGTGTACGCGCGGCCCGCGTGAGCCGCAGCCGCTATCGGCCAGATTGAACTGATGCCGGTAGCCCCAGGGGCCTCCCTGGTCAAGCTCCGGGCCTTCAACAGTGATGTGGCGCGATGCCAGGTTATCCTTGATCATGGTCGAGATCGGGCTACCCTTGACAAAGGTGGTGAGTATCTTGACCGGCAATCCGAGATAGGAAGCGACGGACACCACGTTGGATTCGGCGCTGGTCACCTGAACGTTGAGCTGGGTGGCGCAATGCATCGGCTGACCGTTGGCAGGCGTCAGGCGGATGCCCATGCTGGTGGGTGTCAATAGGGCGGTCTGGCAGTTCTTCCGAAGGCTAATGCTCATGGGGTGTTGCTCCTTTTGGCAAACGCAAATACCTGTTTTCCCGATGTCGTTATCGCTTTATGAGAATGGCGGAGAGGGGGGGAGTCGAACCCCCGGTAGCACTTTAGGTACTACGACGGTTTAGCAAACCGCTGCTTTAAGCCACTCAGCCACCTCTCCTGCTGAACTGCAATTCGAGCGATCAAGCGCCGCTCAATACATTTCGGGTCCAGAATCTAGCGATAATCATGCACATTGACAAGCTCATAATGAAAATGGATTGATTTTTTTGCGCAATTGCTCTGAAAAGCTGTTGCTAACGGTGGAATGACGCGATAGAATGGACGCATGATTGACTTGTCTTATGCGGGAAAGGTGGGTGTGCGCAAGGAACATCGAGGTCGGTCGCGAGCTGGGCAGACGATGATTGAATATGTGATCATTGCCGCCGTGCTGTTGTCGATCCTTCCGATCGGTGCCGTTTTCTTGCGCGCCTTCCGCCAGAACAGCACACGGACGTTGGCGTTGGCCGCGTCGGAGTATCCATAGAAAGTAAGGGGGGGGGATAAAGATGAACAGAAAAAGGAACCGTAAGTCGGGGCAAACCATGGTGGAGTACATTATCATCGTGGTGATTATCGCGATTGCCGCGATTGCCATTTTCGGCATTTTCGGCGATACGATCCGCTCCAAAATGGGGGGTGCGGTCGCTGAGCTCGGCGGTGATACCGCGGCGGTGGACGAGGCGGTGGGCGAGACCGGATCGTCGCAGCAATGGCTGAAAGATCTGGATTCGGGCGGCTCGGGTAACTGAAGCCAATGCGCTGTGTTATGAAAAGCGGACAGTCACTCATCGAGGCCTGTCTAGCGCTCACGATCTTATGCCTGATCTTCATGGGTGGATTCCAGGTTTCGCAGTTAATCGGGACGCGCCAGGTGCTTTTCCATGCCGCCGCCCGTGGGGCTCGCGCCAAGGCGGTTGGTTTCAACCGGTTCATGGTCGAGAAGTCCATCTGGGTGGCATCGATCCCGAATGCGGGACGCATGATCGCGCCCGATGTGCCGAACGAAGACGCCGAGTTGCGCGAATGGCTGGACACGGAAACGGCGGGCGGGGTATGGGATCAGGTGCTTGCGTCTGGCGATAGCACAGCCGGGGTGCATGAAATCGAGCGGGCTCGTATTCCTGATTTCATGGCATCTTCCTATTGGAGCTGGGCGTTGGCGACGTTGAATTATGAACACTGGGACTCCATTCAAGGGATTGTGCCCGGTGCTGTGGATGATGCCGCGCCGCTTAACGTCCGGGTTCGGCAGGATGTGGATCTCCGCCGATTATTCGGGGTTGGCGTGTGCCGTTTTTTTTATGCCGAGGATATCCTCGAAATGGAAGGAACCTCCCAGCTTGAGGCGCATTATCCGCTCTATCTTGAGGATTATAACTGGTAGCACGTATGAACTCACCATTCCTTGGTCACGAACGGCTCGGCACGGTCTCGCCCCCCAGTTTGCAGGTCAAACCGGACGAGGGAATGCGTCACTTGACGGTTTCTCCGAATCGCCGATCAGGCCAGGTGATGGTGTTCTTTATCATGATCGTGGTTCTGCTGACCTTGACGGCCCTGTGGAATTTCGACCTGCAGAAGTTATTTCGGGTCAAGTCGATCACCCAGAATGGCGGTGATGCGGCCGCGCTGATGGCCGCTCGGTGGCAGGCCATCTCACTGAATCTGGCAGGTGACCTGAACCTGTTGCAGGTGATTGCCTTGAGCGAGGGGGATAACGCGGCGTTGTCCGCGATCAGTAATCTACAGGTTCGCTTGCGCTTTACCGGCCCGATGACCGCCCTGATGGCCGCCCAGCAGGCCGCCAAGAATAACGGACTGCATATCAACCCGGACTATACCGCGTTCCTGCATGAGCATGCCAGGAATGTGGCTGACAACTATGGAACAGAGGTCGGCGAGGACGGAGAGCTGCTGTTTCCAGAACCTTGGCCTGGGGCTTGGATGGACTATAGCCGCATGATCGCCTCCGTGGCAGACAACGGAGTGGCTGCCGCCCCGGATAACCTGCAACTTTATACGGATCGAGCATCAGGCGGGCACCTGCTCTATGACATCGCTTTTTATGAGGCGGTGGCCGGGCGCAACTGGTGCTGGTTCCATGCCAATGCACCGACATTGCTCCAGGACTATCAGAATTTCTTTCCTGCCTGGTGGAGTCCTTTGCCGGAACCGCCCCGGCGTAGTGTCATTAATAGCGAGATCTACGGGATGCACCTGTCCACGGAAACTCGCCCGTTGACCGGATTCGGTATATCGTCCTCAACGGCTGGGGAAATGGCGTTGGAGCGTGGGTTGAGTGGAATGATCAGTGCGGCTGCCATGACCACGACCGTCGCATGGGTGACGTATGGGGAGGCCTGGGGCGAATGGTCGGCTGCGTCCACCAGCGGTGAGGATCCGTTTCCCTTCGCCGGTCCGGTGCGTCCGGCCTTCAACTACGCCGGGGCGGATGCGTCGGTGCGCGTGGAGGCCACCGCCGGGCGGCTGACGCCGGGCAGCGGCGGGGCATCAATCTCCAATACGCTTACCTGGACGGCGGCCGCCAAGCCGTTCGGCTCCTTGGAGGGGGATCTTTTACCGACGCGTTTCAGTCTGGTCTTGCCCGCCTATCGCGATGTCCGCCTGATTCCGGTGGATACCTCCTCGGGGTCTAGTTCGGGGGGATTCAATCTGGCCTGGCGTGATCATATAGAAAAACACCTCGATGATTACATGGCGGGGGGGCCGACAGCGACGCCATCCTCCTGCTGGTATTGCCGTCAGCTACGTTCGTGGGAACGCGAGTCGCTACGCCAATCTGGTGTGGCATGGTTACGGGTGCATTCAGCAAGCTGCCGTCCGGTTGGCGGTGGGGGCGGCGATGCATCGGGAGGGCGTCGTCGTGGACACTAGGCAAAGCATCAACGACCGTGGCGGGCAGGCCTTGATTGAAATGACGATCGGGATGGTCTCGCTGATGATCCTCGTGGCGGTGATCGCCCAATTGGCCATGTTTGTGCGCACCAGCCACGAGACCTCTGTTCGTGCCCGCGAGCAGGCGGGGTCGCTTGCGTTGTCCGAGTATCCGCTCTCCGTGACGGCAACCTATATTGGAGCGACGGAAGTCGGCCCAGATAGCAAGCCCTATACGAAGGATGATGTGTTTGTCAATGGTGATGCATCGGCCTATTGCCGCGATATCCTGGACCCGCTGGCTGCCGAGTCGGCGGACTGGAATACATTGGATGAGATTCCCGCCAATCCCTTCACTCAACTGCGAGGAACCCAGAACCCGATGCAAAGCTTCGGACTGCTGCGCGGGCAGGATGGGGAACCCGTTCCGCTATTGCCCGCAGTTCGCAGCCTGCTGTATCGTGCCGATAGCATACAGATGGAGGAAACCGTATGGATGCCCTGGACAAAGGGGGTCTATTGAAGGCGCTCGCCGGTGCGGTTTTCTTGCTGTTGCTGCTGGGGTCTCGGGGGGACTCAATCGTCTTCACGAGCCGTTCGGCGGAGGCGGATGTGCTTGGGTTCCTGCAGTCGATGGGTGGCCAGACGGCGTATCAGGCTCCCGTTCGGATCAATGGAGCAGACGCCACGCTGACGGTGGTTGGGCTTGATGATCCCGACGCCGTGCGGGCATCGCAGATCAGGGCCGCCTTGCTGCCTGAGGCAATCGGCGAAGGCGATGCGCTGAGCATCATCACCCGCCCTGACCGGGTTACCCGACTATTGGTTTTCCGTCCCGGTGACGGGGGAAAGACCTTGGTGGTCCTGATCGAGCAAACCCCCGCCGCCTTTCGTCAAAGTCGCGAAGGGGCGTCACGCCGCCAGGCCTTCCCGCTATCGTTGTATCCGGGGAGTACGGTGGGGCTGCAGGCCGAGAACAAGGATACGGGCGTTAGTTTTGCCACCCTCAATGCGGTTGCCGCCCCCGAGCAGGTCTCCGCCTATTATGCGTCGGGTTTGCGGTCGGCAGGCTGGCTGCCGATGTTCCCGGGGGTGGACTCCGGTGCCGATCTCTATCTGCGCGAGAATGCGCTTTGTTTTGTGATCGTGACGGCCAAGACTGGAAAAACAGGTGAAAGTCACATAACCTTGTTGCATAAGTCGCTAAAAAACCTTAAACCTTGATTTATGGAGGATCAATGAAAGAAAAAATAATACTGGCAGTGTCGTTGCTGATGGGGCTGGCGGCACTTTTCCTGACGACCCGTTATATCAAGAACAAAGAGGGCGAACTGAATAAACGCCTGGACGAGATTTATGAAGGGGCGCGCAAGGTCTCCGTGGTGGTCGCCGCCGGGCCGATTCCCGCCGGTACGGTGATTACCCGCAAGGATCTGGGCATGAAAAGCATCTTTGAATCCGCCGTTGGCAGTCATGTGGTCACGCCGGATGATGCGAATCTGGTCCTCGGCAAGAAAACCTTATTCGCGCTCAAGACTGAGGATGTCCTGTCCTGGTCTTTTATCGAGGGCGGTGCCCCGGCGGCAGGGGGGCTGTCAACCCTTGTCACCCCCGGTATGCGGGCGGTGTCGCTGCCGATAGGCGGGGCTCAGGCGGTCAGTGGCATGGTCCGTCCGAGCGATCGGATTGACGTGCTTGGTACCTTCGCCTTCCCGTCGAAAACGGCTCCCGATGTCATGGAAAACGTAACGTTGACCATGCTTCAGGATGTCACGGTACTGGCCACGGGCCAGACGACCACGCGCCAGCTGCTATCGGGGGATCGCGGCCAGCGCAGCGCGGCCGGGACGGGCTATAGCACGGTCACGCTGGAGGTATCCGCCGAGGAGGCCGAGCTGCTGGTCTTTGCGCAGCAGATGCGGGGCAGCCTGACCCTTGCCTTGCGTAATCCGGGCGATGTGACCTGGAAACGCGATCTGCCATCGGTCAATTTCGAGCACCTCCAGAAGGCGTTGCCCGATATCAACCTGCGGCGCCAGCGTGACATCCGCCACAAGCCCAATTTATAAGTGTTGCAGGAGCGGGGGAGTGGATGACAACATCGGCCACATTGGAAATTCGGCGTCCTGACCATCAACCGGACATTTTCGAGGTTGATCCGGGTGTCTATACGATAGGAAGCGATGCGGATTGTACGATCCAGCTAAACAGTCCTGAGGTTGAAAGCCGTCATGCCATCCTGGCCTGGCGTGACGATGGCGTCTGGTTGGAGGCACTGGGGGGCGATACGTTGGTGGCTGGAGAGCCGGTGCGTGGCCGGTCTGCGGTCGGTAGCGGTATGCCCATCCGGATTGCACAATTTACCCTTGTGCTGACCTATGGGAGCAAGCCGCCTATCACCACTGAGGCTCTACCGCCCGTGCCTGCCGCTGCCGTTACCGCGCCCAAGGCCACGCCTTCGGTGCCTGCCGCCCCGCTCGCGGGGCCGGAGTTGTCGCCTGCCGTCATCGAACTAAAACGCTCGATCAAGCAGCAGATTCACCGCGAACTGGTGGAGCGTCTGGACATCAAGCGCCTGACCGCGGCTCACATGCAGGCCGATCAGCTAAGCACGAAAGTGCGGGCCACGTTGAAGACGATCGTTGATGATATTCGATCCCGTCTACCGGCAGGGGTCACGCCGGATCTCCTGATCAAGGAGATTTACGACGAAGCCCTTGGCCTCGGACCGATCGAGGATCTGCTGGCGGATCCAAGCATTACCGAAATCATGGTTAACGGCCCGGATCGGATTTACGTCGAGAGCGGTGGCCGCCTGAAGCGCACCGGGTTGTCCTTCATGGATGAAAGCTCGGTGCATGCCATCATTGAGCGCATCGTTTCGCCGATCGGCAGGCGCATCGATGAAAGCCAGCCCTATGTCGATGCCCGCCTGCCCGATGGCTCACGTGTGAATGCCATTATCCATCCCCTGTCGTTGATCGGTCCCTGCCTGACCATCCGCAAGTTCTCCAAGGTGCCGCTGCGGGCGGCTGACCTGATCCGCTTCGGCACGCTCACCCAGCAGATGGCCGATTTCCTCGAACTGTGCGTACGGCTGCGTAAGAACATCATTGTCTCCGGGGGGACCGGCTCCGGCAAGACGACGTTCTTGAACATGCTGGGCGATTACCTGCCCGATACGGACCGGATTGTGACGATCGAGGATGCCGCCGAATTGCGCCTGACGCAGGATCACGTCATTCGACTGGAGTCACGCCCTCCGAATATCGAGGGGCGGGGGGCGATCACCATCCGCGATCTTGTGCGTAATGCCTTGCGTATGCGCCCGGATCGGATCGTGGTTGGCGAATGCCGCGGCGGTGAATCCCTTGATATGCTACAGGCGATGAATACCGGGCATGACGGGTCNNTCGCTGACCACGGTGCATGCCAATACGCCGCGCGATGTGATTTCCCGTCTGGAAACCATGGTGCTGATGAGTGGCATGGACCTGCCAAGCCGCGCGATCCGCGAGCAGATCGCGGCAGCGGTCGACCTGATCGCCCATGAGTCACGCTTGAGCGACGGGTCGCGTCGCATCACCAAGATCACCGAAGTCATGGGGCTGGAAGGGAGCCAGATCGTCATGCAGGACATCTTCGAATACAAGCAGACTCGGGTGGATGCCGCAGGCAAGGTTCATGGCTATTTTACAGCGACCGGGGCGGTGCCCACATTCCTGGAGAACTTGGCGGCCCGTGGCATGGAAATCGACCACTCCATCTTCGCTCCGGTCGGGGAGGCGAAAGGCGTATGATGTTTGCTATTATTCTCGTGTTGATCACGATCAGCGTGGCCGGGCTCACGTATGTGGCGATGCGGGCTTTGCAAGGGGGTGCTTCTGAGTATTCCGGGGTGTATGCCCAGGAAACCGCGAGTGCATATGAGGACTTGTTCCTCTTTATNNCCGTCGCGCCGGATTGCTGAGCTGGGCTGGGGGTTGTCGGGTGCCGTGTTCGTGTTTATCTTCCTGCTCACGGGCGGGTTGCAGTCGGTGGACAAGGCGATGCAGTCCTGCCTTATCGCCACGGTGCTGGCCGCCCCGATGCTGCGGTTTCCGCGTCTCTTGCTGGCGATCCTCAAGGCTCGTCGACTCAAGAAGTTCAACACTCAGCTTGTCGATGCCCTCACGGCNNCTCAAGGCCGGGTTCAGCATCACCCAGAGCTTTGAGACGATTGCCCGCGATGGCGAGAACCCGATTGCGCAGGAGTTCGGGACCTTCCTGCAGCAGACGCGTGTGGGCGTCAGTTTTTCTGATGCGATGGACAACCTGCAGGAGCGCGTGGGCAGTGCGGATTTAACGCTGGTGTGCCTGGCGGTGGAGACGGCACGCCAGACCGGTGGCAACCTGAC
>DIZZ01000195.1:13374-14321 GCA_002428045.1 Verrucomicrobia bacterium UBA6015
ATCGAGAACCGCATCCAGACGCTCACGGCGCAAGGCAAGTTGCAGGGGATTGTGGTGGGTGCCATGCCGCTGCTGATTGGCGGGGCACTGATGATCGTGGATCCGGGGATGATGCTGCCATTCCTGCAGTCGCTGGCCGGTATTGCCATCATGGGGATCGTGGCGGTGCTGNNTGACCTGCGGGGGACTGATCATCCGCAAGATTGTGAGGATAGACGTATGATGCCGATTACGCTGGATGGCTGGGTTCCGCGTCTGCTGGTGCTGCTCTGGGTTGTTGCCGCCGCTGGCATGGGTGCCTATTGCACGATGGTTGCCCGGCACATCACCTACGTAACCCTGGCTGACGGGCGTCGTCAGGAGCGCCGGTTGCCGATGCTGTTCAAGCTGTTGATCCCGTTGACGCCGAATGTAGCACCGCTATTCCGTTATCCGGTTTTCGAGGCCCGCCGCAAGGCGATCGCTCGGCAGGTGGTCTCGGCAGGGTATGAGTCGCTGATCTCCGCCGAGGAGTTCCTCGGGNNGCCGCTGCTCATGGGGCCGCTCTGGATCCTGATGGTGCGTGTGGCGGCAACGGCCGGTAATTCGGCGCTGCTGGTCAAGCTAGAGCCCTCGCTGTTCATGCTCGGCATCCTCTGGCTGGCGCTATATCCCGGGATGTGGCTGAGGGCGATGATCCAGACTCGCCATAATGAAATCCAGCGGGCATTGCCGTTTGTGCTGGATCTGCTGACGCTCTCGGTCGAGGCGGGCATGGATTTCATGTCTTCGCTCCAGCGCAATATCGAGCGGCGCTCGGTCGATGCGCTCGGCGAGGAGCTCATCCGTGTGGTACGCGAAATCCAGGTGGGGAAAACCCGTCGCGTGGCACTGCGCGACATGTCTGACCGGGTCAACCTGCCCGACCTAAAATCCGTCGTCAATGCGCTGGTCCAGGCCGACGAGCT
>DIZZ01000195.1:14421-15460 GCA_002428045.1 Verrucomicrobia bacterium UBA6015
TTCATCTTCCCGTCGGTCTTCCTTGTGCTGCTCGGGCCGGTTATCTCCCGGATGATCCAGCAGGGGTTCTAACGGGCGAGGCTACGGATCGCTTCTGGTCGACGACGGCAGTTATTGCCGATTTGATGTGGCATGGATGCTGCTTTCATTGGGGTACCATGAGAATAACTTCGGATATGAATATGCGGATGATGTCCTCGATGCTGCGTACGCATCAGCAATCGCAGTATGATACGCGGCTGCAGATGTCGTCCGGTCGGAAGGTCAATCTGGCGTCTGACGATCCCGGAGCGTACGAGGCCATCCGTAACCTGACGTCGGATCTTTCGCAGTTGGAGCAGTTCCAGCGCAATATGAACATGGCCACGCATTATCTCTCGATGGCTGACCAGGGCATCGAGCGGTCGTATAACATCCTGCACCAGGTCAATGAACTGGCGGTTCAGGCGTCCGATGGAACGGTGGATCCCGGTACCCTACAAAACATGGCGGAGCAGGCCAATCAGTTATTGGAATCGATGATCGGGGCGGCCAACAGCTCCGAGGGCGGTCGGTATACTTTTGCCGGGTTACGTACGGATGTACGTCCCTACGAGGCGCAGGTTGACGCCAATGGACTGATCACAGGCGTGACGTATGTGGGCAGCGAGGAAACGCGCAGGATCCAGATGGGACCTGACCAGTTCGCGGAAACCAACATCGCCGGCAGTAGTCCGGCGGGCGAGGGGGGGATATTCCAGACGGCCACGCGGGATGTCTTTGATAGTATCATCCGCCTGCGGGATGCTTTGCTCGCTGGCGAGAACCCGGCGAACACGGATATCGGCGAGCAACTGGAGGCGGATCTCGGCCACATGCTCAACCAGGCCAGTCTTAACGGCGCCCGGCATGAACAGGTGACGTTGCAGAAAAGCTATGTCAGCGATATGCAGTTGACGCACATGCAATCGCTGGAATCGCTGCAGTCCGTCGACATGGCGGAAGCGGCAATGCGCCTTTCCCAGTCGGAGACGGCGTACCAGGCCGCCCTGTACAGCTC
>DIZZ01000195.1:15485-15826 GCA_002428045.1 Verrucomicrobia bacterium UBA6015
CTGGAATTAAAGCGAGTTGATACGGTCTTCCGGCTTCACCAGCTTGGTGATGCGGATGCCATAGCTCTCGTCCACGACCACGACATCGCCCTGCCCGACGGAGGTTCCGTTGACAATCAGGTCGGCTGGACTACCCGCCGTACGATCCAGCTCAAGAATCGACCCGGGAGCCAGATTGAGCACTTCGCGGATGGTGAGGCGGGAGGTGCCGACTTCAACCTTGATCTCGACTGGAATATCGAGGATCAGCTTGAGATTGCCGTCCATATCCGGCGCGGCGGCCGTCGTCTCTTTCAGGGGTTCAACATCCACGCGATGAACAGACACAGGGGTGGGTTCGG
>DIZZ01000087.1:0-718 GCA_002428045.1 Verrucomicrobia bacterium UBA6015
CTGGCTGTGGGCCTAGAAAACATGAATGACATCACTGCCGATCTGGCACGTGGTCTAAACACACTGACATGAGCAAAATCCGCACGCGCATTGCGCCTTCGCCCACCGGTTTCCTGCATCTGGGTACCGCCCGCACAGCCTTGTATTCCTGGGCCTATGCACGCCACTTCGGTGGTGAATTCGTCTTGCGCATTGAAGATACTGATGTCGCTCGTTCCACGCAGGATTCCGTGGACCAGATCCTCGCCTCCATGCAATGGCTGGGGCTGGAATACGACGAAGGCCCGATCTACCAGATGCAGCGTCTGGAGCGCTACAAGGCTGTTGTCGATCAGTTGATTGCGCAAGGCAGGGCCTATAACTGCTACAGCACGCCCGAAGAACTCGATGCGGTGCGCGAGGGCAAGAAGGCGCGCGGCGAGAAGGCGCTCTATGACGGCACCTGGCGTCCCGTGCCCGGCAAGACCTTGCCACCCATTCCCTCAGGCGTGAAGCCCGTGGTGCGCTTTTGCAATCCACACGATGGCGACGTGACCTGGAACGACCTGGTCAAAGGTCCGATCACGATCAGCAACCGCGAGATCGATGACCTGATCATTGTGCGCACCGATGGCATCCCAACCTACAACTTCGCAGTGGTGGTGGACGACTGGGACATGCAGATCAGCCACGTGTTCCGCGGCGATGAACACATCAACAACACGCCGTGGCAAATCAA
>DIZZ01000087.1:864-42018 GCA_002428045.1 Verrucomicrobia bacterium UBA6015
GGCTGGAGCCATGGGGACGATGAACTGTTCTCACGCGAGCAACTGGTCAGCTGGTTCGATGGTACGCACCTGAACAAGAGCCCAGCGCAGTGGGATCCGGTCAAGCTGCTGTGGGTCAATGCGCAGTACATCAAGCAGGCGGACGATGCGCGTCTGGCGGCCCTGGTCGCTTTGCAACTGGCGAAGCTGGGCATTGCACATACGGACGAGACACATCTGACCAAGCTGTGTGCCTTGCTCAAAGATCGCTGCGACACGACGGTTGCCTTGGCGAACTGGGTTGCAAAGTTTTATGCTGATGTGGAAATTGCCGACACCGAACGCGCCCAGCAACCCGAATGGCAGGTCACCGGTGTCGCCGTAGCCGAACTGAGTCTCCACCCGCACTTCCATCGGCGGCAGATTCTGGAAAAAAGGGTGACGTAAATAACGGTTCTCGGCCTTGCCCGGCTGTCCCGTGGCCGCCTGAACCTGAAATGCACCGCCCGCACCAACCACTGCCACCATAGCCAGCACCATCATCGTCATACGTTTCATCAGGAACCTCTCCTCTTAAAAACCAGTTGAATACCAGACCGCCATATGCTTCCAGAATCGAGGCCCTTTTGCAAGCACGATCCGCATGAGACCTGCAATTCGACCACAAGTCAATTTGCATCCAATTTGTCCAATCGGGAAAATCTCGTTTGACGAGGGGAGGGGTGTCACGGCATTATCAGGCCATGTCAATGTTACTGAATAAAACCATACGGCTTTTCCTCGATAGTATCGGGCGGCGTGAGGAGTATGAATATTATCTGGATCGGTTTACGTCCGGCGGGTCGCGGGCGTTTGCCCTGTTGGTCCCGGAACGGGACGGGTTTGAGGAGGCCGCCGGGGTATTTGTCTTTGATATGCAGTTCCTGCTGAAGTTGGGGCTCGATCCGGTGATCCTGCTCTGCGGGACGGATGCCACGGCGCTTCGCGACCTGCTGGAGCTTGAGGATCATCCGTTCGATTGGCTTCCTGTGCAATTCAACGATCCCCTGCAATCATGGGATGCCGTGCTTACCGGACTTGAAACCGCGCGGCGCAATGGACATGCTCTCGTTTTGATGGATGCTTCTTGCGACTTGGAGGCTGCATTACGAGTCCTGTTGCCGGCCCTGTCCCGGCGCGTTCACTTTATTCGTTTGCGCGGTCCGCTCCATGACGCCGATGGGAAACCGCTGGGCATCTACCAGATCCAGTCAACCATGGATTCCTCACTGGCGTCCGAGGATCAGGCGCTGGCGGGATTTGCCGGAACCCTTCTGGAGACGGTTCCCGGATTGCATATTTCGGTAGCGTCGCCCTTGCAGTTGCTCAAGGAGCTTTTTACCGTGAAAGGGGCGGGGTGCCTGATCCGAAGGATGGCGTCCATCCGTCATGTTCGCGGTCTGGATGAACTTGATGCCCGGCGGCTGACGGATTTGCTGGAAGCAGCATTTGGAAAACGGTTGCAACAACGCGGGTTCCTGGATTCTGCCATCGATTTTTATGTGGAGGAACAGTACCTGGGTGCCGCGATTCTAGAGCCCTGCGGCTCGGTGATGTACCTCTCTAAATTTGCCGTTCAGGCGGAAGCCCGCGGTGAAGGCCTAGCCCAGGAATTATGGCGAGCCGTCTGTGCCGATCATCAGTCGTTGTTCTGGCGGTCTAGTCTGCGCAATCCCGTCAACCAGTGGTATGACCGCCAGGCCGACGGATATCACTGCCAGGGGCGCTGGAAGGTGTATTGGCGGGGCGTTCNNACCCCGCCGATCTCATTCCCACGCTGATTCACAACGCCATTGCCCGCCCCGAAGACTTTGCCAGCGATACCAATCCCGCCGTCACTTGATCGTCGGCCCCTTGACCTTTTCGTCCGGCTTGGGCTTCGGCGGGTCGACTTGGTATCGTATCACGGCAATTGTCGTGATCACGGTGCAGACCGCTGCAGAAATCAAGATGGCATTAATGATCGATACATCGGCCATAAAAAGAACAATACCTCCAGCGATAAACGCCAGAATCGTAAGTTTTAGCACATCCATGAAATCACCTTTTCCTTTCTATGGTCCGCACTGATCATCCCTTGAACTCCGTCGCAACGGCGAAGATGCTTGCTTTTGCATCCCCGAGAAGCATACGCGTATTCGGCGAAAAGAAAAGCGGATTGTCAACCCCGGCAAACCCGGCTTTCAGGCTGCGCTTGAGCACGATGCACACACGCGCCTTGTCGACATCGATAATCGGCATGCCATAGAGTGCCGTGCCCTTTTGGCGCGCCGCCGGATTGACGACGTCGTTGGCACCGATGACCACCGCCACATCAATATTGCTAATCAGGGGGTTGATATCCTGTGGCTCGGTCAACTGCTCGTAGGGCACATCGGCTTCGGCGAGGAGCACATTCATGTGACCGGGCATCCGGCCTGCCACCGGGTGAACGCAGTACTTTACCTCGCACCCGTTGAGCTCCAGCAGGTGGCCAAGTTCCCGTACCGCATGTTGTGCCTGGGCTACGGCCATGCCGTAGCCCGGTACGAACACCACCGAGGATGCCGCCTCCAGCATCAGGTACACGTCCTGTATTGATGCGGTCCTGGCGTCGCCATGAAACGCCTGCGTCGTGTTGGACGCACTCCCCACGCCTGCAAACATGACATTCGCCAGCGAACGGTTCATGGCCTTGCACATGATGTTCGTCAGTATCAGGCCGCTGGCCCCGACCAAGGCCCCGGCAACGATCAGCACGTTGTTCATGATCACAAACCCCGCCGCACAGGCGGCCAGCCCGGAGTAACTGTTCAGCAATGCAATGACCACCGGCATGTCGGCCCCTCCGATCGGGATGGTCACCAGGATGCCGAGAAGCAGCGATGCCACGATGCATACGCCAAAGATGCCGTAGACGAGGGATGATCCTGCAAAAATTGTGGTAAAGGCAACGGAGGCAGCGAGGGCTAGCATCAGTGTCGTGACATTGATGAACTGCTGACTGCGGAAAAGAATCGGTGCCGACCTGATCTTTTCCGCCAGCTTGGCGTAGGCGACCATGCTGCCGGTGAACGTCACACCGCCGATGATCACCGTCAGTGCGATCGCGATCAACGTGAAATGCGGGATTTCATCCATGGGGCTTGATGATAACTTATGAAACTCCGTCCAGCCTACCAGCAGGCTTGCCAATCCCCCAAATCCGTTGAAGAGGCCCACCATCTCCGGCATCGCGGTCATCTTGACCATTTGTGCCGAGGCGGCACCAATGATCGTCCCCAGGATGCCCCCGACGATGATCCACTGGTAGTCCATGCCGGACCGGAGCAGTGTGGCCACTATCGCGATCAGCATCCCGATGGCGGAGACTAGGTTGCCTTTCCTTGCACTGGGTGCCTTGGCAAGCATTTTCAGTCCGAAAATAAACAATACTGAGGCGGCAATATAAAGCGTGTTGGTGAACGATGCGACGTTCATGACGGTTTCTCCGTTTTCTTGTGTTTGAACATCTCCAGCATCCGATCGGTGACCAGATAGCCCCCAACCACATTGATCATTGCCAGCGCCACGGATGCTGTGCTCAGAATGATCATGGTCAGCCCTTCGCCTTCGCCTGCCGCGATGATGGCACCAACGATGGATATGCCGGAAATGGCATTGGATCCTGACATTAGCGGTGTGTGCAGTTGCGAAGGCACCTTAGCGATCAGTTCGATACCCAGGAAGATCGCCAGAACAAACACAAACAAGAGCAGCCCGATATCTTCCATATCATGTCATCCTTTCTTTCATAACGCTGTTCACAATCTGCCCATCGAAGGTCAGCAACGCCCCGTTGATAATCTCGTCGTTGGGATCAAGGGTGAAGCTATTCGCCTCGGCATCCCAGAAGTGTTCGACTAGGTTGACCAGGTTGCTGGCATACATCTGGCTGGCGGCGGCAGGGACCTTCCCCGCCAGGTTGGAGGCACCAATCACCGTGACCCCGTGGATCAAGAGGTCACGCCCGGGGACGGAGCCTTCGACATTCCCGCCCGTTTCGGCAGCCATATCCACGATCACGCTGCCGGGCGTCATCCCCTCGATCATGGCATCCGTGATGAGTCGCGGAGCCTTGCGGCCGAAAAGCTGCGCGGTCGTGATAACGATATCGGCCTGGGCGCAGGCCCTGGCCATGGCCTGCCGCTGTGTCTCGAGTTGTTCGGGGGTTAGCTCCTTGGCGTAGCCGCCGCCTGTCTGTCCGGTTTCGCCAAGGTTGATTTTCAGGAAACGCGCCCCGAGCGACTGCACCTGTTCCTCCACGACGGGGCGTGTGTCGAAGGCCTCGACCCTTGCTCCCAGTCGCTTGGCTGTTGCGATCGCCTGCAATCCCGCCACCCCCGCCCCGATCACAAACACCTTGGCTGGGGCAAGCGTGCCTGCCGGCGTCATCATCATCGGGACGATCTTATCGAGGCGGTTGACGGCCTGGAGAACCGCCACATAACCGGCCAGATTCGCCTGCGAACTCAACGCATCCATCTTCTGTGCAATCGTTGTGCGTGGGATCATCTCCATGCAAAGGGCGGCGATGTGTGCATCCGCCAGGGCCTTCACGCGCTCGGGATGAGCGAACGGATCCAGGTAACTGATGTGGATGGCTCCCCGTTTCATCAGATTGATCTCATTGTCCGGTGGGGGATTAAGACGCAGAACCAGGTCCGCCGTGGCGAAGGCATCGGCACGACGGGTGGCGATTGATGCACCGGCCTTGGCATAAAGCGCATTATTGAGGTGAAGGGACGTTCCGGCACCCGACTCTACCACGACCTCGGCACCAATCCTTGTCAGCCGAGGAATCAACGTTGGGATTATCGACACCCGCTGTTCTTTTTCGTCCAGATCGCGAGGAAAGAAAAGTCTCATGGTATCCTCCGTAACTTCACGCAAATAGCAGTAAATCTTCTTCTGATGTTACTTTAAGTGAAATTTGCGGCCGGCGTCAACCCAATAATCGCAAGTTCAAAATTGTCGTTTATCTGCTTGGTCTGGGCATTTATAAAGAAATGGATTGCGGTAGCGGGCTCCTGATGGTTATGATTAGGGCTTTTGATATAAGGATGTTCAAGAGGGTGGGCGGTAAAATAAAGGAGCGGATATGATGAAACGGTGGATGGCGGTTGTGTTGGCGGCTCTCACCCTGTCGTGCGCTTATGTGCATGCAGAGACGTTGCGTCTAGGGCGGTATTTTGGTGACGGCATGGTGCTGCAGTGCGACAAGAAGAATGTGGTGTACGGTGTTGCGGATCCCGGTGCGGCGGTGCTTGTCAATTTTGCAGGACAGGCGAAGACGGCTATTGCTGACGAGTCTGGCGCGTGGCGCCTGATGCTCGATCCTGTGACCGCGACAAGCAATCCGCAATCCATGGCGGTTTCGGTGGCTACAAAAACATCTCCGCTATCCTTATCGGTGTCAGGTATCCTGGTTGGTGATGTGTTCCTTTTTTCCAGGCAGACAAGCATCGACATTTCCCTTGGCCGTGACAAGGACGGTCAGGCTGCCGCCGCCGCGCACAAGCAGAACCCGCTGTTTCGCGCTATCTCAATAAAGACGATTCCTGCAGCTACCCCACAGCGTGATCTTGCGGCAGAAGCGACGAGCGGATGGACTGCGGTCAACAAGGATTCAGCCTTGGCTATGACGGCCGCCGCCTATTATCTTGGCCGTGATCTCGCCGCAAAAAGCGATGTTCCTGTGGGCATTGTGGATTTGAACCTTGGATCGGCCTTTCCCATCAGTTGGATGAGCAGGGAAGCGTTGGAGGAGACCGAGAAATTCTATGGCAAGAGCGATGTGCCTGGCCAGATCAAGCGGTTTGATGCAGCCTTGGAGCTTGCCGCCAAAGGCGAGAAACTCACCAAGGATAACCTACCGTCGAACATTACAGAATACCCGCTTTTCCCGGCTGGCGGCTACAATGCCGTGCTGAACCCTCTCAGGGGGGTGGCGCTGAAGGCAGCGCTTGTCCAACTGGGTAACGACTATCCCTACATGATCTATGCAGCGCTCGAGAAGGCCGGAAAGCAGTTTGACCGTGCCCTGCTGAACGACGCCTATGTCCAGACGTATGATGTACGGAAGACCGGATTCCGGATGGAGCCGGTGACAACGCCGCGTATTCCGCGGGAGTGGCGCAAGGTTATTGGCGATGAGACGATGCCGATGGGGCTCCTCGTTCCGCCCGGTTCGGACCTCAATACGTCAGGACAGCACAATCGTGAAATGCGTGAACTCCAGCGCCGCATGGCCGATGACAATCCCGGCGTTGGCGTCATTCTGCCCGGCACAGCACATGTTGCCTTCAGCGCGCAGCCGGCCGATGAGGCCTTGATTGCCAGCCGGTGTGCCAGTTGGATAAATGGTGCTGTCTATCGCAAACCCGGGATCGCGGCAACAGGGCCGATGTTCGAAAGGCTGGATCTCAATTTCAATGAAGCCACGATCTATTTCAAAAAGGGGACGGCGGAAGGTTTGAAAGCTTCCGGTGGTGCGCTTGAGAATTTTGAGGCCGCTGGCGTTGAGGGAGATTATGTACCGGTCAAGGCGGCTATTGAAGGTGACGTGATCCGCATCAAGAGCGACTCGCTCGACCGTATCTTCCGTGTTCGCTATAACTGGAACAGCAAGCCTGTCCAAGGGCTTGTCAATGCGGCTGGGTTGCCGATGATGCCGTTCCGCTCAGAGAAGGCGGACTACCACTGGTTTGTGACAAACAAGGACAGCGATCTTCCGGAGGAGTATTTCATTCCTGCGAATACGTGGAAGCAGAATGATGTAACGCTTGTCAATGGTCAGCTAAAAACCCACGGCTATAAGAATTTCACAGGATGGCTTGGGCCTATTGGCGTAAGGACCGGACCGTTTGGCCCGAACATGGGGGTGCGTACCGTCAAGGCCGGTTCTCCGGCTGTGGGCAAGCTGTTTGAAGGCGATGTGATTTACAGTGCCAACGGCAAGCTGCTGGGTGAGAAAGCGTGGGAAGTGATGGCTGATGCCATTACGCAGAGCGAGACCCGTGCTGGCAACGGCAAGCTGGTGCTGGGGGTCCGCCGGGGCGGCAACAACATGGATGTCGTGATTACGCTGGAGGTCATGGGCGAATTCAGTTCGACGGCACCGTACGACTGTGCCAAGACAGAGAAGATCATCAAGGATCTCGAGCAGTGGGTGCTTGATCAGGGTGCGGACGCGGGGTATTTGAACACCGATGCGCTCTTCATGCTGGCGACCGGCAATCCTGAGCTGCAGGGGTATGTCCGCCGGATCGTTTACGGGATGATAGCGGGGCGGGACCCGTCTGCTCCGATCGAACCGACGAAGGCCGGCAAGAGCTGGAGCAATTCTGCAGAGGCCATTCTGCTCGGTGAATACTTCTTGGCCACGGGCGATCGCCATGTGCTTCCCTATCTTAAGCATGCGTGCGACAGGCTGGCTGCCACGCAGCACAAGGGTGAGGGCGGTTGGAGGCATAACTTCCCTGGCGGTGCCCATTACGGATTGATCCCGAATGCAGGCATCCCCGGCGTCATGGGCATGTATTTTGCAACCCAGGCCGGCTTGGTGATCGACATGGATTCCTACGCGCTTGGACTCAAGCACTTCAGGGAGAAGAAGGCGGAAACCGGATTCCTGATCTACGGACTTGGCGGTTGTGAGCGTCCGGTGCCGAATCCCTTTGATCCTGAAGGCTTCGCCGCAGGACGTCTGGATTCGTACAACGGCGGTTTGTCGGCGGCGGGCATCCTGATGCGTTTTTCGGGCGAGTACCGTGCGGCGCATTTGTGCTCGTTGATCAGCGCGTATGCGTGGAACAATACGTTCGGGGGGCATGGCGGCAATTTTTGGAATAACTTCTGGACGCCGATTGGAGCACACGATCACGGCAAGAAGGCCTTTATCAATTTCTGGAAGAACTACAGTTGGTACAGGGAACTGAACCGTATGTACGACGGCAGCATTATCCAGCATGAGAGTGGCGGGGTTGGTGCCGGATGCGGCGTGGCGCTGGTAGCACCGCGGCAGCGTATCCAGATCACCGGAGCCCCCGTGTCGCCGTTTGCGAAAAATGCACCGGCAATGCTCAAACCGGCTGTGGACGCGTATGTCGGCAAGGATTACGCCAGCTGCGAGAAGCTGGTCGCTGATTTGATTGCGGGTGGCGTTGTCGGCAAGGATGATATGCCAACGACGGAGTACCTGCTCCGGCAGGCCCGCGAGATACAGGCCAGCATCAATGCAGACCTCGCACGCATGCAGAGACTCTGTAAAGAGGGCAACCCTGCCGAGGCAAAGACTTTCGTGGCGGGGCTCAACGGTATTTTGCCTGATGGCGATGCACGCTTGGCTGCAATCGAAACGGAGATAGGGGCGGCAAAACAATCCGTCTCGACTGGAGCCANNCACCAACACGACTGGTACAGCAGTTCGTGCCGATGTTGACGTCGTTGATGCCGATGATGCGGCCAAGAAGGCTGAAGAGGCTGCAATCGCTGCGGACGAAGCGGCAAAGAAGGCTGCCGCCAGAACCTGGGAGCGTCTCGTCAGTGAATTGCCCGCCGGGATGGGCAAGCAGGGGGATGACCTGAAGGCCAAGCCGGATAAGGCAAGTATGTGGAAGATACGTATTGTTGAAGACATTGCGCAGGCACCCGCTGGATGGGCAGCGCCCAGCTTTGACGATTCTGCTTGGCCGGTCACGGAACTTCCGGTTTCCTGGCGGATGTACCACACAGCGCTGCTGAGGACCACATTCACGGTGCAGGACAAGACGTCATATGACGGTCTGCGATTCTTCGCATGGCTTTTCCGCCAGCAGGGCATCGAGATTCACCTTAACGGAGAGCTGGTCGCGAAGGTGAACAACCTCGAGGAAAAGACGGGCGATGTCGAGGCCGAACTCAATGCGTCGGCGCTCAAGCATCTCAAGGACGGCGAGAACACATTGGCCATCAGCACGCGCCACAACTGGCGATGGGGCATGCTGTCCATGAAGGTTTACAATGATGGCTTCGATTTCAATCTGGATGCCCGCAAAAAATAGTGACAAAGGAGACCGGTGATGCGTACGTGCTGCGTGCTTATGGCTTCGCTTTGCGTGCTGTTTGTGAACGGTCTTCAGGCAGCATCCACGCCTCTGCGTCCCACGGGTAAGAAGCCTTATCCCGAGGGGACTCGAGAGGCATGGATCCGTGCGGGGCGGGTGCTGGCCAAGGCACCCGACCCGATGCGGCAGGCAATGGCATTTCCCTCTGGTCATGCCGACAATAGGGGCTTTCTTCCCCCGATCGGCGATCAGGGAAATGAAGGCTCCTGCGTGCATTGGGCCGGGACTTACTACGTGAAGACCGCGTCGATGAAGCGACGTTCGCCCGGACTGGATGTTTCCCGTGCGGTGAATCAATGCTCACCGCGCTTTACCTACAATCTGAGCAACGGTGGGCGCGATAATGGCGGGTTCGGCTTANNGGCGGGTTCGGCCATGAACCGTTCGAGCTGTTTGTGCGATATGGTGTACCATCGCTTGCTTCGCTTCCCTACGCGGCGGGGGAGTATAGCGAACTTCCCCCGATCAATGCCTTTGTCGAGGGGCTTCACCGGCGAACCGCCAGCTATGTGTGGGTTTGGCAGTGGGAGCCGGACGCCAGCGAGATCAATGAATTGAAGATGCAGCTTGAGGCGGGCGGTGTGGCCATCTGCGGGATTAATGCTGACGGTTCGTTTGAACGCTGGAGCGCTGGGGATGCGCCATGGATCGGACCGACCGATGGTTACGACACCCTCAATCATATGGTAACGGTCTGTGGCTATAATGCGGATTCCTATCTCGTAGTCAACTCATGGGGTGAGGAATGGGGCAGCAACGGGTTCATCTATGTGGACGCCGACTATTTCGAGCATCATGTGGGCGATGTGATGTATCCGATTGAGGGCGACTATTCCCCGTCGACCGCGTATGCCACGATTGATGTGGCGCACACTTATCGCAGCGATATCCGGAGTATAACGCTCTCACTGGATGGATCGATCATCTGGAGCAATTCTCCCGCGATAACCGATTTGCCGTTCAATACCGGCTCCGTCTCTTCTGATTCCCGTAATCATCTTCAGATCGCGCTGGATCTCTCGCATGGGAATTGGATCGCCGACAGCGAGCAGCGAGTGCAAGTGCGGGTCGCGGATATGGCGAATGGGGGGATTGGAACGATTGTCGGTGTATCCGTCTTCCGTGGACGTGTCGAACATCAAGGTCAGCAGCAAAATACAAGCATTCCACCAAATTCGGCGCATGGAGCGACCGTGACTGTATCCATTCCTGTTGTCGTTGCCAGGCGGACACGGGTCGACGTCGATGGCGATGGTATCAGTGACATGATCTGTGTTGACGCATCGGGCACCACGCCGGGTGAATGGTACATCATGACCAGTCAACGCCGTTTTTCTTCATTCTCCCTAGGTGGCACGGGATGCATTCCTGTATCCGGCGATTTTGATGGCGACGCACGCGCTGATACCGGCATATACGATCCGGCTGGCGTGATCTATTCCCCCGGAACCTGGCGGCTTAAACAGAGCACTGCAGGCATGAAAACCCTGATTTTCGGCTATGCTGGCACCGTCCCCGTCACGGGTGACTTCGATGGCGATGGCATCGATGATATCGGCTGCTACGATGCCAAGGGAATTCCGGGGATGGTGTCGTCCGGATCATGGTTCTTCATGAATAGTCAGTCGGGATTCAAGACCGCCACCTTCGGTTATAAAGGCACCGTCCCTGTTGTTGGTGATTTCGACGGCGATGGCATCGATGATATCGGCTGCTACGATGCCCAGGGGATTCCGGGGATTGTCTCCGCCGGTTCATGGTTCTTCATCAACAGTCAGACGGGGTTCAAGACCGCCATATTTGGTTATGCTGGCACGGTTCCCGTCATTGGCGATTTTGACGGCGATGGTATCGATGATTTCGGCTGTTACGATGCCAAGGGGATTCCGGGGATCGTTCCTGCCGGTTCGTGGTTCTTCATGAACAGCCAGACGGAATTCAGGACGGCTACCTTCGGTTATAAGGGTACCGTTCCCGTCATCGGTGATTTCGACGGCGATGGGGTGGATGATTTCGGCTGCTACGATGCCCAGGGGATTTCGGGGATTGTCCCCGCCGGTTCATGGTTCTTCATAAACAGCCGGACAGGATTCAAGACCGCCACCTTCGGTTATAAGGGTACCGTTCCTGTTAATAAATAGCGCATGCCCAGATGGCTGTTCAAATGACAATGAGGAGGACACAGGTTGCACACACTTCAATATAATACACCGGCAGATTTCTGGTCGGAAGCGTTGCCTTTGGGGAATGGCCGTATCGGCGGTATGGTGTTTGGTGGTACGGGAAAGGAACGGATCCAGCTTAACGAGGATACCTTATGGTCGGGGCGTCCCGGTGAGGAACGTGGATTCCGAATCCGGGAGGATATCGGTGCCGTACGGCAGTTGTTGCGCGAGGGGAAATATGCGGAAGCGACGGCGCTTACGAATCAGATGACCGGTGCGCATGACTCCGAGTGTTACCAGATGGCGGGTGACCTTTTCTTGGCGATCGAGGGGCAGGGTGACATCTCTGGATACCGGCATACGCTAGATTTGCGGACGGCAATGGATGCTGTCGCCTATTCACGCGATGGTATCCGTTTTTTGCGTGAGAGTTTCATTTCCTTCCCGCACCAGGTCCTTGCGCTGCGAATGGCGGCAAACACGGCGGGCTCGCTCTCATTTGGATTGTCGATGGATTCGCAGATGCGCCATACCTGTGTTGCCGGGGATGGTACGTTCACGCTTGTTGGCCAGTGTCCCCGCATCAACCACGGCAGGAAGCAGGGGATCGATCCGGTGTGGGAGGTCGAGGGTCAGGGGGGCGTCCGCTATGTGGTCAAGGTGCGGTTAATTGAGCGGGGTGGCCGTTGCGCGGCTGTCGGAGATACGCTGCACGTCAAGTCCGCCGATGAGGTTTTGCTGCTGCTGGCAATCAATACCGGGTTCGTGGCGTGGGATCAGGAACCGTCGGATGATCTTGCTGCGATGGAAGCGGCCTGCGACCGGCAGATCGAGGCTGCCGCAACGCTGGGGTGGGAAGGGATGCGCGTGGCGCATGTCGAGGCGCACCAGGCGTTATATGACCGGATGACACTGGATCTCAAGGCGCAGGATCTGAGGCCGACGGATGAGATCCTCAAGGCGGGCTTGCCACCAGAGCAGAATACAGCCCTTGTGAACCTGGTGTTCAATGTCGGACGGTATCTCTTGATCAGCGGCTCGCGGCCGGGAACACAGCCAGCCAATCTGCAGGGCATCTGGAATGAATTGTTGCTTGCGCCCTGGCGATCCAACTATACGACCAATATCAACACGGAGATGAACTATTGGCCGGCGGAAGTCTGTAATCTGACGGACTGCGCCGAGCCGCTGTTTCGTTTTATACGTGAGCTTTCCGTATCTGGGCGTCGTCCCGCTCGGGATTTGTATGGGGCGAGGGGCTGGTGTCTGCATCATAACAGTGACCTCTGGCGCTATGTCCATACGGGCGGTGCCAGCGCCCAGCATGCGTTCTGGCCGGTTTGCGGGGCCTGGTTGTGCCAGCACCTGTGGGAGCATTACGCCTTCAGTGGCGACGCGACGTTCCTGGCTGAAGCGCTGCCGATCATGAAAGATGCCGCCGCCTTTTTCCTGGACTTCATGATCGAGGATGCGGAGGGCCATCTGGTGACATCCCCCTCGACATCTCCTGAGAACCAGTTTGTGGATCCGTCTACCGGTCAGAATGCCAGTGTTTGCATTGGCAGTGCCATGGATCTGACTCTGATCCGTGAGCTTTTTGAAAACATCATCGAAGGCAGCAGGATTCTGGGGCAGCGGGATGCCCTTCTCGATGAGGTCGAAGTGGCGTATCCACGGATTCCGTTGCCTGCGATCGGCAAGGACGGTCGACTGCTGGAATTCGGCATCGAGGCGGCGGAACCGCAGCCGCAGCACCGCCACATTTCCCATTTGTACGGCGTCTATCCGGGATGGATGTTCACTCCGGACCGGCTGCCGACATGGTACGAGGCCTGCCGCCAATCCCTTGACGTGCGGGGCGACCAGAGCACCGGTTGGGCGATGGGGTGGCGCGTGGCCATGTGGGCGCGTTTCCGGGACGGGAACCATGCGCTCAAGGTTATTGGTAATCTGCTTTGCTACAGGCATTCCGACGCCAAGATGAATTACACAAACGGGGGCGGCCTTTATTCCAACTTGTTCGATGCCCATCCGCCCTTCCAGATCGACGGCAATTTCGGCGTTACCGCGGGCATCGCCGAGATGCTGTTGCAAAGTCACCGGCGCACCGATGGTATGGGCGGTGGCTATGTCATCGACCTATTACCCGCCTTGCCGGATGCATGGCCCGATGGCGAGGTAAAGGGACTGCGCGCCCGAGGCGGCATCGTCGCCTGCTTCGAATGGCGTGGCGGCAGGATCATCCACCTCGCCCTGGAGTCCTGCCTGCGTTCGGAGGTGGTCGTCAACGTCAACGGCAAGGGGCTTACGCGTGCCCTCAATCCCGGCATCAATATCATTCTGTAAAGAATGCTTGCAACGGGCCCGTGTTCGTTGTAGATTCGTCGCTCGTTAACTTTGGAGCGTTATGGCAAAAGATGATCATATAGAGATTGAAGGCGTTGTGGTTAAGGTGTTACCTGCAACCATGTACCGGGTGAAGCTGGAAAACGGCCATGAAGTGCTTGCGCATATTTCTGGCAAAATGCGCAAGCATTTCATTCGCATCACTGCAGGCGACCGAGTGACGCTTGAGATTTCGCCTTACGACCTGACTAAGGGTCGCATCTCTTATCGCCATCGTACCTGACCTAGCGCTTGCACGTTATCCTTGGCTTGTTTTTTCAACGATGATACGGTTTCCCCGGACGTCGGAAATAACGAGTTTATCGCCTTGTTCAATAAACTCGCCACTCGCCACGACGCCTACCCGACGTTCATTGACCGATGCATAACCTGCGGGGCGTAGGGCGGTGATGGCCGTTCCCGTCATGCCAATGACCGGCATCTCGTCCGCTGTCGTTATCGGGGCATCATGTACATTGGCCAGGTCTGTATTTAACATTAGATGCTGGAACGTCTTTGTTTTTGGCAGGAACCGTGTCGCCAGCATCCCGAATGCAAACGCCAGCGCGAGGCTTGCTCCGAGATTCTGGAGTGCATGCTCAAGCTGGATCGGAGGAAGCTGGAACCAAGGCGCCCCTGGGGTTGGGCGTATCATGGAGAAGAATACCGAGAGCAGGATCAGTCCGATGCCGGCAATTCCGGTGACGCCGAATCCGGGAATGACCAGTAACTCCACCAGCAGCAAGATCAATCCCAGAGCGAAGAGGACGAGTTCGATGTCGCCAGATAGTCCCACGATCCGGTGTCCCCAGAAGAAGATCGCCAGCATCACGCCGCCAAGGATGCCCGGCAGTCCGAAGCCCGGGGTTTTGAATTCGATATAGATGCCCAGTAGCCCGGCGGCCAGGAAAATGAAGGAGAAGAGTTCAATGTAGCGGGCGATCCGTTCGGCGTGGGTCAGGCGAATCGTTCGTACCGTGCTCTTGTGCAGGTTCTCGGCCTCCAGCAGGGCGTCCAGCGTGTCCACGGTGCCAACCGCTAGCAGCGTTCGCTCGTGCCCATCGGTATCGGCGATGATTCGGGATGCATCACGTTCGGTCAGTGTGAGCAGTTGACCTTCCTTACAGATGACCTCCTCGCCGATGCTGTATGTCATATCCTTGCGGATCATGGCCTCGATCAGGTCAGGATCATGCAATTTGGTCTCGGCGGCCGAGCGGGCGAGGGCGACGAGGGCGGACACATGCTTCTCCTTCAGGTCGCCGTCCTCGATATCACCGGTTGCGCCAACGATCGCGCTGGCACCGATGCGGCTGCCCGGTGCCATGTAGATTCGGTCGGTGGAGATGGTGATCAGTGCCCCCGCCGAGAGGGCGTCCTTGTTGACATAGGTATAGGTGGTGATGGTGTCGGGGAGATCGATCAGCAACCGCATGATGTCCTCGGTCACATCAACACGCCCACCCGGGGTGTTCATGTCGAGGATGACGGCCGTGGCCTTTTCATTTACCGCCTGTTCCAGACTGCGGCGGATGACGTAAAGCAGGCCACGTTCAATCATGCCTTCAATCGGGATCACGATGACAAGGCTGTTCGACGGGACGGGGGTAGACTTTTCCAGCGTTGATACATTTGTCTGGCCGTAAACAAACGTGTTCAGAATCAACAATGTTGCCGACATGATTGCAAGTATGGTGTATTTCATGGTTCGATACTGACCGATTTCGAGATGGATGTCAAACAAGACAAAGGGGGCAACTCCTTACGGATGCTGCCCCCTTGCATGTTTACCTGCAGGTCGTGTTAGTTATTGCCACGTCCGCTGATGCCCTTGGTTGCCTTGGTGATATCCTTGGCCTTTTCCTTGGGACGCAGGCTGCGGCATGCCTTGCCCGCCTGCCACATCTCGGAGTTACCGAGAACAGAGAGTTCCTTATCCAGACGTTCCTTGTAATCCTTGCGACCGCACATGCTGATGACGCGCTTGGTTTCGCTGCCATCCTTGACGCGAGCATAGAGTTCCTTGAACACAGGCAGTGTCGCCTCCTTGAACTTCGGCCGCCAGTCAAGCGCACCGCGCTGTGCCGTGGCCGAACAGTTCGCGAACATCCAGTCCATGCCGTTCTCGTCAACCAGACGGATCAGACTCTGTGTTAGCTCCTCGACGGTCTCGTTGAAGGCTTCGCTCGGGCTGTGACCGTTCTTGCGCAGAACGTCGTACTGGGCTTCCATGACCCCAGCCAAGGCGCCCATCAGGATTCCACGTTCGCCGGTCAAGTCGCTATGGACTTCGCTTTCGAACGTAGTTGGGAACAGATAGCCCGAGCCCACGCCGATGCCGAGGGCGATGCAACGCTCTTCGGCGCGACCGGTCGCATCCTGGAACACCGCATAGCTGGAATTGATGCCAGCGCCACTCAGGAAGTTGCGGCGTACCGAGGTGCCCGATCCCTTGGGCGCAACCATGATCACGTCAACATTCTCAGGCGGAATCACACCGGTCTGATCTTTGTACACAATCGAGAAGCCGTGCGAGAAGTAGAGTGCATCGCCAGGGTTGAGGCATTTCTTAATGGTGGGCCAGATCACCCGCTGCGCGGCGTCAGTGACCAGTATCTGGATCACGGTTCCGCGCATGGCCGCTTCTTCGATGTCGAAGAGCGTTTCCCCTGGAACCCAGCCGTCCTTGACTGCGCGGTTCCAATCCTTCTCATAATCCTTGGACTGGCCGATGATGACATTGAAGCCATTATCCTTGAGGTTCAGTGCCTGCGCGGGACCCTGGACGCCATAGCCGATCACGGCGATGACTTCCTTCTTGAGCACCTTGCGAGCCTTTGCCATCGAAAACTCTTTACGCATCACGACGGTTTCCTCGACACCGCCAAAATTGATAACTGCCATCGGGTTCCTCCTGTATTCGTGTTGATATTCCTAAGCAAAACGAGCAGAATCATAAGGATATCGTCATGAACGTCAATGTTTTTCGGTTTTACTTGCGCATTTAGGTGCGTTCGTGGGCGGTTGTCCTGATTGCTGGTTTGACGTGGATGGCCGTTTCTGGTTTATTCCCGTTATGTCAATTTCACATAAAGTCTACCGAACACAGGGCGATGGACGCTGGTTCCCGGCCCGTGGGGCTGCATTGCGTGCCATGGTCTCGGGGTATATTGATCAGGCGGGACAAGCGGACGGTGTGCCTGCGGTGGGGCGCTCGATGTGTGCGGCGGTGGCTCCGCATGCCGGCTACATTTATTCCGGTGCCGTGGCGGGGCACACCTACCGGTTTTTGCAGGCCTCCTCGCAGGGCGGCTGTGGTCCGGATCTGGTCGTGGTGCTGGGCTTTCCGCATCGTGTCTCGTTTCGAGGGGTAGCCTGGTTGGATGCGGATGTCATCCGTACGCCGATGGGCGATATGCGGGTGGATCGTGAGGGTATGCGTCGGATGCTGCAGGCGGGGGGTGCAGACATGTTTCTTGATCAGTCGTATCATGCGCAAGAGCATTCGGCCGAGAACCAGTTGCCGTTTATCCAGGTTGCCTTGCCCGGGGTGCCGTTGGTGGTCGCGCTGATCGGTGGTCATGACCACGATGCTGCGGTTAGGTTGGCGTCGGCGCTCCATGCGGCGGGGCAGGGGCGTCGGATATGTGTGATCGCCAGCACCGACCTGCTGCATGATCCGGATTATGACCGGGTGGTTGCCTCGGATCAATCCACACTGGCGATGATGGAAAATCTTGATTCGGATGGGTTGAATAAGGCATGGTCATATACATCGCAGGTTTGCTGTGGGATCAGCCCGGTGCTGGCCGCGCTCGAAGTGGCCCGCCGGGGAGGATGCCGACGAGGCAAACGTCTTGCTTATTGCAACAGCGGAGATATTGATCCTGCGTGGCGAGGTCAATGGGTGGTCGGCTACGGAGCCATGGTTTTTGAAGGGAACAACGAAAAGGAGTAAGCCAATGAGTGAACTAAACGATCAACAGAAAGCAACGGTCACCACATGGGTGCGGGAGGGATGCGGGCTGTCGGAGATTCAACGCCGTTTGACTCGTGAATTCGATATGCGTCCGACGTTTATGGATGTGCGCTTGCTGATTCTTGACCTTGGACTGGACATCAAGGATGCTAAAGCCGAACAGGAGAAAGTCAACGCGGAGAAGGCCAAGGCCGACGCTGCCCTGTCCGATGCCGGTCAGGCGGATCTGGACGATGACCTCGGTGAGGATGCTGGACTAACCGTCGAGGTGGATCGCCTCGTCAAGCCCGGTGCGCTGATCAGTGGCACCGTCCGCTTTAGCGACGGTGTCAAGGCCGGTTGGATGGTCGATCAAATGGGCCGTCTGTCGCTGAATCCTGAAACGCCGGGGTACCGTCCTTCACCGGAGGATATCGAATCGTTCCAGCGGGCATTACAGCAAGAGATTGCGAAGAAGGGTTACTGAACTAAATGACGCCGCCGGTGATCAGGTTAATAGCGACGGACCTCGACGGGACCCTGACCGGAAAGGATGATCCGTTTAGTCTCTACCCCGTGTTTAGCGAGCGGCTGGATTTTTTCTTTCAGCATTATGATGCCGAGTGGGCGGTCTGTACCGGTCGATCGCTGCGGAGCTTCAAGTCGGTGATCGAACCGTTGATGGCGATTGGTATCGCCCCTCGGTATGTTATCATTCACCATGCGTATATCTATCGACTGGGACGTCGCCGGTATTCGCCCCTCCTGCTCTGGAATGCAGGCATCCGGTTTCATCTGTGGTCGATATCCCTGCACTTGCGAGGGACGTTGAACGCATGGAAGCGGCAGGTGCAGCGAATGATTCCCGGTGTGGTGACCCTTTATCATCGTCGCAACCGGCTTTGCATGCGGTTCCGTACCGATGAAGAGGCCGCCAGAGTCGCCACCATGCTGCGCGAGAAGGCGAACCCGTTCAAGCAGTTGCGCGTCTTTCATTTCTTGCGCGAAGTGGATGTTCGCACCGTGCCGTTCACGAAAGGCATGGCACTTGCTGAACTGGCTTCCCGGCTGGATATTAGGTCAAGCGAGATCTTGGCGATCGGCAATGGCCATAATGACATCAGTATGCTGGATGGCATGGCTGCTGGATGCACGGGTTGTCCGGCCAATGCGGAGGTTGATGTCATCGAGCGGGTGCATCAGAGCGGGGGGCACATCGCGGCGAGTCGCCACCTCAAGGGGGTGATCGAGGTCATGGATGCCTGGCGCGATGGCACCGTCAATAGTGCCTTGCCCGCGTCCTGGGTGCCGAACGAGCAGCAGGAGAATCCCCGCTCCGTGGGTCGGCGGATGAACCATTCGGGGCTGCCGGGAATCCGGGATGCGAGGCACAAGGCCATCTGGCTCGGTTGGCTGGTGGTCTATACCGTGCTGGTTGTTTTCGCCAATTACGGGTTGATTCCGTTTTCCGGGCTGATCTTGAAGCCCTTTACGCTGGTCACAACATTGGTTACGCACCTATTTCAGATGGTTAACCTATAGACAGCGAGTGATGATGGCTGTTTTCTCGTTGGCACGCCCACGGGGAGTCGAACCCCGCTTGCCAGGATGAAAACCTGAAGTCCTAACCGATAGACGATGGGCGCTTTGTCACGAACGTCAAGCACTATGAACAAAGCGCTTGGCAATTTCAAGAAAAATCTGTTATAAACACCACGCCCAGTGAATTAACCCACAGGATAGACTATGAAATTGCGTACGATAGGCTTGCTGTTCTTGTTTTTAACGCCGGTGATGGCACAGGTTGAGGGGGATGGGGTCTCGACATCCAAGGTGGATGCCGCTGCCAACGCCTATCAGCAGATGGAGCTGCTGACCGAGGTATTGTTCCAGATCAAGGAGAATTATGTCGAGGAGCGCACCTATGAGGAGCTGATCCATGGGGCCTTGGCAGGGCTTCTGAGTTCGCTCGATCCGCATAGCAGCTTCATGGAGGCGGATGAGTATGAGGATTTGATTGATGATACATCGGGTAAATATGGTGGCGTCGGGATCCACATCGGCCTGCGTGACGGTGTTCTGACCGTGATCGCGCCGATTGAGGATACGCCGGGGTTCCGGGCTGGGTTGCAGTCTGGCGATAAGATTGTCGCGATTGATGGCGAGAGCACGATGAGTATGTCGTTGCGCGATGCGGTCAATAAGATGCGCGGTGAAAAGGGGGCGAAAATCGTGCTGGGCATCCTTGGCGAAGGCGACGCCGAACCCAAACCGGTGGAAATTATCCGCGATGAGATCAACGTGCTCAGTGTCAAGGGCGTACGGTTCCTACAGGGTGGGATTGGCTATATCCGGCTGGTGCAGTTTTCCGAGCCAACGGCGGATATGCTGGCCAAGGAAATTGCCCGTCTCAAGGGCGAAGGCATGAAGGCGCTGGTGCTCGATCTGCGTGGCAATCCCGGCGGACTGCTGGAGCAGTCGGTTCGCGTCGCCAGCCTGTTTTTTGAGCCTGGCACCTTGGTCGTGACAACGCGTGGGCGCGGAGAGGCCGGGAAGGTTGTTGAGTACCGTGCCGAAGGGGAGGCCTACGACGCCCGTATGCCGCTGGTGGTCCTCGTTAACGAGGGCAGTGCCAGTGCGTCCGAGATTGTCGCTGGCGTGATCCAGGATCATCGTCGTGGCATCCTGATCGGGCAGACGACCTTTGGCAAGGGCTCGGTCCAGAGTGTGATCGGCAGTCGCACGGACGAGGCCTCGGCGATCCGATTGACGACGGCCTACTATTACACGCCAGCCGAGCGAAAGATTCATCAGGTTGGCGTCAAGCCCGATATTGTGGTTGAACTGAGCCGGGACGAATGGCTGCATGTGCAAATGAAGCGTGCGCACCAGGAGGTGCCGGATGCATTCAGTGCCGAGGAGCTGGCTGAGTTTGCCGATGCAGTGGATCACCCGCTGCAGCGTGCGGTGGATCTGTTGCAGGCGCTGCTGATCCTGGATCCGCAGGGTAGCAAGTGATCATTCTCGGTATTGAAAGCTCCTGTGATGAATCGGCGGCGGCCGTTGTAGAGGCCCCGCGGCGGGTGCTGTCCAGTGCGGTGTCGACCCAGATCGCATTGCACGGTCCGTATGGCGGAGTCGTGCCGGAAATCGCCTGTCGCGAGCATGTGCGTGCGTTGCCCTGTGTGATTCGCGCCGCCTTGGAGCAGGCCGGGATTGGCTGGGCTGCGATTGATGCCGTTGCGGTGACCTACGGTCCGGGGCTGGCGAGTTCGCTGCTGGTGGGGCTGGCGACGGCTAGGGCACTGGCGCTGCGGCTGGATGTTCCGCTGATTCCTGTGAACCATCTGCAAGGACACCTGTTTTCGCCGTTCCTTTCGGTGTCGACCCCGGATCCGGCGATGGTCTGTCCATTTATCTCGTTGATTGTCTCGGGGGGGCATACCTGTCTGGTACGGGTGGATGCGCCGGGCTCCTGCCGATTGATGGGGCAGACGATTGACGATGCGGCGGGAGAGGCGTTCGACAAGGGTGCCAACTTGCTTGGTCTGGGGTATCCGGGTGGGCCTCTGATGGATAAGCTGGGCAGGGAGGGCAATCCTAAGTATCACCGGTTTCCAAGAGGCCGCGTGGATGCAAACTCAGGCACCGGTGGGCTGGATGCGAAATTCTGTTTTAGCTTTAGCGGCCTGAAGACGGCGTTGCGGTACTACCTCGAGTCGAATCCGGTGGGAGCGGACGAGCCGCAGCGCCTGCGCGATGTGGTCGCCAGTTACCAGGAGGCGATTGTCAGCGCCTTGCTGACACGTGTCGACTATGCCATGGAGGGGATCGAGACCTTGGCGGTGGGGGGAGGCGTGTCGTTAAACAGCCGTCTGCGGGAGGGCCTGAACGCAGCGCCTGAACTTGCTGGTAAAAAGGTATTGCTGACCGAGCCCGCCTATTGCGGGGACAACGCCGCGATGATCGCGGCGGTGGCCGGATTGGGACTTGGCGGACGGGGGGCGGCGATGGATGAGCGGGACTGCTGCCCAAACCTGTCCGTCCTCGAGGCGTATTAACGGGGCAGGGGAAGGGAATCGGCAATGGAAACAGGGAATGATGCATTAACCGGGGCTACGCACCCTTTGCGTTGCGGGATGGTCGCCATCGTGGGGCGGGCCAATGTGGGGAAATCATCTCTGCTCAATGCCATCCTCGGCGACAAGGTCAGTATTGTCAGCCCGGTGGCGCAGACCACGCGCAACATGGTGCGTGCGGTGCATACCGAGGAGCGCGGTCAACTGGTGTTCATGGATACGCCCGGGGTACATAAGGCGGCCTATGATCTGGGCAAGATCATGAACCGTACGGCGCGCTCCTCGATTTCGGGTGCCGATGTGGCCATGCTGGTTCTCGATGCCTCGGCCAAACCCCGCGACGAGGATGAGGGCTGGATGCGCAAACTGGCTGGAGAGACCGAATTGTCGTTAGTCTTCGTGTTGAATAAGCGCGATCTAGACTGGCCTTATGAATCAGCATTCCGCGAAACCTGGGAGCGATGCCGGGGAGAAGCCTCGCCACCTGTGCTCTGGATGCCGGTATCGGCCGTATCCGGTGCCGGGATTGACGACCTGCTTGCCGTCCTGTTCGATGCGGTGCCGGTAGGGCCGATGCTATTCCCCGAGGAAATGCTGACGGACTTTCCAAAGAAACTGGCGATTGGCGATGTGATCCGCGAAAAGTATTTCCGCGTCCTGCATGATGAACTGCCCCATGATCTGGCGGTTCGGGTGGAGTCGGTCGAGGAAACCGACACGCTGTGGACCATTTATGCCGATATCCTGGTGAACCGTCCGACGCAGAAGGGCATCTTGATCGGGGACAAGGGGCGCTTGCTGCGCAAGGTCAAGCGCGAGGCCACTGCCGATCTGGAGTCGATGTACGAGCGCAAAGTCGAACTCGTCTTGTGGATCAAGGTGGAGAAGAACTGGGCGAAAAACCATTGGATTCTCAAGCAGCTCGGATATCTCTGATCGCTTGGCTCAGGCGGTGATCTGCTTTCCTGTAAGCCTGCGGCTGACGGCCACGATCAGGAAGGTTAGGCACAGCAGGATGGTCGACAGCGCATTGATGATCGGCGGGGAACCGTGCTTGATCATGCTGTAGATCTGGACTGGCAGCGTCGATGAGCCCGGGCCGGCCACGAAGAAGGTGATGACGAAATCGTCTATGGACAGGGTGAACGCCAGCATTCCGCCGGCGAGGATTCCCGGGGCCAGCAGGGGCAACAGGATACGCAGGATGATCGTGCGCCATCCGGCACCTAGGTCCTGGGCCGCCTCGATCACCGAGAAATCAAAATCCTGCAGGCGCGCCAGCACCACCATGGCGACATAGCTCATGCAAAAAGTCGTATGCGCGATAAAAATGGTCGTCAATCCCAATGGGACCCTCAATGCCACGAAGAAAAGCAGCAGGCTGATGCCGATCAGGATATCGGGGACCACCAGCGGGGTATAGACCAGGGCGTAATGCGCGTTCTGCAGGCGGCTGCGGTAGCGGTTCAGTGCCCACGCCGCCAAGGTGCCGAGGACCATGGAAAGCAGGGTGCTCGTGATGCCGATCAGTAGCGTATTGCGCAGTGCAAACCAGATTGATCGTTCCCGGAAAAGCGCCTGGTACCATCGCAGCGAGAAGCCTCCCCAGACGCTGCCGAAACGTGATCCATTAAAGGCGTTGATCACCAGGATGAGAATGGGAAGGTAAAGGAAGGACAGGCACAAGAAGGTTACCACGGCGGGAAATCGGCTGCGTTTCATCGTCCGCCCTCCGCTGTGGCTCGCTGTGGTCGGTCGCCTTTGACCGGTGACTGTTCGCTCTTCTTGGAGAACATGACAACGATCATCGGTGCCATGACCACCAGCGAGAGCAATCCGGATAGGGCGGCGGCATGGGGTAGGTTACGGTCGATGAACACCCGCTGCGCGATCTTGTTGCCGATCATCTCGCTGGTCGGTCCCCCCATGATGTCGGGAATGACATAGGATCCCAGGGCGGGGATGAAAACGACCAGTGCTGCGGTCATCAGCCCGCGGCTGATTCCGGGCAGAAGCACCCGCAGGAAGGCTCCGATCCGGCTGCATCCCAGATCGAGGGCAGCCTCGAACAAAGAGAAATCAAACTTCTCGGTGGCGGCATAAATGGGCAGGATCGCGAACGGCAGATAGGTATAAACAATCACCAGTAGAACGGCAAACTCGTTGTACATCAGCAGCGTGTCCGGCTGGACCAGGTGAAGTTTCAGGAGCGCGGTCTTGACAATGCCCTCGGGGTGCAGCATCACTTTCCATGCGAAAATACGGATCAGGAAATTCGTCCAGAAAGGGATCACCACCAGCAGGAGTAGCAGCCCCTTTGCGCGCTCACTGCAGCGAGCCATGAAATAGCCCATCGGGATGGCCACCAGCAGGCAGGTGGCCGTAGCGGTGACGCTGATCCACAGCGTACGCCAGATAATCGCGGGATAATTCGGGTTGTTCAGGCTCCGCAGGGTGTCGAGCGTCCAGCCGCTGCCCACGCCACCGAATGGGTCGGCGGGGCGGAAGATCACCGAAAGGACGATCAGCGTCGGGATCATGAAAAACACGGTGAGCCAGAGCGCTGAGGGTAGCGTCACTCCGATTTCCTCACGTCGGCCATGGCGGCGGTACTGCATCAGGCACCCTCCGGCGATTGGATCGGTACCCCTTGGCCGGGGGGCAATGAAAGCAAGCTTTCGTCGGATGACCGGTAGCGCTCAAGCATGAACCCGTCGTCGGCATGCCAGCTTAGCCAAACTGGGTCATTCCATGTGATCGGCGTTTCATCCTGGCGGTGGCGCGAATGCTGGCGAGAAACAGAAATTCGGTAGCCCTCTACGCGTACCCAGTAGCGGGTTAGCGAGCCGAGGTAGATGATATTTTCCACGATGCCCTGCACGGTATTGATGCTCGGCTGAGGCGCTGGCGGGGTGCGGCTGATCGCGAATTTCTCGGGGCGGATGCTGAGGTGCACCCAGTCGCCGGTCTGGCGTGGACGGTCATTGTAGCAGAGCACGTCCGGGAACTCGGCGATATGCAGGCGACTGTAGTCGTTGCCCTCGCTGGCGCAGACGGTTCCATCGAAAAAGTTGGTATCGCCGATGAAGGCGGCTGTGAAGCTGCTCTCCGGCGCCTCATAAATCTGTATAGGCTTGCCGATCTGCTCGACGCGGGCCTGGTTCATGACGGCGATTCGGTCGCTCAGGCTCATGGCCTCGCCCTGGTCATGGGTCACAAACAGAAAGGTGATGCCGACCTCGTCATGGATGCTATCGAGTTCAATCAGCATGCGCTGCCGCAGCTTGAGATCAAGGGCGGCCAGGGGTTCATCGAGCAGCAGGACATCAGGACGGTTGATCAAGGCGCGGGCAATCGCCACCCGCTGCTTCTGGCCGCCGCTGATCTGGTTCGGCTTCTTGTCGGCACGATCCTCCATTTGCACCAGGGCCAGCATCCGGTCAACTTCAGAACGGACCTTCTTCCGTTCCACCCCCTTGATGCGCAAACCGAAGGCGATATTCTCGCGCACGGTCAGATGCGGGAAGAGGGCATAGTTTTGGAAAATGGTGTTGACCTTGCGATGATTAGGGGGCAGGTCGGTAATGTCGACTCCGTCAAGATAGACACGACCTTCGTCGGGATGCTCGAAGCCCGCCGCCACGCGCAGGAGCGTGGTTTTGCCGCAACCGCTGGGACCGAGCAAAGAGAAGATCTCGCCACGTTCGACATCCAGCGAGACACGATCCAGCGCCAAGACATCGCCAAACCGCTTCGTGATATTCTCAAAATGCAGGAACCCGGGCATGACAAAAAACCTCCTTTTATGCGCACGATCTGTGCGCGGCAATGCTGACAGACCGGAAACTAGCAAAACGCCCTCCAAAAATAAATCGAAATTTTCGATTCGTGTCCGGTGGCATGTGTTTTCATAAGCTGTTTAGGCGTGCAAAGTAACGAGAGATATGCTTCAATTCGTCACGAGGCTGCCAACATGTAAAGGATACCGGACAAATGACTGATATTCAGATCAGCGGATTTGAGATGCTAAGCAAGCTGGGACAGGGGGGGATGGCGACGGTCTGGAAGGCGCGCCAGGTATCTCTTGACCGTATCGTGGCCATAAAAATACTTTCTTCCCGAATGGCGTCCGATCCCGGTGATTTACAGCGCTTTCAGCAGGAGTCTCAATCGGCGGCCAAGCTTAAGCATCCCGGTATTGTGCAGGTCTACGATGCAAATATCGAGAATGGTCTTTATTTCTTTGTGATGGAGTTTGTGGCTGGTTATACCTGTGCAGATTGGCAGAAACGAGTCGGGCATCTGGCTGAAAAGGACGTGCTGTTGATTGCCGATTGTGTGGCCGATGCGCTTGATTATGCATGGGCGCGCGAAAAGCTGGTCCACTGTGACATTAAGCCAGATAATATCATGATTGATGATGATGGCACGGTAAAGGTAACGGATCTAGGTTTGGCGCGTACCATTAGCACAATGACCGCCGAAACATCGGAAGATATTCTTGGCACGCCGTCCTATATGGCCCCTGAGCAGGCGATGGGGATGCCAGGCTTGGACTGCCGAACCGATATGTATTCGCTGGGGGCCATGCTTTATCACCTTGCAACCGGCAAACTTCTTTTTGAGGGATGTGAGGTTGAAGAGGTGATGGAACGGCAGATCAAGGACTTTGTGCCGAATCCGAGAGACCTGAATCCGTCCTTGTCGAAAGGCTTCTGTCGGCTGGTTGAAGTGCTGATGGCTAAGGAGCAGGCCGGCCGACCGCTTGACTGGCAACAGGTTCGGGAGTCTATCAAGTATATTCGTAAAGGATTGATGCCGAGGTTGAAACTGCCGGAAGGCATGGCCAGCACGGTCTTGCCGGGCGCGCCCCAGGAGCATTTGGTGCCGCCTCTGTCGGCAGGATCTTCTGTCGCCGCGCATGCCGTGAGTGCAAATAAAAAACGTTCCAAGGCACCCGTTGTGATCATTGCGCTTGTGCTTGCTTGCGCGACGGTTGCCGTTTTGCTGATGCAGTGGCGTGGAGGAACTGCACCTCGTCATGCCGCTTCGGTTCCGTCGTCCAAGGCAGGCGGTGGTCCGCCGGGGGACTTAAAAGTGGTTTCCGGATCCAGCGGTTCCCTCTATGCAGAGCGTGCGCAAAGGGATAGTGATAGGCTCATTGCCGTCAATCGAGAAAAGGCTGTCGTCGCGCAGCTCGCCGCGCTCAAGAGCGAAGCCGATCGATTGATATCACAGCGTGATTATGATTCCGCGATCAGATCGTATCAAGAATACACCGGGGAATTTGAGCCCGAGACAAGGTCCGTGAGAGTGGCCCGGGTTGAGGACATAAAGCGAGCGCAGGCTGAATGGCTGGAAGGCGAGCGTATTCGTGTCGAGGGGGAGCGCGTTCTCATCGAGAAGGAAACGCAGGCCAGGGTTGAGACGCTTCTTGATGCAGTGGCCCGCTCGTGTGTCGACGGGGACTATGATTCCGCAACCCGGAGTCTCGGGCAGGCTTTAGGTGATGACATGCTTTCGCGGAGGGCGGATGCATTAAGCGGTCTTTTCAATATGTTGAAAAGTGCGGCTCAAATTGATGATGAGATTATGGGTTCGTTTGCACGCCAGCAGGGGCAGCAGATTACGGTTGATCTAGTATCGGGCACCAAGAGTCTGCTCATCAAGGATGCCAGCGGCGGGGTCGTCTCTGCCACTGTCAGCACGGTTAGCAATGGTCGCAGTGGAACGGTGATTGCATCTGCAAATTTTACGCTTAAGGATCTTTCTGTGAATGAGCGCATCAAGCGGATGGGGCCTGATAGTCAGCCGCATGTAAGTCTGGCAAAGGGGGTGCTGGCCTATAAAATGGATTCATTTGACCATGCCAGGCGCTTCTTTTCTGCAACCCACGAATTGCTTGCTCCTCGATTGCTTGCCTTCGTGGACGATCGTCAGTTGCGTTTAGGTGGCCATTTGATGATAAATACCTTACGAGGGATGATGGGTAGGGCCGGGCTCACACCGGGTGCTGAATTTGATTCATTCCAGTGGGTCGATGTGCTGCAGGCGTCGGTGCTTTCGCCGGTGCAGGCTGATACATTGCGGCAGGCGGCAACGTTGTTTCGTCAGGAGAACCAGAGCCGCCCCGGTTACGATCAGGTGGACGATGTGGTCGCTGCCATGATTTCTGTTCAGGCGGCGAGACCGGATGTGTCACGCCCTCCCGCCACACCTGTAGTGCTGCCAAATATCGTACTGCCGGATGATATTGCCGGTTTGGTGGGAAATCCCGATGCCGTTATGGATAGACTGCTGGAGGATAACCGATCAATGGGTTCTGGAAACGTTGAGATGAATCGAGATGACGAGGGGCGAGTCATTGGTGTGAGAATTCGCAGCAACGCCATCGGTGATATTCGTGCGCTGGCCGGATTGCGCGATTTGCGCTCCGTTGAGATAAGAACTGAAGGAGGGCGTGATACCGCACCGCTTGCGGATATCAGTGCGCTGGCGGGTATGCCGTTGAATACGGTAATCATCGAGGGGACTGCGGTTGAGAATCTACAGCCGTTGAAGGGGCTTCCCATTCGTACCTTACACGTTCCCCGAACCAATGTCCGTGATATATCACAGCTAAAGGGCATGATGTTGGCGTCCGTTAATTTTTCCGGCACAAGAGTCTATGACTTTAGTGCATTATCTCCTATGCCTGTCAAATCCTTTACGGCCAACAATTCTCAGCTCAGGGATATGGGGTTTATGAAGAGCTGGCAACTGGAATCGGTGGACATTTCAGATACACGTGTATTTGATCTTTCTGTATTATCAAGAATGCCGCTTAAGCGGCTGATTATGGCCAATACGCAAGTTAGAATGCTTGATTTTATCAAGCATTGTCCGATCGAAGAGCTTGATATTTCAGGCAGTGCCGTAAGGGAACTGAATCCGTTGAGTGATATTGCAGCAACGCTTCAGCGGCTGAAGATTGACAGGCTACCCGCAAAGAATTACGAAGTGTTCCGTTCGTTGAATCTGCATGCCCTATCACTGGATGACACTGACTTCTCCAATCTGCGTCTCATTTCACACATGCCGCTAGTCGATCTCAGCCTGAATAATACCCCTCTGAACTCACTGGACGGCCTGGATGCCAGCCAGCTCTCTGCGTTAAAGATAGAAGGAACAAAGGTAACCTCCCTCCAACCGCTGCAGAATGCGGGATCGTTACGACGGTTTTATTGTCGTAACACGGCGATCAGGAATTTTACGCCGATTTATGATTCGGGGATCACCCATATTGTTGTTGATGACCCGGATAGCAAAACCGCCGTATTCAAGAAACTTCCAAATCTTGAATCCGTCAATTGGGTGGAATGGTTAGGACAGTGATTTTCAGAGTGTAGCCACGCGGGAATCGCGATTGCAGGACCTCTGGAACCGGCGGTTGATCAGCACGGCTGGCATCGCATCGTGGCTTTCGTTTTCGCTTCTGGAGACGTCGCGGCGTTAGCGACGGGTGAGGGTAAGGGTGACGGTGCGGTTACGCATCCGGCTGGCTTCGGTATCGTTCGGGAAGGGGGGGGCCGAATCGCCCGCCGAGGCGGTGCGCATGGTGTCCGCCGCGAGGCTTCCCGTTTCTATAAGGACTCGCTTGACGGCCTCAGCCCTTGCCATGCCGAGCGCAAAGTTGTCTACATAGTGGGATCCGACAGAAACCACGGGGGTAGCATCGGTATGGCCTTCAATGACCAGGTGATACCCATCCATCTGTCCGCGGAGCTGGGTGGCGAGCGCTGTCAGCGTGGCAACGGCCGATGGCGAGAAGCGAGTGGCAGTAGAAAATAACCCTTCATTGAAGATGATCCGCATGGATCGGCTTGAATTCTGGCTAGTTATGCCTGCCCCTTCAAGGGTCGGCCAGGCGGTTGGTGGCGGAGGCACCATTCCAGCCTCCGGTGCGGGGGCTTCCGGTTGGAGGCTGTTATCCGGTTGCAGGTCGAGCGTCCCAGCGGGGGCGGCCTCGATGACGGTCTCGGCGGGTGGTGCGGATGGCGTATTGTGCCTGTCAGTGCTGGCGGCGGGGCTGGCCGGAACATCAGTGCGGTTGCCGCGGCGGCTGCATCCGTTGCCCGCTTGAGCGAGCAGCAGGGTCAAACTGGCGGTGACCAGGCAAGCCACGATGAGCTGTCCGATGGGGCGTTGAGGCGGTTTGGATTGCAGTTCCTGCAGTTGATATAACGCCTGGTCGCGCTCGCGTTCGAGTTGCCGTTCGAGGTGCTTCACCGTGATCTTGAGCTGTTCAATCTCGCCCTCCGCTGCCGGGGGGGGCGCCGGGCGAGGAGGCGGGCCGTTCTTAATGCTACGGACGAGGTCCTCGTCGTGCATCAGGGTGTCGACGATTCCCGCCATTCGTTCCGTCTTGGCATGGATGCGATCTCGACATTCGGTCAGCTCGCGTTTAAACCGTTGCTCATGGTCGAGTCGTTCCGCTTTCAATGCATCAAGCTGTTCGAACTGATTCTGGCTCTCGATCTGCAGCCGGTCGTAATGATTTTTTATCTGCTCGAGCTGCGCCTTCAGGTTCTCGATCTCGGTTTCGGCGGCATTCGCTCGATCCTGCTGTTCCAGAAGCTGCGACTCGCTCTTTTTCCGGCTCTGCTGGGCGGCATGGAGTTCGTCCTGCATGCGCTGGACGTCCTCCTGCAGCACGGTATGCTGGGCCCGGAGCGTATGCAGCGTGTGGCGGGTCTCGATAAGCTGGTTGCGGGCATCGGTGGCGCTGCGCTGCAGCGATTCAAGCCGTGTCGAGGTGGGAAGCGAGGGCTCGAGGTCCTCGGCAGGTTGTTCGGCAGGCGGTTCGGTTGGGCGGACGGGGGCGTCGGTGACGACGGACTGAGCCGCCGACCGTGTGATGCCGGTCACGCGGTGCTCAAGCTGGGCGGATGCGGGCAGAAGCCCGTTTTCGATCAAGCTGGGGATCAATGCCAGACTGAAGGGGCCCCCTGTCGTTCCATCCTCCAGTCGGGCATACCAGTCCATTTCAAGTTCGGGAACAGACGAGGCGTCCACCCAGATTTCGCCATCCTGCGAAAGTTGGTTGTCGGGTTCAATGCGCCCGTCCAGATACCACGATACCAGGGTCTCCGTATCGGCCGGTCCGTAAACCTCGCCTTCCTCGGTGCGCAAATACCAGCAGGCGGCAGACTCATCATTATGCGGATGCTTATTCATAAGCTTCGTATTGAAGCATGAATCCCGGCCAATATCAATGGTTTTGCAGGGCTCCCGGTTTTACGCCCGAAATTTCGTTTTCGGTCGGAAAACATTTATGATCGTCATTCCGGTTGGCTTGTGTTATATATAATGGATTATCACTGGTTGTAAGAGGATTGGATTATGGCGACAATATTGGTTACCGGCACCGCCGGGTTTATCGGAATGCATCTGGCACACCGCCTGCTGGCAGGGGGGCACCGTGTCGTTGGCATTGATAATTTCAACGATTACTACAGCGTCAAGCTCAAGCGCGACCGCCACGCGACGCTTTCCGGTCATCCGTCCTATACCGGCATCGAAGGCGATTTGTGCGATATGCCAACCCTCCGCGGCGTATTCGAGAAATACCATCCGGACCGCGTGTGCAATCTGGCCGCCCAGGCCGGGGTGCGCTATTCCCTGGAACATCCCGAGGCCTACCAGAAAGCCAATATCGAGGGCTTCCTGAACATCCTGGAGTGCTGCCGTCATCACAAGACCGAGCGACTGGTCTATGCGTCCAGCTCCAGTGTCTATGGCGGCAACACCAAGCTGCCCTTCAGCGAGAGCGATCCGGTCGATTCGCCGGTCAGCCTGTACGCCGCTACCAAGAAGGCCAACGAACTGATGGCCCATTGCTACTCGCACCTGTACGGGATCCAGACCATCGGCCTGCGATTCTTTACTGTTTACGGCCCCTGGGGCCGTCCGGATATGGCCATGTGGCTCTTCACCAAGGCCATGCTGGCCGATGAGACCATCCCCGTCTTCAACCACGGGAATATGCAACGCGATTTCACCTATGTCGAGGATATCATCACTGGCGTTGAGCGCAGCCTGCTCAAGGACGGGCTTGAACGCTATGAGATCTTCAATATTGGCAATCACCGTTCCGAGAACCTGCTGGATATGATCAACATCCTGGCCCGCAAACTCAACCGGACGCCGCGCATGCAGATGCTGCCCATGCAGCCGGGTGATGTTCCCGCCACTTATGCGGATATCGACCGCATCCGCACCAAGCTGGGCTTCGAGCCGACCACCCCGATTTCCGAAGGCATTCCGAAATTTGTCGACTGGTACCTGAACTACCACAACATTACAAACTAACAAGCGAAAGGCAGACGCAGTATGCATATTTTTGTACCCGGGCGGATATGTCTTTTTGGCGAGCACAGTGACTGGGCCGGTGGCTACCGCCGCATCAATGCGGCGATTGGCAAGGGCTATACGATTATCACCGGCACCAACCAGGGTGTCTATGCCGAGGTCAAACCGCATCCGTCCAAATTCATCTACCGTCCGATGATGAACGATGGCACGCCGGGGCCGGTGTATGAGCTGCCGATGGAAAGTAAAGCCTTGCTGAAGGCGGCCGAAGAGGGTGGATTCATCAGTTATGCGGCCGGAGTGGCTTATCAGGTGCTTACGCTTTACCGGGTACGCGGACTGGAGATCACTAACACGCAGACGGACCTGCCGGTGAAGAAGGGGCTTTCCTCCAGTGCGGCGGTCTGCGTACTGGTCGCCCGGGCCTTCAACCGGGTATATGACCTCAAGCTAACCATCCGGGGCGAGATGGAACTGGCCTATCTCGGTGAGATCACAACCCCCTCGCGCTGCGGGCGCATGGACCAGGGCTGCGCCTATGGCAACCGTCCGATCATGATGACCTACGACGGGGACCGGCTGGACGTCAAGGAAATCGCCGTACCCCAGGATTTGCATTTCATCATCGTGGATCTCAAGGCGGGCAAGGATACCAAGGAAATCCTGAACAAGCTGAACCACTGCTACCCGTTTGCCGATAACGATATCCAACGGGGCGTCCAGCATTACCTAGGCGACGAGAATCGCGAGATCGTCCATCTGGCCATGGAGGCGCTGACCGCCGGGGATCCCCGCCGGATCGGCGAACTGATGGTCACGGCCCAGAATGCGTTCGATGCGGCCATGCAACCGGCCTGTCCCTCGCAGCTCACCGCTCCCGTTCTGCATCGTCTGCTGGCCTACAAACCCCTGCAGCCCTTTATCTATGGTGGCAAGGGCGTCGGCTCCCAGGGCGATGGAACCGCCCAGCTTATCGCCCGCGATCGCGACTCGGTGCGCAAGGCGATCGAGATCATCGAGCGGGATCTGCACATGCAGTGCCTTGAGCTGGTGATCCGGTCCGGCCGGCGCGTGCGTAAGGCGGTCATTCCGGCAGCCGGTTTCGGTACTCGCCTGTTCCCGGCCACCAAGGCGGTCAAGAAGGAACTTTTCCCGGTAATCGACCGGGAAGGGCGCGCCAAACCCGTCATTTTGACGATTGTCGAGGAGGCCCTGAGCGCCGGGATCGAGGAAGTCGGCATCATTGTCCAAAGTGCCGACCGCGATCTTTTCGAGGAAATCTTCTGCATGCCTCCCGCGATCGAGAACTTCAACAAGCTGAGCCGCGAACAGCAGCAATACTGCCGTTACCTGACCGACATTGGAAACCGCATCACCTTCTTGGCGCAGGATACCCAGGACGGGTTCGGCCATGCCGTGCATTGCGCCAAGGACTGGGTGGATGGGGAGCCGTTCCTGTTGCTGCTGGGCGATCACCTCTACACCAGCAACACGGATGAATCCTGCGCTCAGCAGTTGATCAGCGTCTACGAGAAATTCGGGCAGAGCGTCGTGGGGGTCGAGACCACTCCGGGCAGGGAGGTCCACCACTTCGGTTGTGTCACCGGCGCGTGGAAGGATCACGGGCATACGCTGGATATCAGCGAATTCGCGGAAAAACCAGACGCCGCCTATGCCGCCGAGCACTTGCACATCGAGGGCATGGAAGAGGATTCGTACATGACCGTGTTCGGTCAATATGTGCTGACCCCGAAAGTCTTTGATTTCCTCGATGAGAATATCCGGCTCAACCTGCGCGAGCGGGGCGAGTTCCAACTGACCTCATGTCTTGATCGCGTCCGCCAGGAGGAGGGCTTCATTGCCTGCCGCATCCAGGGACAGCGGCACGATATCGGCAACCCGGCGGCCTACCTGCGCAGCCTGGGCGAGTTTGCAGCCAAACCGAATTCCCCTGTTGCATCACAGCCTGGGAATAAGAAGTAACACGAGAACAGACGATAACACGAAAATAACAGAAGGAATACGATGACCACATCCACCAAGACGGCACTGATCACCGGCATCACCGGGCAAGACGGCTCCTACCTCACCGAGTTGCTGCTCGGCAAGGGCTATGAAGTCCACGGGATCAAGCGGCGCGCCAGCTCGTTCAACACCGAGCGCATTGATCACCTGCATGCCTACCGCAGCGAGAGCCAGACGCGGATGCACCTGCATTACGGGGACCTGACCGATTCGAGCAACCTGAACCGCCTGATCGAGAAAATCCGCCCGACCGAGATCTACAACCTCGGAGCCCAGTCACATGTACAGGTTTCGTTCGAGGTGCCCGAGTACACGGCCGATGTCGATGCCGTAGGCACCTTGCGGCTGCTTGATGCCATCCGCGAGACAGGCGTTAACTGCCGGTTCTACCAGGCGTCGACCTCCGAACTCTTCGGCCAGGTGCAGGAAGTGCCGCAGTCCGAGAAGACCCCGTTCTATCCGCGCTCGCCCTACGGTGTCGCCAAGCTCTACGCCTACTGGATCACCGTCAACTACCGTGAAGCCTACGGCCTGCACGCCAGCAACGGGATCCTGTTCAATCACGAATCGCCTCGCCGGGGGGCCACCTTCGTGACGCGCAAGATCTCGCGGGCGGTCGCCGCCATCACGGACGGACGCCAGGACTGCCTCTACATGGGCAACATCGACGCCCAGCGCGACTGGGGGTTTGCCGGCGATTTCGTGGAGGCCATGTGGCTGATGCTGCAGCAGGACAAGCCCGAGGATTTCGTGATCGCCACGGGGGAAATGCATTCCGTGCGCGAATTCATTGAACTGGCGTTCTCGCATGTCGGTGTCAAGATCGCCTGGCAGGGCAAGGGCGTCAACGAGACGGGGGCCAATGCAGCCACCGGCAAGGTGGTTGTTCGCATCGACCCGCAGTATTACCGGCCGGCGGAAGTCGAACAACTGCTCGGCAACCCGACCAAGGCCTTTACCAAGCTGAACTGGACGCCGCGGGTCAAGTTCCACGAGCTGGTCAAGATGATGGTTGACGCTGATGTCAAGGGCGAAGGCATTGCATGAGGGTTCTAATCACAGGGGCTTCAGGCCAGTTGGCCACGGCATTCGCCATCCGGCTTGAACGGATGGGCGAGCCTTGTCTGGCGCTCTCGCGCAGCCAGCTCGATATCACGAATCCGGCGGCGGTCAATGAGGCCGTTGCCGGGTTCCGTCCGGATGTCATCCTCAACGGTGCCGCGTACAACCTGGTCGACCGCGCGGAAGCAACACCGGACGAAGCCTTTGCCGTGAACCGGGATGCTGTTGCGCTGCTGGCTGCCGCCGCCCAGCGGCAAGGGGCTCGCCTGGTGCATTATAGCACGGATTACGTCTTCGATGGCCAGACCGAGACGCCTTACGATGAATGCAGTCCGACCTCGCCGTTGAGTGCCTACGGGCAGTCCAAGCGGGCTGGCGAGAAGGCGGCGCTGGAATCGGGGGCCCGCTGCCTGGTGCTGCGCGTAAGCTGGGTATTTGGTAACGGTAACGGGGGACAGAATTTCTTCAACAAGCTGGAGCAATGGAGCCGTAATCCCGTCCCCTTGCGGATGGCCTGGGACCAGATCTCGATCCCGACATACACGGAAGACATCGTGTCCACTACCCTGCAGGCACTGGAGGCTGACCTCCATGGCTTATGGCACCTGACCAGCAGCGGCTATGCCTCGCGCTATGAGATGGCTCGATTCTTTCTCAAGGCCATCCACCGCGACCGGATTGTGCTGCCGGCGGACTCGTCCTATTTCAATCCTGCCGCGCAGCGCCCCTTCTTCTCGGCGCTGTGCAACCGCCGCCTATCCGAGGCCCTGCACATCCGCATTCCCGATTGGGAGGATGCCGTCCTGCAGTTTGTCCGGCATCGGCAGGAAACGGGAGGCCTGGCATGAATACGCCAAAATCGGAGAATATCGTCTGGAGTGCAACCGGCGTGACGGACGACGATCGGCGACGAGTCCTGCGGCAGCGGGGCTGCGTGCTTTGGCTGACCGGTCTCAGTGGATCGGGCAAATCCACAATCGCCCGCGCCCTGGAGCTTCGGTTGCTGCAGGATAGGCATACTGCCTATGTGCTGGATGGCGACAACATTCGGCATGGCTTGAATGTCGACCTGGACTTCTCCCCGGCCGCTCGCACGGAAAACATCCGCCGCGTGGCGGAAGTCGCCGCACTGCTGGCGGATGCCGGTCTGATCACGATCACCGCCTTTATTTCCCCCTATCAAGCCGATCGCCAAAAGGCCCGTGAAATCGTCACGGCCAGCACGGCACCGGCCGCCGCGCCTCGTCCGGGGCATCCCTTCTTCGAGATCTTTGTGAATACCCCCCTTGCCGTCTGTGAACAGCGCGACCCGAAATCCCTTTATGCCCGCGCTCGTGCCGGTCTGATTCCTGAGTTCACTGGCATCAGTGCGCCGTTCGAGGCTCCCACAACCCCCGAACTAGTCTTGCACACGGAGGTAAACTCGGTGGCGTCCTGTGTCGCCGAGATCCTTAGTCTCCTCAACCATAACGGGATTTATTAACTTGCAAGGATCATGAAAATCACACGAACCCATATCAACGACGTGCTTCTGCTGGATCCTGTTGTCCACGGCGATGCCCGCGGCTTCTTCTTTGAAGTCTGGAATCAGAAGACCTTTGCTTCCGCTGGCATTCCGGATGTGTTCGTGCAGGACAACCATTCACGATCCGTTCAGGGCACCTTGCGCGGACTGCATTACCAGATCAAGCAATCGCAAGGCAAGCTGGTCCGGGTCATTGCCGGCTCGGTCTTCGATGTCGCTGTGGATCTGCGTCGGCACTCGCCAACCTTCGGCCAATGGGTAGGCGCCACACTCAGTGAGTCGAACCACCGCATGATGTGGGTTCCCCCGGGATTTGCCCATGGGTTCTATGTGACCACGCCCTACGCCGAGTTTGTCTATAAATGCACGGATTTCTATGCGCAGCCGCACGAGCGGACGCTGCAGTGGAATGATCCGGACGTAGGCATCGAGTGGCCGATTCCATCAGGTAGCGAGCCGATCCTTTCGGACAAGGATCGCCACGGAACCCTGTTCAAACAAACGGATTGTTTCGAGTAAAGGAGGCATCCATGGGTTTAAATTCCAAACGCATCATTGTCACCGGCGGGGCGGGCTTCATCGGCTCCGCCGTGATCCGGCATCTGATCCGGGAAACCTCCGCCGAGGTGTTTAACCTCGATGGTTTAACCTATGCTGGCAACCTCACCTCGCTGACGGACGTTGATGATTCCAAGCGCTACCAGTTCAGTAGGACCGATATTACCGATGCCGTCGCCGTACAACGGATCATCACTGACTGGAAGCCTGACGCGATCATGCACCTGGCGGCCGAATCGCACGTCGATAGGTCTATCGACGGTCCCGCCGCCTTTCTCATGACTAATGTGGTGGGTACGTTCAACCTGCTCAGTGCTGCTCAGGCCTATCGCGCCGGACTGCCTGCGCCGCAAGGCGATGCCTTCCGATTCCTGCACATTTCGACGGATGAGGTGTATGGATCCCTAGGGCCAGAGGGCGCATTTACGGAAGAGACCCCTTACGATCCGCGTTCTCCCTATTCCGCCAGCAAGGCTGCCTCGGACCACTTTGTGCAGGCCTGGGGACATACCTATGGCCTGCCGATTCTGATCACCAACTGCTCGAACAATTACGGACCCTATCACTTTCCCGAGAAACTGATCCCGCTGGTCATCCTTAACGCCCTTGAGGAGAAACCTCTGCCGGTCTATGGCAAAGGGGCGAACGTGCGTGACTGGCTGCATGTCGAGGATCATGCCCGTGCCTTATGCCTCGTGCTCGACCAAGGCACACCCGGCCGGACGTACAACGTCGGAGGCAACAACGAACGCACCAACCTGCAGGTTGTGGAGACCCTCTGCGATATGCTTGACGAGGTCCGGCCCCGGTCGTCCGGACGCTCCCGCCGTGAACTGATTACATTTGTCAAGGATCGCCCCGGGCATGACCTGCGTTATGCGATCGATGCCACCCGTCTGAAAACCGAGTTGGGCTGGCAGCCCGTCCACACGTTCGAGACCGGTATTCGCAGCACCGTGCAATGGTATCTTGAGAACGATTGGTGGTGGCGGCCCATCCGTGAGCACAAATATGCCGGTGAACGGCTGGGAGGGAAAAGTAGATGAGCAAGCGCAAGGGCATCATTCTCGCCGGCGGGGCAGGGTCCCGACTGCATCCGCTCACTCAGGTGATCAGCAAGCAACTGCTTCCTGTCTACGACAAACCGATGATCTATTATCCGCTGACCACGCTTATGCTCGGTGGGATCCGCGACATCCTGGTGATCAGCACCCCGCAGGATATCCCCTTGTTCCAGCGGCTGCTGGGCGATGGCGGGCAATGGGGACTGCACCTGCAGTATGCCGTGCAGCCGTCCCCGGATGGGTTGGCCCAGGCCTTTATCATCGGCAAGGACTTCATCGGCAAGGATAACGTTACCTTGATTCTCGGGGATAACATCTACTACGGCAACGCGCTTTCGGATATGATGGCCGAGGCATCGCGACAAGCCAGCGGGGCCACGGTCTTTGCCTATCCCGTCACCGATCCGCAGCGCTACGGGGTTGTCGCCTTTGACAGGAACGGTCACGCGACCAGCATTGAGGAGAAGCCGACCGAACCGAAGTCCCGCTATGCCGTGACAGGGCTTTATTTCTACGACAATGACGTCGTCGAGATCGCCGCCCAGGTCCAGCCCTCCGCCCGCGGCGAGCTGGAGATCACCAGTGTGAACAATCATTACCTTCAGGCGGGGACATTGCGTGTAAAGGTTATGGGGCGGGGGATGGCTTGGCTGGACACCGGGACGTTCGATGCCCTGCAGGAGGCCGGTGCGTTTGTCGCCACGATCGAGAAGCGACAGGGGCTGAAGATCGCCTGCCCCGAGGAGATCGCCTGGCGGAGAAACTGGATCAACACCGATACGCTGTTGACATTTGCTAGGCAATTAGGCAAAAGTCCTTACGGTGAATACCTGCGTCAGCAGGTTGAACTGGAAACATCAAACCGCACGTTGATCACGAATGCTTGAGACGATGGGGGGAATGACGCATAACGATCATGGATAAAAACACATTAATTGAACACCTGACGCATGTCGTCCGCCAGCAACGACAGGGGCTGGTGTGGCTGATCAACATCGTGTTCGCCTGTGCCAGTTATGCCGGGGCATACGCGATCCGCTTCGACAGTTTCAATCTCTCCCCCAACATCGTCCATATCATGCTGGCGTCGCTGCCCCTCGCGGCGGTATTCAAGATGATTTTCCTGTTCCGGTTCAAGGTCTTCAACGGGCTCTGGCGCTACGTCAGCGCCCACGACATCGTGCGGCTGACCAAGGCGGTTGTCTTTTACGAGATGTTCTTCGTTACCCTGACCATGCTGGCCTGGGGGCACCGGATCCCACGCTCGGTCTACATCATCGATACCCTGCTCAGCATGCTGGTTTTTGGGGGCATCCGCATCTCGGTGCGTCTCTACCGCGAGTTCAAGTCCGAGAAGTCACGTTCGCAGGGGGGCAGGCGGTTCCTGATCATCGGGGCAGGGGATGCCGCCGAGATCGCGACACGCAGCATCCTGCAGCAGCATCAGGGGCTTGATACGATCGTTGGCTACATTGATGACAACCCGCAGAAGCAGGAGCGGCTGATGCACGGAGCCCCCATCTTCGGCGGCCGCGAGCTGACCGCCCAGATCATCCAGACCTACCAGGTTAGCGATGTGCTTTTCGCGATCTCGGCACCGCCCAAGGAGTTGACTGAATACATTATCGAGACATGCAGTGGCCTGAATGTGGAGTTCCGGATCCTGCCGTCCTATTGCGATATCGCCACGGGGCGCATCGAGGTCCAGAAGATACGCACGGTCGAGATCGAGGATTTGCTGGGACGTAAACCGGTTCAGCTTGAGAGTAGCGACATCCGTGCCGATCTACAGGGCGAGACCATCATGATCACGGGCGCTGGCGGCTCGATTGGCAGCGAGATTGCCCGGCAGATCGCCTCGTTCGGCCCGGCCCGGCTGATCCTTCTGGATGCCGCCGAAACCCCGCTCGTCGAGATCAGCCTGGAGATAGAGCGCCTTCACCCGTCATTGGTCATTGATACGGTGCTGTGCAACATCAAGAGTCGCTCGTCTGTCAATCTAGCCGTGCAGCGCAACCGTCCGTCGCGGATCTACCATGCCGCCGCCTACAAGCATGTGCCCATCCTGGAGTCGCATCCCGAACAGGCCGTGTTGAACAACATCTGCGGCACTCGCTATCTTGCGGAAGCCGCCTGTGCCAACGGGGTTAAGCGGTTTGTGATGATCTCCACCGACAAGGCCGTGAGGCCAAGCAGCATCATGGGTGTCTCCAAGCGGCTCTGCGAACTGGTGGTGTCCTGTATGCCGGCGGATGGTCCGACACATTTCGCCGCCGTCCGGTTCGGCAATGTTCTGGGCAGCAACGGTAGTGTGATCCCGATCTTCCGCCGCCAGATCCTGCAGGGCGGCCCCGTCACGGTGACGCACCCCGAGATGACCCGTTTTTTCATGACCATCCCCGAGGCCGTACAACTGGTGCTGCACTGCGGCGCGATGGCCAATAAGAACGAGATCTTCGTTCTTGACATGGGGGTGCCGATCCGGATCATGACACTGGCTCGAAATATGATCCGGCTTTCCGGTTTTGAACCTGACAGGGATATCAAGATCAGCATCACCGGGCTGCGTCCGGGCGAGAAGATGCACGAGGAACTGGTCACCTACGGAGAAGAACTACAGAAAACCAAAATTGAAAAAATTAATGTCCTGCGTAGGCTGGCTCCCATCGTTTCGCCGTTGGGGATGCTGGCCGACGTGGAAAAACTGGAAAAACTGGCGATTCAAGGGGAATCTGAGCAGGTCAAGCGTCTGCTCTGGAACCTGATCCGCCGGGACGCTGACAGTGTTATGCCGGACATAACCCTCTCCACCGATACTGAAAACGACGATAACTAGCTTA
>DIZZ01000154.1:0-4603 GCA_002428045.1 Verrucomicrobia bacterium UBA6015
ACGCTGAATACACCCGAAAATTCATTAGTCTATCGCCAAATCCACGCAAATATTTTTGTATCTCGCATTCTGAAATTACCCTATTGGTGCCGATTTGCCGATAAATATATAAACTCACTATTGACAACCTTCGATCTCTTTATAATACTCTTCATCGGAGGTTCGGCAAAGGGGTTGCTACGGCGACTCTGAAAGCGTTACCTCCTTTTTTATGCCCTGCTTTCGTATGGGTCTGGGACATAAACAATGCTGTGAGTTGTGAATGTTTTCCCGTCTCGATATCCTTCCCCATGATGTTGCAACTGCCCGATCCCGGCAGCAAACAGATCCTGAATGTCTTTTCTGACGGGCGCATTCATGCCTAACTGGGGCAGCCGAAAGCCCCAGTTGATCGCGTAAATGCACAAATCTGCAACCTGTACGCCGTAGGTCATATCCGACTCAACAAAGATAGGAACCGGAACAATACGGGAAGTCCGATAACGCCCGGTTGCTGTTAGCGTGAAATAGCGCTCCATCCGGCGAACAAATCGCCGATCAGCCTGTTTTTCAGTATGGTCGAAAACGAGCAACCCGGCTTCCTTGACGGCCTCAAGAAAATAGAAGTAGCGTTCCAGTAAGAAAACCTGATCCTTTCTCAAATATTCTCTTTCTTCCTGATATTTCTGAGGACGAGCGCTGCATGGAATGACAGATGCAAAGACATGCGCATCATGGCTTCTCAGGAGTTCAAAAATCCGAAGACTGAAAAACAGACAGGCTTGTCCATACGCAGTGAACTCATCCCGTCGAGGCTGGCGCTTTTGTTTGCTGTTATTCAGGAAATTCAACGCATGCTTCCTGCATTCGGACTGTTCCATCACCTCGGTTTGCGCTGCCCATTTAAGCCTGTCCTTGTCCAGCAGCTTGCAACCTTTGAATTCACTTCCGACTTCATGTAAATGAGTTCCAAACCAATTCCGCTCGGAATCTTTGAGGGATTGAATGAAAGACCAAAGTTTAGAAGCATGAATTGCAAAGCCACCGCGAACCTCATAGGGCATTGAACGATGATCGTGCCCGCTCTCATCCATAAACAACAACCAACTCATCCTATTTGCTCCTTGCAAAGGATTCTGACAGAATAATATCCGGCTCTAGGTTGGCCTGCTGCCCCAGCGTGAGCGGCTCCGGCACGGCGTCTTCAACGGAGTCCAACGGGTATTTATCCAGAATTTTCAAGACCGCGTCGAGCAGTTCCACGTTCGTCATCTTTTTCTTCTTGATGGCAGTCTGAAGCCGGTTGATTCCCCGCTGCAGGTCCTGGAACCGGGCCAGCCGGATCGCCGTTTTGGCGGCTTTGATTTTGTGCCGCTCCTGTTCTCCGGTGATCGGAAGGCGTAGAAACGCATCCAGAAAGGCCAACGCTTTCTTTTCGTTGGGGCCTTGATGAACATCCACACCCTGTGCTTGTGTGATTTCAGCATGCAGTTTGGCTGAAAAATCGTCTTTCGCCTGTGATACTTGCGCGTGATGGTTTTCGTGCAGCGGTACGGATTTCTCGGGCAAATCAGCTTTGAAGATGCGGGCACATTCCACAAAGGTCAGTTCTTCGAGCCGGTCGTCGCCAGCGACAAAGTAGAACGCGTCGCGCCGTGCATTGCGGATGAAGCAAACCGTACTGCCGGTTTTGGTTTTGTCCTTGCGGCCGGTTCGCGCCCGCATCGGCATGTTGCGGATAAGCCGGAACTGTTCTGGATGGTCTTCCTTGAATTTGCGCAACTCCATCAGAAAAACGAGGTGTTCGTCGCGCTCTTCCTGAACCTCAGCATCAAAAAGACCGAAGTTCTGAACCTCCTCGTCAAGGGAGTAGATTTGACTGTCTTCACCGAGGGCGGAATGAAACGCCTGCAGCTTCATCAATGCCTTTTTGCGCAGTTCAATATCGTCGTCCACCTGGGCGGTTGGATAGAAAAGACAGTTGTGAATGACCGGTGCCACGGAGCCGATGCGGTTGACACGACCGAGACGCTGCATCAGGCGCGTGGCATTCCACGGCGTATCGTAATTCACGATGACATTGGCACGGTGCAGGTTGACGCCTTCTGCCAGCACTTCGGTGGAAATGATGATGTCGTAGTCGCTGCGGTGCTCGTTATGGGGCAAATTGGCGTCAAAGTTCTCGCGGATCGTGTTGCGCAACACATGCCGGTTTCCTGCATCCACAGCCAATACCTTTTTGAACCCGAGTTCGGTCAACCTTTCCTTGAGGTAGACGGTCGTTTCGGCGGATTCGGAAAAAACGACCAGTTTGTGCTGCGGATTGCGCTTCGGATCAAACAGGCGCTCCCGCATCTGCCGGATGAACTCATCCAGCTTCGGATCCAGCTTCACGGCATCCCACTCCGCCGTCAGCGAGGCAAGTATGGCGGCATCCTGCTGCAGCATCGCGACAAACCGCGGCTCAAAATCACTGCCAGCACAGGTGGTAATGGTCGGGTCGGTCTCCTGCACCTGTGCAATCCGTACGACCAGCTCATCCTCTTTGCCGTCAATGATGTGTTCTGTCACATTCAGATTCGGCGCGATGTAAACGCGGTTGTTCCCGAACATCGTCACCATGGCATCCGTCGCCTGCTGAAACCGGTTTAGAGACTGTTTAAACGCGTGGAAACTGCTGTCCATGCGTTTTACCAGCAGCGTTTTCATGATCCGGGACAACTGAGCCGAAAGCAGGTCGGCATTGGCGTATTTCATCTTCATCGCAGGCGCCAGGAACTCGATCGCACGATAACGGGCATAGGTCAGGCCGCCGTCACCGCCGCCGATGAGTGCCATGGTTCGGTCATAAAGAGCCTCCAGCGACGGATCGAGTTTGTAGAGGATTTTTTCCGGGGGACTGATCTTCGGGAAAACGATGCCCTGCTGCTCAAGGTCTTTCCGGTAATCGCCGGTTTCCAACAGGTCGGTACGGGTTCGTCGAACCGTCAGCGGTTTTACGACTTTCTCGCGGATACGGTCATAAATGGCTCGGACTTCCGCCTGAACCTCCGGCATGGTCGGCAGTTTCTTCGCTTTTTCGTACCGATCGGAGCACTGGTTGAAAAAGTGCTGCAGGTTGGATATCTCCAGCGTGGAGTCCTTGCCATCCTGAAACAGAAACACCTGATTGCGGATGTCGTCGGGACGGTTGTTCAGCGGTGTGGCAGAAACCAGCATCACCTTTTTCCGGGCAAACGACCCGCCGGGCAACTGCCGCCTTGTTGGCGTTTTACAAAGCCGCTGCAGGGCGTCATAGGCATCTGCCGTATCGTTTCTGAATTTGTGGGCTTCATCCACAATGACCAGATCATAAATGGCCGGATCGGCGATCTTGTGAAGACTTCCGTTCGTGACAATCCGGAAGTTTGGCAGGTCGAATTTATCCAGCGTTTCCTGCCAGGAGTCCTTGAGGGCCGGGGGTACGACGATCAGCGTGCGGCTGTTGTGCGAAGGATAGCCGTTGGTGTAGAAAAACTTCTTGGCGATAAGGGTCGCGACCACTGTTTTCCCCAAGCCGACCACATCCGCCAGAAAAAAACCGTTGTGCCGCCGGAGCAGCTCAAAGCCTTGATTGACAGCGTCCACCTGGTAGGAAAGGCGTTTAAACCCTTTCGGGAGATCGGACACTGATCCTGGATCGAATTCGACACGCTTGCCGAAGTATTCCGTTAAAAACTTGATGTAGAGCTCGTAAGGGGTAAACGCATCGTTGAGATAGGTTTCCGTCTTGAGTTTGCCGATCTCCGCAGGCAGTACCGGTACCGATTCCTTCCAGAGCTTCTCGAATTCGCCGGTAGCGAACAGCACGTCGTCATAATCATTCAGAAGAACGTTGAATTCATAATTTGAACCCTCTCCGCCAAGTCCGGCATGCGTCAAGTTAGATGAGCCGGTAATGACACTGCCGGATTTATGTTCATTAAAGGTTTCCGGACGGAAAATGTAGATTTTCGCGTGCAGCTTCTTTTCGGGATGTGCCCGGACTTCGATTTTCTTCGAGGCAACGTCTGCAATGAACTGTAGAACCCCATCTTCTACTTGCCTGGAGTAGCCAGCCTGCTGGACATCCTGTTTGGATTCCTTTAAAAAACTATCGATTGTCTGCTGAGGATTGCCTTTGAAAAGTAGACCTTGGGTGTGATAGCGGGCCAGCAGATCATCCACATTAATTCCAACTAGAATACGGATATGCGGAACATGCTGCAGATGCGGGCGGATGGCGAAGTACCCGGACGAACGGAAATAGCCAACCAGGGCATCAAAAAACCGGATGTCACGATTGTGAGTGAATACGCCTTCGAACTTATTGAGCAGCGTATTCTGCTGTTCGTTGGTAAAAAACCGTGTCGACATACGCCTTTGCCTTCCAGGAGAATAAAACACGGAACCGTTCTACCGGATTTTATCGGACTTTGAAAGCCTGATATTAGGGACAGTATAACGAGCACGAGGAAAAACGTGTTTGTCGGGGAGAAGACGAAGGGAAGATCGACGAAGTGGGAACGACTAAGGGTATTCGAGTAAGTGTGGGGATTACGTGTTGAATCCAAAGTGCGGGTTCCACCCCGCTGCGGGAGGGACG
>DIZZ01000154.1:4690-56681 GCA_002428045.1 Verrucomicrobia bacterium UBA6015
TCTCGTCGCCGTTCTCGTTCACCCTTTTCCGTAGATTCTCTGAAACCAAACGGCGCCAAAGGATTGGCGCCCTCCATGAGGGGAAATGGGCAAGGTTTCGAATACGCTGGGGGTTGATTACATTCCTTTTACCCACTCCTTACATGGTTCTGACATTGCGCACGAGCAAATCTGTTGATATGAAGGCGTCAGGACGGAATGGTTTCAACCCGGAGGAACAACATGGGAACAAGGTGTAGAGCGGTATGGTTAGGATTTGCGGCATGTCTGCTGCTGGCGGGGCAAACGCACGGGGGGGCCTTCGTGCTCCAAGGCGACATGCAGGAGGGTGCCTTGAAGGTGGCGGCAGCGTTGCCAACGCTGAACATCCTCTACAGCGCGACCGATGTGCAGCTTGAGGATGCCGCCGCGACATTGCGCATCTCCGAGGACTTTACGGTTGCCGTGACGGGCGATGCCCCCGCATGGCTTATCGTTCCGTTGCCGGATGGGGTGGACCGTGAATCGGTCGAACTCAGGTTGGACGGCCACAGCCAAGCACCCGCAGGGATGCTGCGTATCGATGGCGAACAAGCCGCCTCACTGCTGCGTGCAGCCGCCGAGACCCACCGTCGTGACGGGCTGCTGCTCCACCTCGGGCAGCCCCTGCTGGTGGTTCCTCTGCCGGGCGTCCGGGAACCGGCGCGGCTGCGCCTTGCACTCGCCTGCCGGGTGCCGGTCGAGGCGGCCGATGGTCTTGTGAGGTTGCGTTGCCCCGTACCGGAGGTGGCGCTGGCCTGCAAGCCGGTCGGGCGCATGGTGGTTTCCGGCAGTGTTGTATCCGCTCGGCCTGTGCGTGCCGTTTTCAGCCCCACCCACACTTGTCGAGTCGTCTCTGAAAATCCGCGCCGGGCAACCTTCCGCTATGTGGCCGACCATGTGGCCGAAACCATCCCGTTCGACCTGCTGGCGGTAACGGACGAGAGCGAGTTCGGCTGGCGCACGCTGGCCTACCGCCCGCAGGGGGCGGCGGAAGGCACGTTTGCGATTATCGGGTGCCCGACGGGTGGCGATACACAAGGGCAGACGGCCCGCGAGGTGGTCCTGGCCATGGATGTCTCCGGTAGCATGCGGGGCGAGAAACTGGAGCAGGCCCGGGCAGCCATCGAGTACTGTCTCGGGCAGTTGGATTCCGCCGATGCCTTTAACATCGTGGCCTTCTCCGACCGTGTCACGACCTTTGCCGAGGCTCCGGTTGGTGCGGATGCAGAAACCATTGCCCGGGCCCGCGTCTTCATCGACGGGCTTCAACCCGAGGGACGCACCAATATCGACGATGCCCTGGCGGCCTGCGTGCGTGGTGCTGCCGACACCGCACGGCCCCGCGTGGTGATCTTCCTCACCGATGGGACGCCGACGGCAGGCGACCGCAATCCGACCTCCATCCTGGCACATGTCGAGAAGGCCAACACCGCCTCGGCCCGGATCTTCGTCGTTGGCATCGGGCACGACATCAACACCTATCTGCTGGACCAGATCGCCCTCGCTACCGATGGCGGTTCCGAGTATGTGGCACCCGATGGGGCGGTCGATGAACAGGTCGCCGACCTCTATGCGCGGTTGGCGCATCCGGTCCTGCTCGGGGCGACGGCCGACTTCCGGGGAATGCCGGTTACTGATGTCGTGCCGGGCAAGATTGGCGATGTCTACCGCGGCAGCCTCGTCGTCCTGGCGGGTCGCTACGCGGGTGCCTGTACGGGCGTCCTCCACATCGCGGGGCACCGTGGCGATGCCAGCCGTGAACTGCAGATACCGATCGAACTGCCTGCCACAACCGGCTCCGATATGGCGTTCGTCGCCCCGTTGTGGGCCTCCCGTCGCGTGGGGGAATGTCTCGAGCAGATGCGCCTTGAAGGCTCCGACGCAGCCCTTGATGAAGTGGTTAGCCTGAGCCGCCGCTATGGGATCGTGACCGAGTACACCACCGCGATCGATGCGGCCGATGCGCCCAGCCTGAGCGATGCGGAGGTCGCCTCGCAGGCCCGCGAGCAGTTGCGCCGCGCCCGCAATGTGAATAGCGGCAAATGGGCGGTCATGCAATCGGTCAACGACAAGGGCCTTAAGAACAAGGTGGCGGTCAACAGTGCCGAGAATGGCTTCATGGATGCACAAGGCGAGAAAAAGGAGGCCAGCAGCGTGAAGCAGATCAACGGGTCCGCCTTCTACCAGAAAGATGGGGCGTGGCTCGAGGCGGACGATGGCGTGGAACGGGCACAGCGCAGCGTCAAACGCTACAGCCCGGAGTATTTCCGGCTGGTGGAGGAGTCGGAGGACTTCTCACGAGCGGCCGCCCTCGACGGGGAGGTGATTCTTAACCATGGCAACGAACAGATCCGTGTCCATTGAGACGTGTATCCAATCGTCGAATAAAAAGGTCTTGAACGAGCGAAACAGGAGCATGACAATGAAAACAACCATCGTAAAATACACCGCTGTGGTGGCCTTCGCAGCCCTGCAGGCGGCCGTTGGCGAACCGTCGCAGATTCCGTTAAACCTGGATGTGCAGCAGGTTATCCAGATTGAGCAGCAACAGGGGCAACAGGGGGAATTCCGCAACATCCAGGCCAATCAGATAATCCAGGTCCCCGGCCAGCAACGTGTAATGCGCAATGCGGCACCCTCGCGGCAGCCCCGTGGCGATGGACCTAGCCGTCAGGATGGAGGATTCCGCGAATCAGATATCCGGCGCGCCAGGGAACGGGCCATCGCCCACCTGCAGTCGTGTCTCGCGGAGGATGGCTCCATCCAGGAGGGCATCGTGCATTATTCCGAAGGCGCTGCCACGGTCATGGGCGCATTGGCCATGCTGGCTGCGGGTGCTGATCCGGAATCCGATCCCGCGTTGCGGCGGGCGCTCGAATGGCTGCGCAAGAACGACCAGGAGAATACCTACTTCCGGGCGGTCCGCGCCAATGTCTGGGAGTATGCCCTGCGGCGTTCACCGGAGGATGCGCAGTTCCGTGCCGCGTTGCAGCGAGATGCCGACTGGCTGGTCAATGCACTGCAGGACAAGGAGGGGTGGCGCTACCTGAAGACCAGCTCGGACTGGGACAACAGCGTGACGCAGTACGGCGTCTTGGGCATATGGGCGGCCTGCCGGGCGGGTATCGAGCCGCCCGAGGGGTTCTGGCTACGCATGTCCCGTCACTTCCGCCAGTGCCAGAACAGCGATGGGGGCTGGGGCTACCAGCAAGGTGGATCGTCGGCCAACATGGCTACGGCGGGACTGGCAACCCTGTTCCTGGTTTTCGATATGCACCACGGACGCACCAGCTACTCCGCCAGCAATGGCAACCCATTCGCCAGCGGTGAGGCGGCCGAGTGTCTTACAGCCATCAGCCGCGGCATGGCGTGGCTGGATAACAATGGCGGGGATAAAAATGATGGTTACTACCTCTACGGCATCGAGCGCACCGGCGTGGCCAGTGGACGCAAGGTCATCGGCGGTCACGACTGGTTCCGCGACGGGATGCTTTCCATCTTGCAACACCAGCAGGCCGACGGGTCCATCCCCTTGAATGGCTACGGCAATACGCGCATCAATACCGCCTTCGCCTCGCTCTTCATGGTCTATGGCGGGGCGCCCGTCGCCTTCAACAAGCTCCAGTATGGCGATAACCAAGACTGGAACTTGAACCCGCGCGATGTCGCCAACGTAACCAGGCACCTCTGGGGGGCCTACGAAAACCCGCTCAACTGGTTCTCCGTCGCCATTGATGCGCCAGCCGAGGATTTCGAGGCTCCCGTTCTCTTCATCAGTGGCGCGGCCGCACCGGCATTCACGGATGAGCAGGTCGGCAAGCTGCGCGCCTACGTCGAGCGGGGTGGGCTGATCCTGGCGGAGCCGAGCGATGGAAGCGAGGCCTTCCGCGTGGCCATGGAGTCGCTGGTCGGAAAGCTTTTCCCCCCTGAACAGTTCTCCGCGCACGGACTTCGCGCACTCGATCCCGAGCACCCCATCTATACCGTTATCCCGCACCCGTGGACTGCACGGCCGGCACTGCGGGCCGCCTCCGACGGCAGTCGCGTTTTCTTCGTCCTGTCCGATGGCAACATGTCCCGCGACTGGCAGATGAACCACACCCACGAGGAGTCCTTCCAGCTCGCCATGAACCTGCTCTTCTACACAACGGACCAGGGCGCGCTGCATCCCCGCTTCCACTCGGTACTGCCCGATACGCTCCCGTCCCCGTCCCGCGACACGGCCATCACGGTTGGCCGCCTGGTCCACGGTCCGGCGGATGCACCTGCCAGCGACTGGCGTATCGGAGAGCCTGCAACCCGTGCTTTCGCGCCCTTCCTCCGGCACATCCATGGCATCGATCTGAGCGATGTAGGCCCCGTCGATCTTTGTACCACTAATGCCCCGACCGTCCAGGTCCTCACGCTGACAGGTACGGGCGGATTGACACTCGATGCAAACGCAACCGCCGCACTCAAGCAATTCCTTGCGGGTGGCGGCACGCTGGTTGTGGACGCCTATGCGGGTAGCCCGCAGTTTGCCCGCGATGCACGAGCCTACATCACTCGTGAACTGGGCGAACTCGTGCCCCTGCCTGCGGACCACGACATCGTGACCGGGCGTTTCGCCGGTGGGTTCGACCTGCTTTCTTCCGTCGACTACACACTCCCCGCGCGCAAGGCGTTACGCGCCGAAGGGGCGTCCACGTCCACGCACCATCTCGAAGCGCTCCTGCTGGATGGCCGTGCGGCGGTCGTCTTCTCCCCCTACGACCTGACCTCCGCCGTCAGTGGCGCAAGCACCTACCGCTCCGCGGGCTACCGCCCCGTCACGGCCCGCCGCATCCTGGCCAACATCTACGGCTACGCCGCCCAAGCCCTTTAGTTGCATCTTTTGGCTGGAATGTGAGTGCGTAGGCGACGACATCGCCTGGATGAAGATCCGTCCCGATGGCCGTTTGCACGCCATCAATCCGGAATCCGGCTTCTTCCGCAAGTCACCTGAGGGCAAGTGGCTGTGGCCGGGCTTCGGCGAGAACATCCGCGTCATGAAATGGATGTGCGAGCGTGTCGAGGGCAAGGTCGGTCCGGTAGATCCTGAGGTCTTGCATGACGCGGGCCGTGACGGGCAAGGCACTGATCGTCATGATCGTGGCCACGAACAGGGCAAACGCAATCCGGCTGCCCCCCTCGCCGACATACGCGGCGGGTAGGAAGAAACTGGGAATGAACGCAATGACCATGGGAATTACCAGATCGGCCATGGACAGCGTCAGGGCTTGGCGGCGTTGACGCCAGGCGGTGGCGAAATTGGTTTCCAGACCGGATTTAAGCAGGAAAAACAGGATGCCCAGCCAAGCGACCGTCTCCAGCATGTTCTGTTGGTGCGGATCATTTGGAAAGAGCATGGCCTGGAAGCCGGGAAAGGTGCGCCCGAGCAACGTGGGGCCAAGCACGATGCCAACCATGATTTCTGCCGTGATCGAGGGCTGCCCGAAGCGTCGGAAAACCTCACCCAGGCCACGGGCCAGTCCAAGCAGCACGGCCACTTGCAACAGGAATACAAGAATGTTCTCTTCACTCAGGTAATGCATCATAAGTCCTTTTGTTGTTCCGGCAGCACTGGCGGTTCAGGCAAACGCGGCAACGGCTGTCGGCGCAGTGATTGCAGCCTTCGCAATCGGGGCAGTTGTACTTCTTCTGCGCATCCGGTTCGGCATCCGGCACCCAGATCCATCCATCCACGCCCTTTTGTTTGATAAATGGCATGATCCCTTCCCCAGCTAGACCGGTTCGTGCTGTTGGCGCTTGCGGATGATCGCCGCCCGGGTAGAGAGGATAAAGGCGGCAGCCAGCAATCCGAGTCCCAACAGCAGCGCGATATGTGGCAGGATGATCTTCTGAACAAACTGCATCGCCCGCAGTTCCTGCACCCCCTGACCGCTCGCGAAGAAATACACCATCCCCCCGCTCCCGCCCAAGCTGCACAATAGTCCGGAAAACAGGCACACCGTCGATTCTCGTCCGGTTAATCGTTTCAACATGGTCAATTCTCCCGCAAAACCCTGTGATGGAGTGATTGCACTTTGCGTGAAGATACTATAGGATAACCGAGATTGTGTCCACGGGATTCGATTCAGGACAACCGAGGGAAGGAGAAAATCATGCGAAAAGAAAAAGATGCACTGGGCACTGTTGATGTCCCCGATGACCGTTATTACGGAGCCCAGACCCAGCGTGCATGCGATAATTTCAAAGTGGGCGACGAACGGTTTCCTATTTCCTTTATCCGGGCGCATGCGCTAGTGAAGAAGACCGCCGCCTTGGTCAATGCCGAGCTTGGCATCCTGCCCAAGCCGTTGGCTGAGGCGATCAGCCAGGCGGCCGACGAGGTCATCGCGGGCCAATGGGGCGATCATTTCCCGCTGGTCATCTGGCAGAGCGGTAGCGGAACCCAGACGAATATGAACGTCAACGAGGTCATCGCCAACCGGGCGAATGAAACGCTCGGCCAACCGCTGGGCTCGAAATCCCCAATACATCCCAATGACCATGTCAACATGGGGCAATCGACCAACGATACGGTGCCTGCGTCCATGCACATTGCTTGTGTGATGATGCTCAAGCAAACCCTGCTGCCCACCCTTCGGTCACTGGAGCAGGCGCTCGATGGCAAGGCCGACGCCTTCAAGGGGATTATCAAGATCGGGCGAACCCACCTGCAGGATGCCACACCGATGACCCTGGGCCAGGAATTCTCCGGCTATGCCGCGCAGATCAAGCAGGCGCACGCCGGGATCGAGACCTGTATGCCGGAACTGTCCTGTCTGGCCATCGGAGGAACGGCGGTTGGCACCGGGATCAACACACGCCAGGATTTTGACTGGATGATGGCGGAAACGCTAAGCCACTTGACCGGCATGACGTTTGCCGTGCAGCAGAACAAGTTTGCCGGGCTGGCGGCGCATGATGCAATTGTGCGGCTTTCCGGGATGCTCAAGAGCCTGGCGGGGGCCTTGATGAAGATCGCCAACGACATCCGCTGGCTCGGCAGCGGGCCGCGCAGCGGCCTGGGCGAGCTGATCCTGCCTGCCAACGAGCCGGGCAGCTCGATCATGCCTGGCAAGGTCAATCCCACCCAGTGCGAGATGCTCACGATGGTCTGCTGCCGCATCTTCGGTAACGATGCCGCCATCAGCATGGCGGGCTCGCAGGGGAATCTCGAACTTAACGTCTTCAAGCCGCTCATGGCGCATGCCATTCTGCAATCCATCAGCCTGCTCGACGAGGCCTGTCACTCGTTCCGTGAGCACTGCATCGAAGGATTGCAGGCGGATACAGCGAGGATCGCCGAGAATGTCGAGAAGTCGCTCATGCTGGTCACCGCCCTCACCCCCTATATCGGGTATGACAAGTCTGCCGAGATTGCGCTGGTCGCCTGGCGGGAACGACGGACCCTGCGCGAGACGGCACTGGCCATGGGGGCCTTGAGCGCCGAGGATTTTGATGCCTGGGTTCGTCCCGAAGCCATGCTTGCCCCGTCAACGGGGGCAAAATGAACACGACGACACAGGCGCGTGGCGGCGTCCGGCATCGCGGATGGCAGGGGTTACGGCAGTTGTTGAGGCATGACGCCGGACCGGTGGTCCAGTTCATCAAGTATGGCATCGCGGGCGGGATGGCCACACTGACACAGATCGTGGTCTTCTATACCCTTGGGTGGACGGTACTGCCTCACTTAACGGATGATGACCTTTTCGTGCGGGTCATGCGGACGCTGTTCGGGATTTCTCCCTTCGCGTTGGCAACGGAAGGCCGTGCGCTCAATGCGGCGCTGGCAACGGGCATCGGTTTTGTGATTTCAAATGCGGTCGCCTATATTCTCAATGTGCTGTTCGTGTTCAAGGCTGGCCGCCATCACTGGCTGCTGGAAATCGGTTACTTCTACGCGGTATCCGGCGTCTCGGTTGTCCTGGGCACGTGCCTCCAGACGCTGCTGATTGCCCGCTACGGGATCACCACAACGCAGGCGTTCGGTGCCAGCATCCTGACCGCACTGATGATCAACTATGCCATGCGCCGGTTTTTCATCTTCAAGGGGTGAGGCGGATGTGCTTCCACGGATGGTGGTCGAGCAGGTTCGGGAGCCAGCCTTGCACCGAGGGCTGCACGAGGGATTTGCTGCGGTAGAAATAAAGCGGGAGGATCGGCATCTCCTGCATGAGAATGCCTTCCGCCTGCTGGAACAGCGCATACCGCTGCTGCACATCGGCTGTCTGCGCGGCGGTTCGGATCAGGGCATCATAGGCCAGGCTGCTCCAGCGGGTACGATTGTTGCCGCCGCCGGTGACCCACAGATCCAGGAACGAGTTGGGATCGAGATAGTCACCGATCCAGCCAGCCCGCGCGATATCGTAGTTTCCGCTTCGTGACTGCTCCAGATAGACCTTCCATTCCGTGTTCACCAGTTCGACATGGATGCCCAGTTCGTTCTTCCACATTTGCTGGAGCACTTCCGCCAGCCGGGCATGCGTATCGGCCGTGTTATAGAGCAGTTGCAGGACGGGGAAGCCTTGGCCGCCGGGGAAACCGGCCTCGGCCAGCAGGCGGCGGGCATCGTCAGTCGTTCCGCTGAGCACGTTGGTGGCGGTGTATCCTGCCGTGTTTGGCGGGGTGAAATGGTAGGCCGGAGACTCGCCGCCCCGGGTGATGTGGCGGGTAATGCGTTCGCGATCCAGCGCCAATGCCAGCGCCCGCCGGACGCCCGGCTTATCCAAGGGGGGGCGGGTCGTATTGAACAGGTAGTAGTAGCAGCCCATGTAGGGTTCCAACCGCAGCAGCTCCGGATGTTCCTTGCGATAATAATCGATCCGGTCCGGCGGAATGGTCCCGGTGATGTGCAACTGGCCTGCCCGGAAGGCGCGCTCCTCGATCGCATGGTCGCCAATCGGGTATAAATAGATGGCATTCAGGCTGACCTTCTCGCGATCCCAGTAGGTCGGGCTCTTGCGTACGAGGATGTGCTTGTTGGCATGCCATTCCGCCAGGACGAACGGGCCGTTGCCGACAAATTTTCCGGGGGCGGTCCAGGCCGTGCCGATCTGGCCAATATCGCCATGCGCAAGGATGGTCGCGGGATGCACTGGAAACCAGGCGTAGTGATTCAGCAGGGTCAGGAAGTAAGGCACCGGGGAATGCAGCGTGATCTCCAGCGTAAGCGCATCCAGCGCCCGAACCCCCACCTGGTCAAAGTCGCTGATCTCGCCCTTGTTGTAGGCTTCGGCGTGTTTGATGCCGAAGAGCATGTAGGCATAAGATGCGCCCAGCGCGGGGGTCAGGATACGGCGATACGAGAAAACGAAATCGGCGGCGGTGACCGGATCGCCATTCGACCAGCGGGCCTCGGGCCGCAGGTGGAAGGTGTAGGTCAGGCCGTCGTCCGATATTTCCCAACGCGCCGCCGCGCCAGGCACGGGGGTGAGGGTGGCGGGCTCTTCCGCGACGAGGCCTTCGAGCAGGGCGGAGATGATATTGTGCTCGGACACCCCGGTGACGACGTGCGGATCCAGCGCGGCGGGCTCCGACAAGTTGCCGAAATGCAGGATTCCCTCGCGATCCCCCGTTTGCACCAGGGTTTGCCGTTTCCCGCATCCGGGAGTGCCGAGAAGCAGCGCGAGTGCAGACGCAACGAGAACGACAGGACGTGAAATATGACGCATAAGGATCCTCATGAGACGCTAAATGAAACACCGGTAAGATGCCCGCTGTCGACCGTATCCTTGCCTAGCGCATCCATTAACGACATCACCAGCGCCGCCGTAAACGGCAGGGATTGGATAAACAGCATGGCTGACCACAGTGCGGCCTCGCCGTTATAGGGTGAGAAAACCACAAGGACCGCCGTCGCCAACCCCCAGAGCGTCGCCGCCAGAATCGTTTCATCACGGGCCACCAGCACGGCCTTTAACCAGGAGTCCCGCATTCCCCATTTCGGCGTTCGGACAAACGGCCTGCCGGATGTGAAAAGACCAACCCAGATCGCGCGGCCCACCGTGTAACTCAACGCCATGCCAGCAATGGCGGCGCCCAGCACTTCACGGCGCGAGGCACCAATGATTTTCCGGAAGAGCAGGATATGCATCAAGAGTTTAAACATGAATGCCAGCATCGCTGGCAACACCAGTACCGCCGGGGGGAATCCGAAAAATTCGGATTCGCTGAGCAGGCCCGTCGACCAGAGGATCGAGGCGGCGGTGAATGTCAGGTGCAGCGCATCGGAAAGCCACGGCAGCCAGCCCGCAAGAAAGTGGAACTGCTGGGCAAATGTCAGTCCACCCGCTCTGGAGAATAAGGCGTGCCGGTGCCGTTTGAGTATCTGCATCGCGCCATAGGCCCAGCGGAAGCGCTGCGTCCGGTAATCGTGGAACGTGTCAGGAATCTGGCCCTGCCCGAAACTCTGGCTGCAATAGACCGATTCCCAGCCGCGCTGGAATAGCCGCAACCCCAGTTCCGAGTCCTCTGTGATACACCATTCCCCCCAGCCCCCGGAGTTCACCAGTGCGGTACGGCGGATCATCGTCATCGTCCCATGCTGAATAATCGCATTACGTTCATTTCGCTGCACCATGCCGATGTGGAAGAACCCTGAATATTCGTGATGGCAGGCTGTCTTGAACAGATTGCCTTTCCAGTCGTAATAGTCCTGCGGTGACTGCACAAACCCCACCCGATCGTTATCGAAAAAGCTGCTCATGGCACTCAGCCAGTCTGGCGCGACCAGATAGTCGCTGTCAATGACGGCAATGATCTCTGCCTTGGCGTCTGTTTGCGAGAGCGCAAAATTAAGTGCCCCCGCCTTGAATCCCGGCCACTTCGGCAGATGGTAGAACCGGAACCGCGCCCCGAGTCGGAGGCACTCTTGTTCCACCGGTCTCCAAGTCAGTTCCTCCTTGGTGTTGTTGTCTACCACGATAACCTCAAAAGAGGGATAGGTGAGTTGGGCAAGCTTCCGCAGGGTTGCAATCACCATCGCTGGCGGTTCGTTGTACGTTGGCACATGAATCGAGACCATGCTCAGGCGAGAGCCCGCCGGCAGCGCCAGCGGCGTGAACCGGCGACGCCAGCGGTGCAGCCAGATCCGTTCAACCAGCTCTAGTCCGTCGCCCAGCAGCACCAGCATTAACCCGATATTGGCCAGCATCAGGAATATCCACGAAATGGCGGACGCCGGGGCAAATGGACGATGCGTCAGTTCCAGCGCCGTCCAGACCAGCGCGGTCGACAGCAGATGAAGCAGTCCGCCATAAAGGAACATTCCGAAACTGTGCAGATTCTGGTGCGACCCGGTGAACGCCAACAGCAGCAGGCTCCCCAGCAGCACCGCCGCCGCCGCATACCGTCTCCAATCGCTGAATTCCCGTACCTTTCCGGTCAGCTCGTACTTGGGGTTGCGCTCACTATCCAGCCAACCCCAGCTTGTGCCTGCAGGGCCTTCGATCTCCATTTTCCAGGGCTGATCAATCGCCTCCATCAGGCTGTAATCGAGGTTCTGGGCCTTGGCCACTTGTAGGAATTCTCGTACAAACGACGCCTGATTAACCAGCGAGGGGCGGGCAGCGCGCACCCATGGGCCTTCGCTAGGCCACCCAATCTCACTGATGAATATTGGCTTATTGGGGTATTTCTCACGCAGGGAGCCATAGCGATCCATGACAAACTGGATCGCATCCTCGATCGCAATCCCCTCCCAGTAAGGCAGGATATGCACGGCGATGAAATCGACCGTATCCACCAGTTTGGGATTGTTCATCCAGACCTGCCAGACATCTGCCGTGGAGATCTTCACGCCGGTTTTGCTCTGAACCTGCTTAATGTACGTAATCAACTCATCGACCGACATCTCCCCGCGCAGAATGACCTCATTACCGACCAGAGCCCGCCGGATATATCCACGGTTCTTCCTAAGCATTTGAATAAGGGCTTTAATCTCCTCGCGATTGACATCCGTCTGACTATCCAGCCACGCCCCCGGGAGGATTCCAAGGCCAAGGGATTTGGCCACGGCGGGCAGATCTTGCTGCCCGTTGGAAACCGCATAGGTTCGGATGCTCTTGATAAACGGTGCCAGCTTGACCAGATCTTCGCGCATCTGCTCCAGCGTTGGAAACCGACCTTCGATCGGGTTCTGGTCCGCGCGGTAAGGCGCATAGGAAAGCGAAGGCAGCGCCGCATCCCGCCAATCCTTCAATTTTACAGACCTGTTCAGCAGGGACCACCCGCTGAAATTACACACCGCCAGCAGCCCCCCGACGAAACACATTTTGGCTAGCAGATTCTTACGCATGGTTTTTACTGAACAAGGTTAACTCGCAAACAAGGCAAACGAAAAAAATCAAACGGGGTCTGATTATGCACGCTCGGCCTGCTAATGCAAGACTAACCGAAGCAGGACCGCAGCGCCAGCCATAGCGGGATGGTCAGCAAGCTGAAAAGATGGGTGATCAGTACGCTGGATGCTGCGAATTCGCTGTCAGCCCGGTAAATCTCGCTCAGCACCACACTGGTGATGGCGGACGGCATGATCGCCACCAGGCAGAGGATACGTTCCACGTCCGCAGGCAGTGACAGCAAGCTCATCAGGCCGATGGCGGCTGCCGGTATGATGATGAGTCGCAGAACCCCCACGGAAAGCTGAGCGCGGCTGAACAGGTGCTGCCCACGCAGTCCTGCCATCCGGCTGCCAGCCACAATCATCGCGATGGGGATGGTTGCCCCGCCGATAAGCGTGAGTGCGGACATGATGGCATCAATTAACGCCTGCACGGCGGGCACGGCGAGAAACGATGCGGCATTGGATGGCAGTCTGTCACGCAACAGGATGACGACAAGTGCGGCAGCCATGGTCAACAACGGTGTGTTCAGGAGATAGCGCAGGCTATCCCGGCGTAACTGGCGCCCGGAAAGGGCATACACACCCAGCGTCCAGACCGCCACCTCCGGACCCAGGGTCGAGAAAATCAATCCGGCCACCCCGGTCTCTCCCCAGAGCATCAACGCCAGCGGCATCGGCAGGAATGAGTAATTGTTCACGGTGCATTGGAAAAGGAAGGCATGCCCCCGTTGGCTGTGCGGGTCGACCACCAGACGTTCAACCAGCAGGCCGATCCCGAACCCAAGAAGCATGATCAGAAACCCACCGACAGGCAGCAGCCAATGCGCTGCCAGCCCGTCGGCGTCGAAATTTCGCAACATGCTCGTAAAGATCAGCGCCGGATAAAAGAAATTGGTCAGCAAGCGTGAAAGATTGCGCGTGGACTCCGCATCGATCATCCGTCGTTGCCGTGCCAACCAGCCCATGCCGATCATCAGGAACACCGATAATAGCCGAAGCAGGATTGAAAACATGCCGCTAACCAACCTTAAAACGCATCGGATCGCCCGTGATCAGCCGAACGCTAGATAGCCGACCGCTTCAGCATGAAGTCCTTGATCGTCACCCCGCGGATATTATCACCGCTCCGTGAGAAGGTGAGTGTATTCCTGCCTTTGATCAATGGGATGACCACCGCGGCGGACGTGTCCCACATCCCCATCGTCAAGGGTAATACCATATCAACGGGAACCTCGGCACCATTTACGGAGATCCGGAGATGCTGGTCGCCGGTAACCGTGACGACCCGTGCGCTCAGGGCATACGGCCCGGCTTCGGCCACGTCGATCGTATACTCGAACGTCTCGGGTTCGCCTGTGCGGTTATAGTGCAACTGTAATCCACCCAGGGCGCTCTTCATGAAAATGATTTTCGCCGTGCTGGCCGTCGGGCGACTGCAGGCAACGGCAGGAATCGTGATGCTCCCGTCCGTGCCAGCAACAATCCGCCGATCGTCCGCCGTGATATCCACGCTTTCGACGACATCCTTTTCCTTGGATTCATTCGCCTCGCCAATGTCCGTGCCTACCGCTGCCAGCGCTACCGCCTTGGCTTCATCGGCGATCGCCCGCTGCCGGTAGAGCGCCAGGCCGTTCCAAAAACCGGACGGCTCGTCGTGGAAACCTAACACATCGGGCTCACCAACCAGCGTGGCAATCCACTGCGCCCGCAGCACCTCGAGGAATGCGCCCTCGACGGCCCGAGCCTGCGTATGCAGCAGGAAATCACGATCTTCCGTCCCGTCTTTCAGCCAGCCCCAGCCCCAGCCAGCCCCCAGATTGATTACCCAGCCCTCGGGAGACCAGTGGGTCAATGTGGCGTGACCAGGCTGCGGACGAGCCAGGGTCGGTATGCCGAACGCACGCAGGATGAAGCGACCGAAGAAAGCACGCCGCCCACAGACGCCACCATTCATGATCATGTTCTGGTATTTCTGGAATTCGGGCTTATCGAATTTATCATAGTCAGAACCATAGCGGACTTCGGTTTTGACCGCCTTGACATAACGCCAGCGCGTATCGGCAGTGTGGATATGATCCGGTCGGTAGTTGCGAAGCATCTCGCGTCCCCAAGCCAGCGTGGCGTCCGGCTCGTCGCCATTGACCACGTTACGAAGATCCCATGCCGTCAGGACCGTGAAACTGGGATCCAGCTCGCCATCCAGATACGCTTTCTCGAAATGCAGGTAGCGGTTGACCGGATCCACAAATGCAGGACCATTGGTCACCGCCGCTGGATTGGCCTGCGCGATCGGCATCGCATGTTCCAGTGCCGTACCCAGCGCCAGCCTCTGCAGGACACCGTCGGCGGCCTTCGGGCTGGCCTTCTGGATCGCCGCGTAAATCGCCATGGCCTCGCCATACCGCCCCTCTCTCGCGCCACCGGCCTGCAGCATCTGCTTCATCATGTCGTCATCGGCCAGCAGGGCATCCGCAAGCGCCTTGTTTGCATCCCCCCCCTGGGTGAACGCAGCAAGACCATGCGGCGTGGCCTGCGACAGGACCATGGCCTTCACCAGGGGTGCATCCAGCGCGTTGCTGGCGAGGAAGGTGTCCATCTGCTTGAGCACAGCGGCCGCCGGGGCCTGCGCGGTCACGCTCGCCTCAGCCAGCGCCGCCTTGGCCTCGTCGTAGGCTTTGGCCGCCGCATCCTTATCCTTGGCTTTCGCGCTAGCCCGCAACGTCTTGAGTTCCTCTGCCAGTGCCAACGACTCCGCCTGGTAGGCCTTTACAAACGCCTCCATCGCTGCCGCCTCGACCGTCGGAAGGGCCTTGGAGATGTCCCCCTTCAATGTGTTGAGCTGCGCCTCGTACTGAGCCTTCAGGGCCTCACCCGTTGCCGTCAACGGCACCGGCGGCAACAGCGCCGCCTGCTTCTCCTTCGTTGGCGCGGCAGACACGCCACTCGCCCCTGCTCCCACCGTCACCGCGAGACACAACACACCCAGCTTTACCGTTAAATTCATGATTGCACCCTTACTACTGTATGTACCGACGTCGACCGAACTACCACTTCACCATGAAGATCTTAGCAATGTAGCAAGCGTCCAGCCAATCCGCAATTACGACATTTACATAACCCCCTTGCGACACCCCTCGCCCGGAGATCTTCGCCCTACCTGCCTTTGCATGGCCTCGTCATCTGTGGTCGTTGCCCGATTCCCGAAAAAGATCTTACCCTCCTTATTTCGCACGCCCCCCGGGGTGGTCGGCTTGTTCCGTTAGCTGTTCCGCCTCGGATTCGCGAATGGCCGTCAAAATAAAAAACGCGAGGGTGATGAAATGGGTTGACAGCCAAGGGGCTGTTGCGTTAGATTTCGCAACTGTTCTATTTTGGGAAGGAAGATTAGCGATGAAGACATTTGTGCCGAAGGATCCGGGAGCTGCCCGGGAATGGTATGTAATTGACGCGGAGAATGTGTCTGTTGGCCGGTTGGGCGTGAAGGTTGCCGATCTGCTGCGAGGCAAGGATAAACCGATCTATTCACCGCATGTGGATACCGGAGCGTTTGTCGTTGTCGTCAATGCCGACAAGGTGAAATTGACGGGCAACAAGGAAGAGAACAAGACCTATGCCCGGTATTCTGGATGGCGGGGTGGGTATCGCGAGACGGTTGCGTCGGAAATGCGTGAAAAGCATCCGGAGCGGATTATCGAGGCGGCAGTCAAGGGAATGCTTCCGGGCAATAATCTGTGCCGTCAGATGGTGTCGCGGTTGAAAGTGTATGCGGGCGCCGGGCATCCTCACGAAGCTCAGCGGCCAAACAAGGTGGCGGTATAATCGGTTTTCCTGGGCATCGCCCGGGATTTTTCAAGGGAGCTTGCAGTGGCAGACAAAGTTGATCAGATCAGTGCGACAGGCAGACGTAAAACAGCGGTGGCTCGGGTAAATTTGACCGAAGGCACCGGTGTATGCAAGGTGAACAAGCGTGCAATGGGTGACTATTTCCCGAGCGAGGCGCTGCGGCAGTATATTGTGCAGCCGTTGCACCTGACACACATGCAGGAAAAGTTTGACATCACCGCCACGCTCAAGGGCGGCGGGATGGCTGGGCAGGCAGGTGCGTTGCGTCATGCGTTGGCGCGTGCGTTGACCGCCGCCGATGCGTCGCTGCGCGAGGTGCTGAAGAACAGCGGTTGTCTGACGCGTGATGCCCGAATGAAGGAACGCAAGAAACCGGGTCAACCGGGTGCTCGCAAACGCTTCCAGTTCTCCAAACGTTAAAAGGTTTTGCCCGCCGTTTCTTTCTACAGCTTGACGGATGTGAGGAGACCGGCGAAGAAGGACAGGTCTTTCGATGCCCATCAAGCTCATTAAGAAACTAGCAGGCAAGATAATCCGCAAGGCGACCGGCAATAAAGCCGTGTCGCCGGAGACGGCTGAACGGCCACGGAAGGCGACGAAAGCCTCGGCTGGCAGTTCGGTTGTCGTTCCGGGCGACGGCCCTGCAGAGCTCTGGCGGCCGGGGGATCCCGTGCCGCCCGTCAAATCCAGTGCGCGTCCAGTGCGCACCCCTCGGTCTGCACAGTCCTCCCGCACGGATCGCCCGCCGCGTTCTGAACGCGCCAAGGATCCGGGGCGGGACGCTGCTGTAGTGCGCTCACCAAGGACTGTCGAAAGGGAGCCCCGCCCAAGCGACGGTGAGCCAGCGGCTGAAGGTGCAGAGAATCCAGACGGAACCCCACGGCGGAGGCGGTCTCGTGGCGGTCGCGGCCGGTCGCGGCGTCCGGACGGAGCGGCAGCGGAGATCGCTACCGAAGCGCCAATCGCAGGTAACGACGCACCCGGCGTGGATCTCGTTCCTGCCGCCGCGCCTACGGCGCAAGCGCGTAACAACGGTCCGTGGACGCAGGCGGATTATGTCGTGGAGCCTGCCGATGGAAAGCTCCGTTTCCAGGATGCCGAGCTTCCTGATACCATTCTACATGCCCTTGCTGATCTGGGCTTTAAGTATTGTACCCCCATTCAGGCTCGCGTGCTCCAAGAGGTGACCGAGGGGCATAATGTGGCTGGCAAGGCCCAGACCGGCACCGGCAAGACCGCCGCCTTCCTGCTTCTGGCCTTCAAGCAATTTCTACAGAACCCACCTCCTGCGGATCGCTCATGCGGCAAACCGCGCGCACTGGTCCTGGCACCGACCCGCGAACTGGTGATCCAGATCGTGAATGATGCCCAAGACATCGGCAAGTACTGCGGGATGCAGTGCGTTGCGGTCTACGGGGGCACGGACTATGACCGTCAGGAACGCGAACTGCTGACCGCCCCGGTGGACTTGATTGCCGCCACCCCCGGACGCTTGTTGGATTTCTGTCGCAAGGGGAATCTGGATCTCAGTTCCGTCGAGGTGCTGGTCATTGATGAAGCCGACCGGATGCTCGATATGGGCTTTATCCCGGATGTGCGCACGATCATACGCAAACTACCGCCCAAGGACCAGCGCCGTACCCTGCTGTTCAGTGCCACCCTATCGGATGACGTGATGCGCTTGGCTGCGCAATGGATGCCGGATCCGCATGTGGTCGAAGTCGAACCCGATCAGGTCGCCGTCGACACCGTCAAGCAGCTTGTGTACATGGTGCGGGCACAGGAGAAGTTCACCGTGCTGTATAACCTGCTCAAGCGCCCGACCATGGGCCGGGTGCTGGTGTTCGCCAATCGGCGGGATCAGACCGACCGGATTGCCTTCGAGCTGAAGCGCTACGGGATTGATTGCGAGATTCTTTCCGGCGCGGTGGATCAGAAAAAGCGGATGCGCGTGCTGGAGGATTTCCGCTCGGGAAAGGTAAAGACCGTAGTCGCGACCGATGTGGCCGGGCGCGGATTGCATGTGGATGAGATTGATCATGTGGTTAACTTCGACTTGCCGTATGAAGCCGAGGATTATGTCCATCGTATCGGGCGTACCGGTCGGGCGGGAGCTCAGGGAACCGCCGTCTCGTTTGCCTGCGAGGATGAATCGTTCGGTATTCCCGAAATCGAGGCCTACATGGGCGAATCCATGTCGTGCAAGTATCCCGAGGACATCCTCCTACGCCCCTTACCGCATACGCAGGCGGCAGGGTATGTCCGGCCGCCGCGGAGCGGTGGTTCGGGGAGTGGCGGCGGACGCCGCGGAGGACCGGGCGGTGGCGGGCACGATAGTGCGCGGCGCAGGCCGCGTTAGGGGTGGCCATGCGGCCATTTCCTGCGTCTGCATTTTTCGTTGCCATGCTCGGTTTTCTATTCGACTTTTGCCGTTGAATCGTGGATAGTTACTACGTTTTTTCGTTGGCCATTTGGACACGTGGGGGGATTGATGGGAAAAGCCATAACTGAAATAGAAGGTGGAGTGACGGCGGCAATGGGGTTTCGCGCCTCTGGGATCTGTGCAGGCATCAAGGCGAATGCACCCGATCTGGCTTTACTGGTCTCCGATGTGCCTGCCTCTGCAGCCGGTGTTTTTACAAAAAATGCCATGCAAGCTGCTCCTGTAAAGCTTTGTCGCAGCGTGATCTCTGGAGGACTGGCACAGGCCGTGGTTGTCAATAGCGGTTGTGCCAATGCCTGCACCGGAGCGGATGGCATGGTGCGGGCGCAGGCCGTCGCGGCAGCAACGGCGACGGCGCTCGGGGTGGCGGCTGGCCATGTGCTGGTCTGTTCGACCGGGACGATCGGCAAGAAGCTACCTGTCGAGAAGATCGAGAACGGCATGAAAACCGCTGTGGAGGCACTCTGTGCAACAGGCGGCAATGCAGCCGCCCGGGCCATTATGACCACCGACACGGTGGATAAGCAATATGCCGTGAAAATCCAGGTGGGTGGCGTCGATGTGCATATCGGCGGCATGGCCAAAGGCGCCGGGATGATCGCACCCAACATGGCGACGATGCTGGCTTTCATCACGACCGATGCTGCCGTGGTTCCCGCCGCCTTGCAACGCTGTGTATCCGGTGCCGTGCAGACCACCTTCAACCGCATCACTATCGATGGGGATCAAAGCACCAACGACACGCTGCTGGTCATGGCCAATGGGTTGGCGATGAAAGGGCGTACGCCGCTGGATGAGAACCATCCGGACTGGTCTGTGTTCGTCGAGGCACTGGAATCCGTCGCCCGCGAACTGGCGTTGAAGATTGTGCGCGACGGCGAAGGGGCAACCTGTTTCGTTACCGTGACGGTCAACGGCGCAGCGACCCATGCCGATGCCACGCTGGCTGCCAAGGCCATTGCCAACTCCCTGCTCTGCAAGACGTCCTGGTTCGGCGGCGATCCGAACTGGGGCCGGGTCATTTGCGCGATCGGCTACAGCGGGGCCACGGTTGATCCCGACCGTGTGGATATTGCCTTTGACGAATTGATGGTGGTGCGTAACGGTCTGATGGCACCCGATGTGGCGTTCTCGGACCTGGAGGCTGTCTTTGCCCGCAAGGTCTTTGCCATCACGGCCAACCTGAACCTGGGCGACGGGACGGAAACGATGTACACGTGCGATTGCAGCTATGAGTATGTGCGCATCAATGCGGAATACATGACGTGATGTTCAACGCGTATATATACAACAGGTGGATGAACGAATAATGCAAGATGTCAGTAAAAAAGCGGCGGTACTGATCGAGGCGCTTCCCTATATTCAGCGCTTCCGCAATGCGGTGGTCGTGGTTAAGTTCGGTGGCAGTGCCATGGAAGATCCGGCCCATGTCAACGGCGTCCTGGAGGATGTTGCGTTCATGGAATGCGTCGGCATGAAGGTTGTCGTGGTGCATGGTGGCGGCAAGGAGATCTCGCGGGGAATGGTCGAGGCCGGGATTGAGTCGCGGTTTGTGCGCGGTTTGCGCGTGACCTGTGAACGATCGATCGAGGTGGTGCGGCGTGTGATGCGGACCGATATCAATCCGCGCATTGTCCGATCCCTAGAGGAAAAGGGGGCACCGGCCCGCAGCCTTCACGGCGAGGATATCTTTACCGTACGTCGCATGACCGACGTCGATCCTGCGACCGGGGAAACCCTTGACTGGGGTTTTGTAGGCGATCCGAATGACGTGCGCACGGAGCCCATCCAGGCGATGCTGGCGGAGGGGTTGATTCCCGTCATCACCCCCCTGGGGATCGGTCCGGATGGGGCTGTCCACAACATCAATGCAGACGTGGCGGCAGCCGCTGTTGCCAAGGCGCTGAAGGCCCGTAAGCTGGCCTTTTTGTCGGATGTGCCGGGCTTGCTGCGCGATCCGAAGGATCCCGAATCACTGATTTCGACGCTGCAACTCGGTGAGGTTGACGGGTTGATCAAACAGGGTATCATCTCGGGGGGCATGCTGCCCAAGATCCAGAGTTGCGTCGAGGCGCTGGAGGCGGGGGTGCGCAAGGTCCACATGATTGACGGACGGATGTTGCATTCGCTGTTGATGGAAATGTTTACGGAAAAAGGTGTTGGAACGGAAATTGTCGCGGCTGGCGTGTAAGGCGGGCAAGGGCAACGTGTAATGATAACGGCTGTGTGCACGGGTGTACGCAGACAAAGCGAGAGGACCGGGGATAATGAGCAAAACGGACGATATTAAGAGCTTGTATAATCAGTATGTCATGCCGACCTACGCACAGGAATTGGCGCTGGTGAAGGGTCGTGGAACCAAGGTGTGGGATGCCGATGGCAAGGTGTACCTTGATTTTGCAGCGGGCATTGCCGTGCTCACGGCGGGCTATTCGCATCCGAAAATCGTGGCGGCCGTGCAGGAGCAGGCAGCAAACCTGGTGCATGTTTCCAATCTCTATTTCAACGAGAACCAGGGATTGCTGGCAAAACGGCTTTCTGAGCTGTCGCTGGGCGGAAAATGCTTTTTCTGTAATTCCGGCGCCGAGGCCAATGAAGGAATGATCAAGTTGGCTCGACTCTGGGGCCATGCGAAGGGCAAATTCGAAGTCATCTGCATGAAGAACTCGTTCCATGGCAGGACCCTGGCAACGGCATCGGCAACAGGGCAGGATAAAGTCAAGAAAGGCTTTGACCCCATGCCTGCCGGGTTTGTGCATGCCACCTACAATGATCTTGATTCGGTCAAGGCGCTGGTCACTGAAAAAACCGTGGCGATCATGCTGGAAACCATCCAGGGCGAAGGCGGTGTGATTCCGGCTGAGCCTGAATTCATGGACGGGATCCGGGCGCTTTGCGACGAGAAGGGGCTGCTCATGCTGTGCGATGAAATACAGAGCGGCATGGGCCGCACCGGCAAGTGGTTTGCCTACCAGCATTACGGTGTCCAGCCGGATGCGATCTCGCTGGCCAAGGGGCTGGGAAGCGGTTACCCGATCGGTGCGGTCGTCTCGGGCACCAAGCTGGCCGATGTATTCCAGCCGGGAAATCATGGCAGCACGTTCGGCGGAACCCCGCTGGCCTGCGCGTCGGCGCTGGCGACCATTGCCGTCATCGAGGAAGAGGGCCTGGTTGAGAAGGCGGCCGAAAAGGGTGAGCTGCTCAAGGAAGGCCTGCTCGATTTCGCGGAGCGTTTTGCACATGTCAAGGAAGTCCGTGGCATGGGGATGATGCTCGGTATGGTGCTCGATGTGGAAGCCAAGCCCCTGACCAAGGCCTTTGCCGAGATCGGCCTACTGGCCATTCCCACGGCAAACAATGTCGTCCGCTTCCTGCCGCCCTTGACCGTCAAGGACGATGAGCTTGAGGAAGCGCTGGATATCATGGATGATTGCCTGGAGAGCATGCATCAGGAGGGTTGATCGATGAAACTCGCGGATTTGAAGGGCCGGAAGGCTGGTATTTGCGTATCCGGTGGATTGGACAGTCGCACGGTGGCCAAGACGTTGGTCGAGTCAGGGGTTGATGTGGTCTGCTTCACGGCAGACCTAGCACAGCCGGATGAGGCCGACATCAATGACGTCGTCGAAAAGATGGCCCCCTGTGGGGCTCCGACGTTTGTTGTGGATCTGAAACAGGAGATGGCCGAGGCGTGCTTCGAGGTGATCACCTGCCAGGCCATGTACGATGGCGGCTACTGGAATTCCACCGGGATCGCCCGGGCCGTGACCGTCAAGGGCCTGCTGGCCGCGATGAAGGCCAAGGGCTGCTCGGTCCTGGTGCATGGCGCCACGGGCCGCGGCAACGATCAGATGCGCTTCGAGCGTTACACCAATGTGCTCGCGCCCGAGATGAAGGTTTATGCCCCATGGCGGGATCCGGATCTTCTGAAACTGTTCCCCGGACGGCTGGAAATGGTCGAGTTCCTGCGCAAGGCGGGGATCGAGGCGTTCCCGGGCGGAAAAAAGCGCTACTCAACAGATGCCAACCTGGCCGGGCTCTCGCATGAAGCCGAGGATCTGGAAAGTCTGGAGACACCAGCGATGATTGTGACCCCGACGATGGGCGTATGGCCTGCGGATGCTCCCGATATCGAGGAGATCTTCGAGGTGCGCTTCGAGAAAGGGCGTACGGTGGAGGTCAACGGCGAGACGCTCAGTCCTCTGGACGTCATGCAAATGGCCAACCAAATCGGCGGTCGCAACGGCATCGGCTTCAAGAACGCGCTTGAGAATCGGATCATCGGCACCAAGAGTCGTGGGGTTTACGAGGCACCCGGCATGGAACTGCTGAGTCGCTGCCTCGAATGCGTTTACCAGGCCACGCTGGACCGCCGGGCGCTGGCCCTCTTCAAGCCGCTCTCCTCGCTGGTTGCCAACCAGATCTATGACGGGCGCTATTATGACCCCGTGACCACCGCCGCCATGGCTGGCATCAATGTGTTTGCGCACTATGCCAGCGGTCGGGTGAAGGTCGGCTTGTATAAAGGTAATGTGCTTTTCCATAGCTTGACCGAATGCCCGGCTTCGCTGTACAACGAGGCGGATTCCTCGATGGAAGCCAGCAATGGCCTCAATCCCGTAAGTTCACAGGGCTTTGCTGAAATTCAATCCGTGGAGGCTCGCTCGCTGGCCTTTGCAGGGCAAATTAGATGGTAAGGGCCTTGACGCGTCGTTAACGATCAGGTTATGATCAAATAACGGTATGAGTAAAAAATACGCCATATTAGGTGATATCCACGCCAATTGGGAGGCGTTGTCGGCGGTATTAGAGGATGCCAAAGCCAACGACGTGGACACCTATGTATGCGTAGGCGATATTGTGGGCTATAATGCCAGCCCCTCGGAATGCCTGGAGAAGATCCGCGAGATATGTGTAGCCGTCGTGCGCGGTAATCATGATCACTATGTTGCCAACGACGAATGCCTTGAGGACTTTCATCCGTTGGCCGCCAATGTCATCGACTGGACGCGTCGGCAGCTCTCGAAAGATCAGTTGCAGTACCTAAAGAACCTGCGGCTCTCGCGCATGGTGGATGGCTTCACGATTGTGCACAGCACCTTGGATATGCCCGAGAAATGGGGCTATGTGATTGATACACTGGATGCGGATTCCAACTTCAATTACCAAACCTCGTCGGTGTGTTTCCACGGGCATACGCATGTCCCTGTCGTTTTCGAGCGGCAGGGGCGGGTGGTTCGGACGAGCTTTACCATCTTCAATACAACGCTAGGGCGCAAGTGCTTCGTGAACACCGGCAGCGTTGGGCAGCCCCGCGACGGGGATCCGCGGGCGTCGTATGTGATTTATGATCCAACGGCGCGGCGGATAGAATTGCGGCGGGTTGAATACGACATCGCCACCACTCAGCGCAAGATTCTGGAGGCTGGGCTGCCCGAACGGTTGGCCCGCCGCCTGGAACATGGGAAATAAACGCCTTCAGGCAGCACAGGACTGGGCGCAGAGTGCAGGCTCGATGGCCATCCGCCGTGAAAACATCTGTTCCCGAAGGCGGTTAAGCCCCTGCACGCAGATTTGCCGGCAACGCTCACTCGAAATGCCATACATGGATGATATGTCGCGTAAGGTAGGTGCGGATTCACTGAAATAGAGCATTGAGATAATCTCGCGGGTACGCGGTGCCAGGCTATTCAGCTCGCGGATGAGGAATGAGCGCATATCGCTGGAACAGGCTTCCTCAAATGGGTTGACACTATTCTCGCTGGCAATAAAGTCATTCCAACTGCCATCCGTTTCCTCGCTGCCTGCCCCGGCCAAATCCTCGAGCATACATACGCTGCTGTGGGTGCTTAACTTGATAAAAGCCAGTGCATCCTCGCTAAGGTTCATCCGCTCCTGCAGCTCGCTATCCGAAAGCATATCACCATGTTCACGCTGCAGATTTTCCATCTCGCTCCAGTAGCCGAAATGATGTTCCGGGATGTGGATGAAACGCGCGTTCTTGATGGCCCGGATCATGTGGCTTTTGATACATTTGCAGGCATAGGTGCTGAAGCGCACAGCGGCGGCCTCATTGCCATCCGCCTCATCGAACTTCGAGTTGAAATTCTTGGCTGCCTTCATCAGGCCGATATTACCCTCGGCAATCAGATCCATCACACTGATCCGCGAGGAGGCCCGATAACGCTCGAACTCCTTCTGGCAGTGCACCACAAGCCGCAGATTCGAATGGATCAGCTCGTTGATCGCCGCTTCCCTCTGCTCCTCGTTCGTACAGGTCTGGATAATCATTGACAACGCCACCTCGCGCTCCGGCGAAATGCGTTCGTACGGCGATATGTCCTTGATATAACGACTGTAGGCATCCGAATCTGTCATGGCCGCAACTCCTTTGTGCAACGTGTACAAAATCCACATGCCGTTTAGATAGCCAGAACCGTGCCAACCGCGAATACAACCCTGTCGATGTTCTTCAACTAATTGTTAATCAATGATTTGAAACTTATAAAGCACGCCTGCTGAAAGACCCCATGAAAGGAATGTGTGCACAAAAGGTATCGCCTTTTGCGTGCCGTGCATACCCCAGTACGCACCCAGCCTAAACCGGTGCCTGAGGAGGATCGCCTAGCGGTGCGCCGGAAAACATGCGTTCAATTCAATGTGCGGGTGATAAAGGCCGCCAGGTTCGTGCCGATCTCCTGCATCCCCGTGTCGCTGGGGTGGACCATATCGGTACGAAGCCCGGTTGGATCGGTCAGCAAGGTCCGTCCGTCCACATGATGAACATGGCTCGAACCGGTGGCGGCGACGATGTCCCTGACGGCATCCCGGAAACCGACAGCACCGACCGGGGTGTCGGCGACATCGTTGAAGTAGGTAAAGAGATCGATACAGAAGATCGGCTTCTGCGGGTGCGCGGCGACAACAGTGCCGACAAAGGTCTCGACGGCTGCACGGAACTGCTCGATCGTCCACGTCCTGACGTTGATGCCCATCTCGAAGGTCGCCAGATCCCAGTCCTGGCGGGCAGCGATGTGCTCGGCGATCGCCCGATCCATCTGCGCGGCCCCGCCGAAACCGAGGTTGACCAGGTCGCAGCCCAGACGCCTGGCACAGTGTGCCGCGTACGTTCCCTCCGGGGCGATCGCGCAGGCTCCGTGAGTGATCGACGAGCCGTAGCAAAGCAGCGTCTTCGAGGGTGTCGAGCCAGCGTCCGGATAGGCCAGATCCCCGGTGATGGAAAGGATGCGGGCAGTATGGATTGGTGGCAGCCGTACCCGCACCAGCCGGGGATCAAACAAGGCCGCTCGGCGGGTTTTCTGCATCATGGCAAGCCGGTCGGGTGGTTTGATGACGATCTCAACCGGCTCCTTTCCTGCCATCACCGACTGACTGCAGAAGTCACCGTGATAGACCGTGATCACCGGGGGCGTGGTGTTGCTGTCGATCACCTGCAGAACCACCTTTGCCTCACCCCCCGGCGGCAGTATCCCGCGGATCTCGCAACCGGTCCCCATCCTGGCCATACCGGCGGCACCCTTGTTGATCTCCGGCAGGATCGCCAATGGCAGGCGCGACATCCCAACACCCGGCTTGCCGTCGCCATCCAGGATGCCGCAGACATTATGCAGTTCAATCGTCCCGTATTTCATCTTCCCCTCGGGGTTACATCATCGCCTTGATCGTCTCGGCACTCAACACATGCAGGGGGTTGAAGTCCGTGCTGCCAGCATAGCGGTAGAGGCAGGCAAGAAGCTGCCGAGCCTCGGGATGGGCCTGCAGGCCGGGCAGGTCGATCGCGCAGACCAGCAGCCGCCCCTTCCCCACCCTGGCCTCGAAAATTAGGCCGAGCTTGTGATTGCGGTCGATCCCATCGATCACCTGCAGGATCGGACGGTAGGACGAATCGGTATCGTCGAGGATGACCGGATCGCTATGCTTGACCAGTTGCCACCATTGCCAGTTGCTGTGGAACTCGGTCGGGAAATCCTCAAACAGCGGGTGTTTCGGATCGCACAGGATCCCCTGGGTGCCAGGCACCTCACGCCCGTCGGGACCCTTGCGCCCGCCCATCCGGAACATCGGCGACCAGAACCCGGTCTGGAAGGCCATCGTCACCGTCTGCTTGACCGTACCCGGTGCCGGGATCAGCACGACCGTCCCGCCCTGTTCCAGGTCCTTCTCGACCTGGCGTGAAAACGCGTGCGCCACGGTTATGCCCTTCGGCGGCGTAACCCCCGTTTTCGCCGGATATACCCATAGGTCGTAGCGGTTGCGGTAGGCGGTTCCCTTGAGCGAAAGCGTGAGCACCAGCTTGGTGGCCTTGCTGATCGACCGGAGCGGTGCATGGATTAGATCGATCTCGGTCAACGTCCCGGTGGGGATATCGACCGCGCAGGTCTCGCCCTGCGCCACGGTTTTGCGTCCGGCACACAGCGTCCAGGTCACCGTCTGGCCCTGCAAGTCAAGCGGTCCGTAATGTGCTACGCGCACGCGCCCTCGGAAATCCTCGTCGTTGGTCCATATATATTTGCGCATCCAGAGCAGTGGCACGGTCTCGCCACAGAATTCGCGCCAGGCCTCGGGCGTAATCAGCCCCTTCGAGTCCATGAATACATCGAGGATGCCGACGAGCGCCGTCCCTTGTCCGCTGAAATCCTGAAGATCGAGCAGATGGAACCCGCCGACGCCGGGCGTGCGCAGATTCGCCTCGACATCCTCGCGATGGCAGATCACCGAGAGCGCGCCCGATGCCTTGAAGAAATCCATGGCTTGATCGAGCATCCCTGCCGCCCGCAGGCGCTCGCGGAAAATCCCGAAATTGTTCGCCTGCAACACGCCCGTGTATTTCTTGATCTCGCGGTAGTCGGGATACATCTCGAACTCGGCCATCTCATGCCCGATCACGGGGACCGGGACCCCCTGTAGCGAGGCGCTGTAGTCAACCGTGGTCGATGGCGGCTGATGATCAATATGGCATTTTACCTCAAAGGATGCTCCTCGCATGGGTAGCCCCTTGCCCGTGGCACGGGTGATCCAGAACTCGTCGCCGGCACGCAAGCCGATGTCCCAGTGGAAGTGTCCCGATCCCATGGCGTAGAGATGCCTGCCATCCAGCTTGCGGAAGTGGTCGCACATGCTTTTCATGACTCCCTCATCCCCACCCAGCTCGTTGCCAAGCGTCAGCATGACAAACGAGGGATGATTGCCGTAATGCCGCAGGATACGTTCGCCCTCGCGAATCAGGTAGGCGGTCCGGATCGCTGGCGGTCCGCCGTCCCCTTCAAGCTCCGCCAAGGTCTCGTAGGCTTCCGCTGGCGGCTTGTAGCCACGGTTCTCGGGGGCGGTGATCTCTCGCTTGTTGGGCAGTTCGACCTGGAGGTAGATGCCCAGCTCGTCGGCAGCGGCAAAGGCCGCCTCGGGCGGACACCAGGAATGGAACCGGTAATGGTTGATGCCATAGGATTTCGAGATCGCCAGCAGCCGCGTCCACTCGGCCTTGTCCATCGGCGCGTAGCCGGTCAGCGGAAAGAGGGCACAGTCGAGCTTGCCACGCAGGAGGGTCGGTCGCCCGTTGATCACGAATTGCCCCCTGGCTGTCTTGAACGAGCACAGACCGCAGATAACACTCCGTCGGTCGGTGATCCAGGTGGCTACCGGCATCGCCCGGACGTCGGCGGTCACCCGCAGCAGCGCCGGGTTGAATTCGTCCCAGCCGGTCACCTCGGACGGCATCGGCAGGCTTGCACTCACGGTCGTCAACCCGTGATCCAGCAACTTTCCGGTGATGACCGGCGGGATCGTGAACACCTTTTCCTGTCCGACCCCTTCGGCGCGCCAGGTGATATCGGATCCACCGCTCCAGGGGGTCTCATTCATCACCTTGGCCACCAGTTTCAGCGTACGCGTCGCGACATCCGGCGTGACTTGCAGATCCCGGATCCAGATCGGCTCGTGCATCTGCAGCTCCATCCGGCCAACAATCCCGTTCCAGTTGGTCTGTGTGCGCTCATCCACCTGATGGCAGGGTCCAACCGGCGGCAACTTGGCGTTGTCGACGAGAATCGTGAGGGTGTGCTGACCCGGGGTGAGACGGACCGACAGATCGAACTCGTGCGGTGTCGACAGCGAATCATCGCTCCCAGCCCAGGTGGCATCCACCCAGACCTGGCTATTCTTGGTACGTTCAAGGAAGAGGATGATCTTCTTGCCTGCCCAGTGCGGGGGAATTGTCACCTCCTTCTGGTACCAGGCGGGCGCGATCCAGCGGCGTACGCGCGAAAGCCGGTCGGCACAGGCTTCATGGGTCAACTCGCCAACGCCCGCTTCATCCGTGGTCCCCGGCAGGGCGATGGTCTTGTCGAGACGCTGCGAGAACCACGCCTCGCGGATGCCTACATTCGCCGCATCCAGCGCCAGCCGCCACTCGCCCGCCAGTGATATCACCTGCTCTTGGTCGTTTCCCATGTCACGCATTCGTCAACTCCTTTCGATCCAAATTAGATGCTTTACACTTGATCATGCCGCTGGCGGCGGCTCGGGGGGCAGGTCGATGTGGAAGACCGTTCCCTGGTCGCTCTGAGTGTCGAAGCGGATGGTTCCGCCGTGGGCGGTGATGATCGAATGGGTGATGGCCATGCCGAGCCCCAGCCCCTTCTGCTTGCCGTGGGTTGAAAACGCCTCGAAAAGGTTATGCCGCACCTGTTCGGGAATGCCGGGACCATTGTCACCGACATGCAGATGCAGGTTTCCCGCCTCATCCTGTTCGGCCTCGATCCGCAACTGGCTGTTGGCGCGTCCCTCCATCGCCTGGGCCGCATTCGAGGCCAGGTTTTGCAGGACGCGTAGCAGCTTGTCCTGATCGGCACAGACGGTGCAGTTGACCGGTGCAATCCGCAGCGCGATCCCGAGCGAGTTGAAATAGTCGCGGTTCAGCCGGTCGAACCGGTCAAACAGCTCCGCCAGTGCAAACGGCTGGGCCTTCAGCGCGGTGACCCCGCGCGAGAACTCCATGACCTCTTCCGCCATCCCCATCATCCGGTCGATCTGCTCGCTCATCATGCCGCTGTACTTCGCGCAGTCGGGATGCATCCGCTTGATCACATCCGCCAGCATGTTGATCACGGTGAACGGATTGCGGAAGTCGTGGATAATCCCGTTGATCATCTTGCCGACCAGCGACATCCGCTCCTGGCGCAACAGCTCCTCGACATGCCGCTGGTTGCTGTCGCGGATACGCCCGATGATCTTGATGGTCAGCGCCAGCCCCGCGTTGGCGTCATGCAGGTACTTGAGGATGACCTCACGGGAGATGGCGGCCAGCTTCACTGGGCCGGCGGCCGACACCGTCGCGCTGCGCGGGCGCCCGTCGAGCACGGCGAATTCCCCCACGAAATCGTTCGCATGGATGTACGCGATGATCTGGTTATGATGTCCGGAGGTGTCGTGCTTGCTGATCGCCATGGAGCCTTCTAGGACGAGATACAGGCAGTCGGGAGGATCCCCCTCCTTGAAGAGAACAACGCCGTCATCCAGCGTCAGCAGGGCGGCTTCCTTGATCATCGCCCCGGTCATCTCCGCATCGAAAAAAGTAAAGAAAGAATGATCATTGATCTGCATGTTTGAACCCTAGCATCACCGAAGGTAAATTTCCATAAAAAAACATTTTGACTTATGAAGGTTATGTTAGTAAAAAAGCATCCCATGAGACACGGAACTATATTGAAACGCCGGATTTTCAAAGTTTGTCTAATCTCCCTCGTCATCGGGGTGGCTGTGGAGCCCCTGCGGGCCCAGGATGCGCTGGGGGGCGCCAGCCAACTGACGCCCGCGCAGGAAGGGGAACTGGATTATGCCGACAAGCTCTTGGCGGCCGGGCTTCCTGGCTACTCCGCCATGGTTATGTCCAAGCTGAACCTGCCTCCGGAAATCATGAATATCCGCAAGGTGAGGGGGCTGGGAGCCCAGAATAAAATGGCCGAGGCGGAGGCCATTGTCGCGGCGAATCCCGGGGATACGGAGGGTGCCTGGACGCTCAAGCTCACACTGGCCGACATGTATTACGCCTGGGGCCAATACGACAAGGCGCAGGCGCTCTATGATGCCTTCTTCAAGCGTTTTCCCAATGGACCGCAGGATGATGCGCTCAAGTCCTTCTATATGGGATCCGCCTATAAATATGCACAGATGATGCTGCTGATGAACAATCGCAAGGCCGCTGCCGAGGCGTATCGGATGGCCCTTAAAGCCAAGCCTGAACAGCACATTAAACGCATGTTGCAGAGCGAGTTATGCGACGTTCTGATCGTGGCTGCGGAAGCGACCACCGTCGCGGCCGACCGCACTGCCTTGCTGGCCGAAACCAAGACGCTGGTGGATGACCTGCTCTGGATACAGGATGTGTGGTTCGGTCGGGCTGTGGTGGCGATGGCTTATATGCACAAGCTCAACGGCAACATCGAGAAGGCCCTGTCGCTGGTGGATGATTACATGACCGAGTTGAAGGGGATCGATGAGGCGCTGAAGGCCCAGTCGACGGATCTTGAGGATTTGACCAAACTCAGCCCGATGGCGCAGTGCCGCTATATGGTGGCCAAGATCATGCAGGAAGAGGCGGACAAAATCCTGAAGGAAGGCGGCGACAAGCAGAAGGCCCTTGAACTGTTGGCCGGTAAGCGGGGGGCGCTGAATCATTTTGTGAATGTTTTTGCGCGTTATCCCAATACGGCATGGGCCCCCGACGCCGGCACCCGTTTCCGGCAGATCGAGGAACAGCTCAAGCAGGTCTGGGACAAAACCATCAATGTCCCGATTACCCCGGAACAATGGGCTGCCGTGGAAACGGCGCAGTTCCGCGAGGCACGGGCGCTTTTCAACCAGCAGCGCTTTACCGATGCGGCAACGTTGTACGAGCAATTGCTTTCCGTCTTCCCGGATCGTGAAACCGCCGTCCAGGGGCTTGGTGAACTGGCCGCCTGCTACATCGAGAACGGTGAGGAAGTGTTGGCGGATACCGTGGTCAGGCACACGGCTGAACGTTTCAACAAGCACAAGGATCTGATGGCGCTGGCGGGGGATCAGGTGGTGCGGATTGCTTTCAAATACGGGGAACAGAACAAGCCCGAGAAAATGCGCGAGACCTATGGCGTGTTCTTTGAATATTTCAAGAACCACCCCCGCACGGTACTGGAGCTTTACCGTTTTGCCGATGAGGCGTTCCGTAATAAGGAATTCGATCTGGCGATGGGGTATTTCCAGCGGATCGTTAAGGATCACGAAGGAAAACCGGCCTACATTGATTCGTTGAACCGGATCGCCATGATCCACGAGGAGCAGGGGAATGCGGAGGAGCAGGTCAAGGCGCTGAATGTCCTGATCAAGAAGCTGGAAGAGCGGGGCGAGAAGGTCCACTTGCAGATTAACGCCATGTATCGGTTTGCCGTCGCCTTGCGGGGGATGGGACCGAAATTTACCGATGTGGTTGTTAAAAAGTTCACCGAATTGGAAGATTTACTGAAAGACGAGACCAAGCGGCAGGCTTATCAGAAAAACCCAGAGGAGACCAAGGCCAATGTCCAGGTCCTCCAGGCGGCGATGTTGTTCCGGGCGATGACCGATGCTTCCCGCAAGGTGGTTCCGGCACCTATCCAGGCCATGTATGATAAAAAAAATGCAGGCAAGCCAGTGCCTCCCGACATGATCCTGAAGAATCATTACAAGGTCCCGGCGGTCAACGTGTTGCAGGAGTTGGTCAAGCTGTTCCCGGATTCGCCCTATGCGCCCACGGCGCTGAGCCAGATGGGGGCGTTGTACACCGTTCTTGGCAAGCCGGACGAGGCGCGTCAGGCGTTGCAGCGGCTGCAGAAGGAATATAAGGACTCGAAAGAGGCGGCGAATGCGCAGTACATGCTGAGCATTGCCCTGCTGGGAATGGATATGCGGACCGAGGCGGTGGCCTCCTTCAAGCAGATGTTCTCGGCGCAGGGGGGCGAGTTTAACCCGAGTCAAGTGTTATCCGCCGGCCGCGAACTGCTGGCGGCAGGCGAATTTGAGATTGCGGTCGAGGCGTTTGACCGCATCATCCAGACGGTCAAGGAGCGTAATCTGCTTGAACCGGCCCGTGTTGGCAAGGGGCAGGCGCTCGTTCGGTTGAATCGTTTTCCCGAGGCCATGGAGGTGCTGGATAAGGTGTTGGTGGACTATCCGAATTCCGGGATGACGGTGGAAATCTGCCGCAGCGCGAGTCTGGCTTATGCGGCGGTGGCTAGCGAGACCGCCGACGCGAAGAGCCGCTTTGACTTGTTCAACAAGGCCATCGATGCGATCAAGCGGGCACGCCGTCTCGTGAAGGATGCTGGCGTGCAGACGGAGATGGACGTCGTGGTCGCGCAGATATTGGAGCGGAAAATGCAGGCCGAAGGCAAGTTCGGCACGCCTGCCACGGTGGCGGAGTACCGCAATGATGCGGTGGCTGCCTACCAGTCCGTCATGATGTTCAGGAATCCGAAGGATGCGGCAGTCGCCCCTCACCTGGAGGATGCCTATGCCGGTTGCATAACCTTGCTGGTGGACATGGAGCGTTGGGATGATGTGGTGCAGGATGCGCAGAGTTACCTGGATGCGTTTCCCAAAGGCAAGCATGTGTTGACAATACGCCAGGCGTTGAACAAGGCTCGTGTCAGCGGGGGCGCGGGAGCGTCACCTGCGCCAGCAGGAGGCGCACCGGAAGCATTGCCAGCAGCCACTCCGGTCGCTGCGCCGGAGTCAACGCCAGCCGCTGTTGCTCCGGCCGCTGCGCCGGCAAGCGGTGAAGCCAGTCCGCAGAGTTAATCAAAGTAAGGGGGGGGTAGTTCAATGAAATGTTTGGAAACAGGTCGAATCGGGCACCGTGGCAGGGTGTTGTTGTCGCTAGTCTCCTTGCTGGTGTTGGTGGCTCCGGGGTTCGCCAACCATCAAGCCACCTTGCATATGAAGGTAGGCAACCCGATGACCGGGGTCGTCCGTTACATTGCCTCGTCCAAGAGTTACGAGATCAAGGCGGGTAGTGTGACACGCCAGGTGCCTGCTGCCGATGTCAGCCGCGTAGTGCTGGCGCAGCCGCCCGCCGGGTTGGATCAGGCGGTGAAGGCGGTCAACAGTGGTAACTTCCAGGCTCCTATTCAGACGTTGACGACGATTGTGAAAGATTATGCCATGTTCGGTCCCGATGTCGTGGCGGGCAATGCGCTGGCAAAGGCTTATCTAGGATCGGGACGCCCCAAGGAAGCGCTCAAGGCCTGCGATGATCTGATCCGTGTCAATCCTGAGTCGATGCAGACCGCTGCGTTTGCCGGGTTGTACTGGGATATTCTGTTACAGGATGGAACCAAGGGGTCAGCCCTGCGTTCAAGTCTGCGTGATGCTGTGGAAACCGGAAACCGCGAACTGGCCGCCATGGCCTTAATTCGCCGCGGGGATCTTGAAATGAAGGATAAAAAATTCAAGGAAGCCTTGGTGGATGGGTATCTGCGGGCGATTCTGCTCTTCCAGGATGTGAATATGGTTCAGCCGGAAGCTTTGTACAAGGCGATCAAGGCGCATGAGGCGCTGAACGAGGTGCAATTAGCCGAACGGTGGCGTAAAAAATTGCTTTCCGGATACGCCAACAGTGAATTTGCGTCAAAACTGAAATAGTAAAAAGGGAGATTATGCACATGAAGAAAGGGTTGATTTGGTTTTCGTTCTTTGGTTTGGTTGCATTGGCATTGTCGGCGGGATCCCTTTACGGGCAGGGCGCAGAACCTGCCGCCGGTACGCTCGTGACGGAGACCGGCGAGAAGATGGAAACACCGGCACCGACCGGTACGGGAAGCCAGTTCATCTTCGTGGTTTTCCAGTCCGGTCTCATGTCCTTTATTCTCTGGCTTGCGCTTTTTGCGTCCGGTGGTGCAGGGGTGTATTTTGCGACGGATTGTGCGATCACGGTTCGCCCGGATAAGATCCTGCCGCAGAAGTTGATCGACGCCGTAACTCAGGCCATGGCCGAAGGGGATGTCCTCAAGGCGTTGAAAGCCTGCGATGACGAGCCCGGTCCGCTGGCCAACGTTTTGAGTGCCGGGTTCAGTCATGTGGAGGAAGGGTTCGATGTGATCGAAGAGGCCATCTCAACGGCCGCCGACATGGAAACCGAAAAACTAATGCAGAAATTGACATGGCTTTCGGTGTGCGCCAATCTGGCCCCGATGCTGGGTCTGCTCGGTACGGTGCAAGGTATGATCATGGCATTTGCAACGCTGGCCGGTGGCGCACCGGACGTCGGTATGCTGGCCTTGAGCATTGCGCAGGCGCTTTACACGACGGCGGGTGGCTTGGTCATCGCCATTCCTTGTGTAACGACCTACTATATTTTCCGTAACAAAGCCAACCGCACCGTGCTGCGTATGGAGGCGTTGACCATGGAAATGATCAAGGATCTGCGTCACGTCGAAGTCGTTGAAGACTAGGCGAGTCGGGAGGTAGGCAACATGGGGAAGAAAAAATACAACGAGGGGTGTGAGCTGGATATGACGCCAATGATTGACGTCGTGTTTCAGATGATTATTTTCTTCATCGTAACGATCAAGATGGATGAGAATGTCAATGAGGATATCAAGCTTGAACTGGCCAAGGAAGGTCCCCTCTATAAGGATCCTGATCCTACGACGATTGTGGTCGAGGTGGATCGCCGGGGTTGGATCTCCATCAATAATCTGGCTCTTAGTGAGCAACAGCTCGGGAACATCATTGGCGGGCGATACAGGCGCCTTGGGAAAACGTTCCCGATAATGATTCGGGCAGACAAGAACGCGCAGCACAAGGATGTGCGCAAGGTGATGGATATCTGCACGGCGCAGGGGCTCTGGCGTATTGATTTTGCAGCAATTAAGGAGCCTGTAGGCCGTTAATGAAAGGACTAAGGCATGGCTAAAAGACGAAAAAGCAGAAATAAAGGCGAAGCGGCCAAGCTCGAGATGACGCCGATGATTGATGTCGTCTTCCAGCTTCTGATTTTCTTTATTGTCACGCTCAAGGAGGTGGACATCCTCTCGCATCTGGATATCTCCCGTCCGGCACCGGATTCCAAGGCCACCCCCGAGAATCAGGTGGATGATCTATTGACCGTGCAAATCGGGAAGCAGGGCTGGGTGCTGAACGGGAGTCCCTATATGGGAGAGGTGGGCCTGAGTAAGCTGGACAAGCAGCTTACCCGTATGGCCTCGTTCAGCAAGAATACCAGCGTCATTATTAAATGCACGGGGGATTCCCCCCATTCCTCACTGATTCGCGTCCTGAACATCCTTGCCCGCGAAGGCATGATGAACATCTCCGTGTTCAGTTTGTAGATTTTTCTAAGAACTCGGTGGTGGTGTTCGTTTATGCGTTGACGGGCACAGGCTGTGTGCTAGAAGAACGGGTTTAGCGTTGACGTAAGGAGATGAGTATGAACGAGGATCAGAACCTGGTAGAGGGGGAGGCGGTAGATCCGTTTCGCGATTATGATATCATGAAGCTTTTTGATGACCTGAGCTTCCGAGATAAATGGGCGCGGGTTTCGGCAGGTCTGAAGCAACCGAAGGAGAGCGGCGAATACAAATGGGCAAAGTTTCAGTTGTTGCGTTTACTTTCCCCGGCTATGGCCATATTGATGCCGTTGGTGGCGATTGCGCTCATTTCCGTGCTGGCGCAGTTCAATCCCGAGACAACAACCAGCGTCAACGTGAAAGTGATTGAGCCGGAACCGATGGAGGAAATCGAGGAAATCGAGATTCCAGAGGTTGAACCACCAGCGCCGACCGAGATGGTGGAAGTCGAGATGGAGACCGTCTCCGATATGCCGTCGTTGCCGAACGAGGTCGTGTCGCCACCGGCGGACCAGGCCAGTGTGCAGCCCGCGCCCTTTGATTCCGTGGCGATCGTCAAGAGTCCGGTCGTCATGAAGTCGATCATGGGCAGCCGTAGCCCGGGTGCCCAGGGGGCGGCCTTGAGCAAGTTTGGCGGTGGGCATACGAGCCCGGCCGTGATCCGCGCCCTGCGCTGGCTGGCCAAGAACCAGGCCAGTGAAGGCACCTGGGGCAAGAACAAGATCGCGATGACATCGCTGGCGGTGCTGGCCTACATGGCCCATGGAGATACCCCTGCCTCGGAGGAGTTCGGCCCGACAGTTGAGCGCGCCCTGCGCTATCTGGTGGAGAAACAGGATGCCAGTGGACGGTTCACGGGGCGTGACGGTCATGACTACACCCAGCCGATTGCCGCCTATGCACTGGCTGAGGCCGCTGGCATGACGCGTAATCCGACGATTCGCGATGCGGCGATCAAGGCCATCAAGGTGGTCGTGGCGGGGCAGAATAAAAATGGTAGTTTCGATTACGGACTCAAGGCGGGCGGGAGTGAGCGGAGTGACTTGTCCTATGCCGGATGGTGCGTCCAGGCGATGAAGGCGGCGAAGATTGCCGGTTTTGAATATGAGGTGGATGGGTTGACCAACGCCATGAAAAAGGCNNTGACGGGATGAGGTTTCATTACGCCGAGAAGGGTGAATATGGTGGGTTCAATTACTCGGCTCCCGGTGTGGGTGGTCTTACCGGGGTAGGCATCCTTTGTCTCCAGTTCCTTGGTGAATCGAAATCGAAAGAGGTACGCTCCTCGCTTCCGACGCTGGCCAGTTATCCCTTTACTTGGCAGGAAGAGAAGGACGAAAAAGAGAAAGCGAAAGAGACGGCGGGCAAGGGCAACCTCTACTTCTGGTACTATAACACGCAGGCTTATTTCCAGGAAGGTGGCGCGACATGGGATGCATGGAACAAGGAGTTCTCAGCGCCGCTCGTGAATCTACAGAAGGTGATCAGCAAGGATGTCAGCGGTTATGTCGATCATAAGGGGGAACCCCATGACATCGGCTCTTGGGACGGTGGCCCGCACTTCCATGACGGGGGCGAGGGTGCCGTCTTCAAGACGCTTCTTTCGACGCTGATGCTAGAAGTCTATTATCGTTACCTGCCGACGTTCCAGGTGATCCCGGATGCAGAGATCAAGAAGGAGTTGGAAAGCAGCGACGATATTGTGATTGATCTCTCCTCCTAACCATCTTGTACCTTCGGAAAGGCGGGGCTGCAATGCAGCCCCGCCTTTTGTTTTTGACAGTAGCGGGTGATGATGTAGACTGCCGCTTATGAATTCAAAATGGATGGATCGGATGGTCGGCCCGGTGCTTGCCTTGGTGGCGCTGGGGGTGTATCTCTTGACGCTCAGCGATGGCGCTTTTCCAGGGCCTTCGTCAGCGCTCGTTGTTTCCCTGCTGGGCCTTTTCCCCACGCTGACGCCTGCTTCTCCGCTGTGGATGCTGGCGGCACGCGGGCTCGTTGGCGTGGCAGGTTCGGATCATGCCGTACAAGCGCTGAACGTGTTCAGTGCGCTGTGCGCCTCCGGTGCTGTCTGGTTGTTGTACAGCCTGATGCGCCATGGCATTTTCTTCTTTACCGACGAGTATCTTGTGTCCCTTGGTCGCCGCCGCCTGGCATCGATGGCTGCCGGCATCGCGGCAGCCTTGTTTTTTGCGTTCTGCCTGCCGTTCTGGAATGTGGCAACCCGGGCGCATAACGCCGCCTTTGATACCCTCTTACTGCTGCTGCTGGCCCGGCTGTTTGTCGCCTATGCCGCCAATGGTCGCGTCGTCGTGGCCATTGCCCTGGCGCTGCTCTATGGGGCTGGCCTAGCGGAATTTGCCACGTTGATCGTGCTGGGGCCGGTTTTCGGCGGAGGGCTGCTCTATGTCATGTGGCGGCGCGAGACGCTTCGCGGCTGGCTGTTGGTAGGGTTGGCGGGGAGTTTCGTGGGTGGTTTGCTGCTGGCCTACCTGTGGGCGGCTTGGGCCTTTTACGAGACGCCGGGCTACGAGATCCGCGGCTATAAGAATTTTTTCCAGATCCTGCATTACATGTGGCGAGACCAGTATTTCCTGATCAGTCGCAGTCTTCCGCGCGAAGGCTGGCTGATCATCCTGTTTGTGACGGTGGTTCCCTGGCTGACCATGTTTGCAGTGGCCCGGCGGGCACTGAATGATGAGCACGAATGGAGCATCAATATCCTGCATGTGACTATGACGGCGTTGGTGGTGGCGGTCGCGCTGAATGTGCCGCTATCGCCCTGGGCCATGCTGGGATGGAGCCGCCTGCTGGTAACCCCCTATGTGCTGGCGGCCATGGTGTTCGGATACCTGGCGGCTTTCTGGTTCCTGCTGCCCGGCGAGCGCCAGGATGGTGCCTGGGCCTTCGATATGGATCTGGTCCGGCGGGCGGCATCGCGACTGGTGCTGCTCGGGTTGCTGGGGGTGGTGCTTTATGTCCCCTGGCGGAACCGCGAGGGGGCCGACACGGCCGCCGCCCGCCCTGCCAATGCACTGGCGGACAAAGTGGTCGAGAGCCTGGCCGGGCGGACGTGGCTGCTGACGGATGGACGTCTGGATAATCATCTGTTGCTGGCGGCGAGCCGTCACCAGATTCCGCTGCGGGTGCTGAACATACACGGTGGAGATCGTCTGCTGTACCAGAATTATGTGGCTACGCTGTTCGAGGATGTCCGGCTGAAGAACCTCGCCACGTTGAGCCTGGCTGCCCTGATGCGGGAATGGTTGACGCCCGGGCAGGGTATCGCCAGTCAGGTGGCGATCCTGGGAACGCCCGATGTGTGGCTCCGGCAAGGGTTCCACGCCGTGCCGAATCAACTCGTGTTCCTCGGCAGCGAGGATATCAAGGCGGAGGATGGTCGCGCCCTGCTGCAGCGGCATGAAGCCTTCTGGCGTGAATTTGAACCCTGGCTGAAGGACAACGAGGCGTCGCCGACCGCCGCCTCAGCGGATGGCGTGCGTCGAATGTCCTGGGTTGCGGTCCATGCCTCGATGGTGGCCAACAATCTGGGCGTTATGCTGGAGGATCTGGAGCTTCCGGAGGAGGCAACGCGGGCCTATGCGGCCTCGCGCCGCTTGGATCCGGATAATGTCAGTGCGCTACTGAACACCGCCACCATGGTGCAGGCCGGGCGTGCGCAGGATCCGGACGGGGCGATCAAGACGGCACTCGCTGAACTGGAGAAGGGCTTGGAGCAGAAATACCATATCTGGTCGCTATCCCGGTATTACGGCACGGTTCGTGCCCCCGAGGCGTTTGCCCAGATGGGTTGGAACTGGGCCTATTCGGGGCGTCCGGAAATGGCGATCGCCCAGATGGAGAAGGCCGCTGATTTACTGCCCGAGGCCCAGCGGGAGACGTTGCAGGGGGTCATGGCGGATCTCTACATGCAGGATAACCGTCCATTGGAGGGTGAGGCGATCTACAAGACGATCCTGAGCCGGGAACCCGCCAACCTGCCTGCGTTGCAGGGAATGATGCGCATTGCCCTGTTGAAGCGGGATCTTGAGGCTGCCGAGGCGTATCGGCAAAAATCGGACGAGAACGGCCTTGATCCGGTGCAGGCGGTGCTGCAGCAGGTCCTGATTGAAACGGCAAGCAAGCAGTTTGATGCGGCCCGGCAGCGGCTGGAGGCATTGCTTCAGGAGGATCGCAAGCTGATCCGTGGCTGGGTGCTGCTGGCGGAGGTCGGGTTTGCCTCGGGGAATCCGTCGTTGATCGATCAGGCCTTGCGGCGGTTGGAGGGGCTGGAAGGCGCTCGTGGATTCAACAGCGCGATCATTAATGGCCGCCGTGCGTTCGAGAAGAAAGATCTGCCAGCGGCGGTTGGTTTCTTCGAGACGGCACTGGTGCATCAGCCAGGGAACCGCCGGCTGATTGAGACCTTGCTGCGATTGGACCTGGTCCTGGGCCGGGCGGATTCGATTCGTCGTTATGTGAAGCAGTTGCTGCAGGAGGATCCGGGGCATGCGCTGGCCTTGTATGTGCGCGGCAGCCTGCAGATCGCGGATGGGGATTATACCCTGGCGGAGGATTCGCTACGCCAGAGTCTGAGGCGGGCAAGGTTGCCGATGGCGCTGAACGATCTGGCTTGGCTGCGGATGGAGCAGGGGGCACATGCCGAGGCGGAGGGTCTCATCAATGAGGCGCTGGCGGCGAACGAGCGCAATCCAGCCGCCTGGGACACCAAGGGGGTGATCCTGCTCAAGACCGGACGGGCGGAGGAGGCCGAGCAGGCGTTCGGGCGAGCCATTGCCATGGCGGGTGGGAATGCGACGATGCATCTGCACATGGGCGAAGCCCAGCTTGCGCTGGGCAAGCTGGATTCGGTCCGCAAGATGGTCGAGATGCTCAAGCCGCATCGGGAACAGCTTCTGACCAACGACCACGAGCTTTTCAACCGCCTGCAGACGGCCGTTCAGTAGCGGCTTTCCTCACCTGCATCACCGCCATTTGGAAGGCAATGGCGCGGCATTCGGGGGCGGTGTCAAGGTGGCGGCTGAGGAAATGGCGCAGCGTCTGGCAAAGGGCGTCGCGCTGGCTGGCATCCAGCGGTACCCCTCGTAGCGGTGCAAACGCTGCTGCGCGCTGCCAGCGCCGCAGCAGCGCCAGCAGATCCGGCGTCAGTCGCCGTGCGGCGGATTCCTGGCGGTGCGGGGCGCAGGCGTCGCACACCACGCCGCCCAGCTCCGCCGAGAACAGCGCCCCGGCCTCGGGCGGCAGGTGATCCTTGCACAGGGTACAGTGTCGCAGGTGCGGAGAAATCCCCAGCAGTTCCAACAGGTGCAGTTCGTACCACAGCATCAGGAGGTCATGCGGTGGCGGCGTCTGGGCCAGGGTTCTGAGCGCATCGTCGGTCAGGTGGTAAAGCTCGGGGATATGCGCCCCGTCGGGGGTGGCATCGGCGGCCAGCCGGCAGAGGTAGCTGATCACGGCCGTGCGCCGCCAGTCGCCGTGGCATGCGCGCCGATTGTCAAGGGCGGTGCATTCCTTGAAGATGTGCAGTCCGTTGTGCGCATATTCATAAAAAAGCAACTCGCAGCGGTAACCGATATCATACTGCCCGGCATAATCGCGCTTGGGGCGCAAGGCCCCCTTGATGACCGTGGCGATCTTGCCATAGTCAGGCGTCAGCCAGGTCACGACCTGCGAGGTGTTCGAGAACGGGCTGATGCGCAGGGTGACGGCCTCGGTCTTGGCGATAGGGTGCTGGCTCATGGTTTTGCGTGCTTGCTGATCACGCCGACGCGGCTACAGACGCGGTAAATCGGGCAACGATCGCATTGTGGATGACGGGGCGTACAGAGCGTCTGGCCAAAGGAGACGAGCTGGCGGTTCCACGGTTTCCAGTAGCGCTTGGGCAGGATCTGCCGCAGGGTCATTTCTGTTTCCAGGGGGGTGGTGGTCTGCAGCAGGCCCAGCCGGTTGGAAATCCGATGCACATGGATATCCACGCAGATGGCGTGCTTGTCGAAGGCGACGCTCATCACGAGATTGGCCGTCTTGCGTCCTACCCCTGGCAGCGTACAGAGCGCCTCGATCGTGTCCGGCACGGTGTCGTTGAACTGCTGCTGCAGGACCTCGCCAAGCGCCTTGAGATGCCTCGCCTTGGTGCGGTAGAACCCGACCGGGAAGATGAGCTGCTCTAGGGCCTCGACCGATTGCTGGCGCAGATCGGCGGGTGACCGTACAACGGCAAAGAGTTTGCGGACGACTTTGGTCGTGGTCTCATCGCGAGTGCGGGCACTCAGCAGGGTGGCGACGAGCACGTTGAAGGAGGAGCCGGTCTGCGCCTGGATGAATTCGATGATCGGCGCGGACTGCTTCTCGTATTCCGCTTTCAATACGCGATGGACGAAGGGGATGTCGTCAACGGTCATTACGCCCCTTTGTGCCCGCGGGCGGCAGTCTCGATTTCCTGCAAAATCCGCTCGGCCGCCAATCCGGGATCAGCGGCTTCGAGGATGGGGCGTCCGACAACCAGGTATGAGGCCCCATCGGCAACGGCCATGGTGGGTGTGGCCACGCGTTTCTGATCGCCCAGTTCGCCGTCGGCGGGGCGGATGCCGGGGGTGACGATCAGCGGATCGGCCCCGATCCGCTGCCGGAAGGCGCTGATCTCGAGCGGCGAGCAGACCAGCCCGCTGATCCCGCAGTCAATCGCCAGTGCCCCCAGCTCGGTGGTGTGCGTACGCAGGTCGCGGGAAACCCCCAGTTCGGTCAGATCACCCTGGTCCAGGCTGGTGAGTGTGGTCACGGCCACGATGTCGAGCCCCGCAGGGCAGGCCTCGGCGGCGGCGGTCAGCATGGCGCGGCCCCCGCCCGCATGCACGGTCAGCAGAGCAACGCCGTAGCCCGAGGCGGAACCCACGGCCCGAGCGACCGTGCGTGGGATGTCGTGCAGCTTCAGATCCAGGAAAATGCGCTTGCCGCGCTGCTGCAGGAACGTGAGCGCGTCCGGTCCGGAGGCCACGAACAACTCGAGGCCGACCTTGTAGAAGCGGACAGCCTCCGGAAGGCGGTTGACAATATCGGGAATAGCGGCGGCGCTGGGGACATCCAAAGCGACAATCAGTTCTGGTTTCATACAGGCTCCTTTAACGTAATGATGCGTTTTTCTGGGTATTTTACAACTTCAAAAGTCAGACGTAGGGTACGGGCGGGAAGCAGATGCTCGGCCCGTTCGGCCCATTCGATCACGGTAATCCCATCCCGCTCGAAATACTCCTCCAGCCCGAGTTCGTCGAGGGCGTCCGGATGGCTGAGACGGTACAGGTCCATATGGTAGAGCGGCGGGGTCGAGGCATACTCGTGAATCAGTGTGTAGGTCGGGCTGGTAACGGGCACCGTGATCTTCAGGGCGGCGGCCAAACCCCGCACAAAACAGGTCTTGCCGCTGCCCAGGTCGCCATAAAGGGCCAGCACCGAACCGGGGTGCAGCCGGGGGACAAGCCGGGCGGCGATCAAGGCGGTATCCGCAATGGAATGGGATTCAAACGCGGTCATGGCGATGGCAGAACCGGGCGCAGGAGCCCGATCAGTTCCTCCTCCAGGTTCCGGTTGCAGTAGCGCGAAAGACGCTGTTTCTGCCCGGCGATCACCGCCGTGCGCAGCGTCGCGTTCTCGACCACCCGGTCCAGCGCCTCCGCCGCGATGTCGAACCGCCGCTCGGTCAGTAGGATACCGCTGCCATCCAGCGTCTCAGGAATAGCCGACGACGCATGCGCAACGATGGGAACGTCGTGGAACATGCTTTCCATCAGGGGAATGCAGAACCCCTCATGCTCGCTCATGCACAGGAAGGCGTGGGCGTGGCGGAAATAGGCGTTCAACACGGCCTGGGGCACCGAGCCAGCGAAGACCACATTCTTCAGTCCCAGGTCCTTGACCATCGTCTGCAGCAGCGCGTAATACCGCTCCGCGCCCGCCGTTGATCCGGCATGGATCAGGCGCGAGCGGGGCTGGACGGTTTTCTGGTAGAAGGCGAAGACGCGGATCAGGTCCTCGATCTTCTTGTTCGGGGTGCAGCGGCCGACAAAGAGGATGTTGCGCAGCCCATCCTGCAGCGAGGCGGCCGTATGACTGTCGATATCGCGGGTGATCTGGGAGCTGTTCAGCAGGATCGGTAGCACGGCGACTTGGCGATACCCCATCGCCTCCAGTTCCGTGGCATTGAAACGGCTGTCGGCCATGTTGACCGTGGCGACACCCGCCAGCTCGGAGGCCTGCCGCAACCCGTGGCGCAAGTGGGCCGCCGTCTGGGTGTTGATAAAGTCAAAATACCGGGGCGGGGTGATATTGTGATAAAGGATGGCCTTGCGGCAGGGCAGTGACTTGAAGACGTCGTTCACCGTGCTGCCGATGGACAGGTGTAGCAGCACCAGGTCATCGGGCCGGGCGCTGGCCGCATACTCTGTGGCATCGCGCACGTCGTCGCGCAGGGCTTTGAGCACATTGCGGGTCTCGCTGAAGATCGACGAGGCATAGCCGCGACGACGAAAAATCTCCCTGAACAGAATTGATTCATTACTGATGGCATCGCTATGGGCGAAACCGGCGACAAACTGGTGGATGGCTGGCATTCAAACCTCCTTTGAACAACAGAGTTATACCGAAAGCCCCCCACGAATCAAGCGCCAAAAGGTAACTAGGGCGGGTTCTACGGGCTTGCACAGGACAGCCCTGCGTGGCATAGTTTCGAAACAACGTCAGTTGATGGGGAAAGGGACCACGGTGCATGATATGAAAGATACCAGTGTGGAGCGGCTGCCGGGGGACTTCATCCGGCTCAATGTGGCCCAGTTCTGCGGGGCCCTTATCGATAATGTCTTCAAGTTGATGGCCATGCTGTTCCTGATCCGGCTACAAGGCGCACAGGCCTCCGGCACCATCTCGGCACTGGCCTCGGCCGTGTTCGTGGTACCGTTTCTGCTGTTTTCCGCCGCCGCCGGCACCTTGGCGGACCGATACAGCAAGCGCTCACTGCTGCTGGCTCTCAAGGGGTTTGAACTGGTGGTGACGCTTTTCGGGGTGCTGGCTTATGTGCAAGGGAACGTGTTCATGCTATATGCGGTACTTTTCATGATCAGCTTGCAAAGTGCCTTGTACAGTCCCTCTAAATACGGGATAGTCCCGGAGCTGGTGAACCGGTCTCAACTTTCGCAGGCCAATAGTATGCTGGTTATGTTCACTTTCCTGGCGATTATTACTGGTACCGCGCTGGTCCCGCTGCTGCTGAATCTTACCGGCAACAATTATCCGCTGGCCCATAGCGTATGCGTTCTCGCTTCCTTCGTTGGACTGGTGGCGACGCTCAAGATCAAGAGAACCCCGGCCGCTGGCGGGACGGCATCGATCAATCCGTTGTTTTTGATGGATGTCTGGCGCACGCTGGGCGGCATCCGCAAGGATCGTTTTCTGATGCTGGCGGTGCTGGCCTCGGCCTGGTTCACGATGCTCGGCGCCTATCTGCAACTGAACATGATCCCCTATGGCATGCAAATCCTCGGGCTGTCCGAAACCGGCAGCGGCTATCTTTTCTTTGTGGTGGCGATCGGTGTGGCGGCGGGTGCCTTTCTGGCCGGGCGCGTGTCTGGCCGCAATATCGAGTTTGGCATCGTCCCCCTGGGGTCCCTGGTGCTGACTCTCGCCGCGGTGCTGCTCAAGGTGCTGCCGCCGGCGTTGGCACTGGTCATCCCGGCGGTTTTCGCGGCGGGTCTCGGCGCGGGTCTTTTTGTGGTGCCGGTGGACTCGTTCATCCAGGAACGCGCCCCGCTGGCCAAACGCGGCGAAATCCTGGCTGCGTCCAGTTTTATCAGTTGGGTTGGCGTGCTGATGGCCTCGGCACTGGTGATGCTCACCGTGCGCCTGGGCTGGTCGCCTGCGTCGGGCTTCCTGTTGATGGGATTGCTGACATTCAGTCTGGCGGTGGCCTCGTTCCTGGTCCTGCCCGATTTCCTGCTGCGCTTTGTTCTGCTGGTGCTGACGCGCTGCGCCTTCCGGGTCCGCGTCGTCGGGGCAGAACGGGTTCCAACGGATGGTGCTGCCGTGCTGGTCTGCAATCATGTCTCCTATATGGATGCATTGCTGATGATTTCCACACAGCAGCGCCGCCTGCGTTTCATGGTCCCCGCCTCCATTTTCAAGCGTTGGCACTGGGCGCGACCGTTCTTCCGGTTGATGAACTGCATCCCGGTCGATGCCGGCGGCCCGCCCAGGCAGATCAAGGAAGCGCTCGACAAGGCCCGCGCTGCACTGGCAGAGGGTTACTTGGTCTGCGTGTTTGCCGAGGATACGATGACACGAACCGGCAATATCCGCGCCTTCCACCGGGGATTTGAGATGCTCGTCAAGGACTCGGACTGGCCGGTTTATCCGGCGTATATCGGGGGGGCCTGGGGTGTCTTTTCCAGCTACTTCCAGGGCCGTCTGCACCTGCGCTGGGGTGAACTTCGGCGCTATCCGGTAACCATTCTCTTCGGCGAGGCGTTGCCCTCGACCGTGACCGCCCGCGAGGTGCGGCAGGCAGTCATGGAGCTTTCCTGTGCCTATTACCAGGACCGCAAACGAACGCGAAAACCGCTTGGGTATCTGTTCGCCAAGGGTGCCCGCACGCGCTGGAATCGTTTCGCCATGGCGGATTCAAGCGGCAAGCGGCTGACCTTCGGGCGCCTGCTGACCGGTGCCGTTGCACTTGGAGATACCTTGCGTGCCCGCTGTGAAGAGGAGGACAATATCGGCCTGCTGCTGCCGACCTCGGTCGGCGGTGCCATCGCGAATCTGGCCGTGACGCTGATGGGTAAGAGCGTGGTCAACCTCAACTTCACCGCCTCGAAGGAATCCATCCGCTCGGCCATCTGCCAATGCCGACTGAAGACCGTTATCACGTCAAAGGCTTTCCTCGAGAAATTCCCCGAATTGCCCTTGCCGGAGGGTGCTCTTTTCATTGAGGATCTCGTGGCGGGAATTAGTTCGCGCGACAAGCAGAAGGCATTTTTCAAGGCGCGCCTGATGCCTCTGTGCTGGCTGGGACGAATCCCAGGTTTCACGGCCGATCGGATTGCCACGATCATCTTCTCGTCGGGCTCCACCGGTGAGCCGAAGGGCGTGATGCTTAGCCATCACAACATCCAATCGAACATCGAATCGCTGCGGTCCGTGTTCTCGGCCGTGCCGTCCGATAACGTCTGTGCCGCCCTGCCGTTCTTCCATTCGCTCGGCTACACCGGGGCCTTGTGGTTCCCGCTGCTGAGCGGATTCTCGGCGGTGTATCATCCTAACCCGCTGGATGGCGGAATGATCGCCCAACTGGCGCGCGAACATCGCTCGACCATTCTGTTTGCTACGCCGACCTTCCTTCTGATCTACCTGCGCAAGGCGCAGAAGGAGGATTTCGCCACGCTCAAGTTCGTCGTGGTGGGTGCGGAAAAGCTCAAGGAGCGGCTAGCGCAGTCGTTCGAGGAAAAGTTTGGGGTCCGCCCGCTGGAAGGCTACGGGGCGACGGAACTCTCGCCGGTGGCGGCGCTCAGCCTGCCGCATGTGGAGGCGGGCGGTGTCCGGCAGGAAGGCTGGAAACCGGGGAGCGTGGGTATGCCTTTGCCCGGCGTGGCCATGAAGATCGTTGATCCGGAGAGCGGGGCGTTGCGGCAGCCGGGTGAATCGGGGTTGCTGCTGGTCAAGGGGCCGAACGTGATGCTGGGGTATCTCAACCGGCCGGACCTGACCGACGAGGTCCTGCACGATGGTTGGTACCGTACTGGCGATATAGCCACCCTGGACGCGGATGGCTTTGTCACCATTACCGACCGGCTCTCGCGCTTCAGCAAGATCGGTGGCGAGATGGTGCCGCACCTGGGGGTTGAGGAAGCCCTGCTCAAGGCGCTGGACATCCATGGCCCCGTGCTGGCGGTGACCGCCGTGGAGGATGAGAAAAAGGGCGAGCGACTGGTGCTGCTTTACACGGACGAGGCGGGCGATGCCTCTGCAGTACGGGCGGCGATAGATGCCAGCGACATCCCCAACCTCTGGAAACCGTCCGCCTGCTTCCAGATCGAAGCGTTGCCCGTCCTAGGGACCGGTAAGCTCGATCTAAAGGGGCTCAAGACCATGGCCCAGGACGTCGTGGATGCCGGAACGTGAGACAAATAACAAGGAAAACAACCGACCGAACGTCCTTTCTTTCTGGTGAAATCAATGCAAGCACCCTACCACCGTCGTGTCCTGAACGCCAATCCCGATTTCCGCTTCCTGTTTAAGAGATTGGACATTTCAGGGATTTTGTTGGATGATCTGATCGCATTTGAAGGTGACTTTTGCAAGGTCGTGCGGGAGGTGGGCGGCGCGGGAGATATATACAATGATTGACAGTATTTCTGACGGAAAAGTCAAGATGATGATAGTCGCCCTGCATCAGCGGCTCAATCGCGTTCGGTCATTCCTGAAAACAGGGGTTTGGGATGCCGACCTGGCCGTGCTCCCGGTGTGGCGGGCGGTTGGCGTCCGCCTGTTGCGGGTGGTCCTGCTGGTGTTCCGCGGGTTCAAGGATGACGAGTGCGCGATGCATGCCTCGGCGCTGACCTTCAGTACGCTCATGGCGATCGTCCCCATCCTGGCGCTGTGCCTCTCAATGGCCCGGGGCCTGGGGGATGCCGACACGGCCAAGCGCTGGATTCAGGACAGGGTACAGGATTGGACGAAGACGTTTAAAGTGGAACCGCAGATGGCGGCACCCGATGCACACCGAACCGATGGGGTCGATATTCCCGAGGAATTTGTACAGGGGGAACTGGCGATACGCATCAACACCCTGGTCGAGAAGGGCTTTGAAAAGGTCGAGAACATCAACTTTGCGAGGCTGGGCACGGTCGGGTTGATCTTGTTGATCTGGATGGTGATCGAGGTGCTGGGGCGGGTGGAGCGATCGTTCAACCGGGTCTGGGGGATTACCATCGGCCGCTCGGTGTGGCGGCGGTTCACCGACTACCTGAGCGTCCTGCTGATCCTGCCGATCCTGATCGTGGCGGCCGCCTCGCTCCCGATCATGGAGGGGGTCACCCGTTATATGCCAGCGGACACGGCGGTGCTGTTCGAACGCTTTGTCGCCTCGGGCCTGTTCAAGAACGGGGTGGTGCTGCTGATGACCACGCTGGTCTTTGCCTTCATGATCATGTTCATGCCCAATACGACCATGAAATTGAATGCAGGCCTCACAGGCGGCTTCGTCTCGGCCATCCTTTTCCTGGTCTGGCTGTCGATTTGCGCCATGATCCAGGTCGGCGCGGCCCGCTACGGCAAGATCTATGGCAGTTTCGCGGTGGCCCCGATCGTCCTGGCTTGGGTGCATGTGAGCTGGCAGATAGTGCTGTTCGGTGCCGAGGTGGCCTTTTCCGTACAGAACTGCGAGACGTTCCGGATGGAGCAGAATGCCGGCGATGCCAATGTGCGGGCTCGGCTGCTGCTGGCCCTTTCGGTGACCAAGGAGGCGGCGAGGAGCATGCTGTCGGAGGTGCCGTTGTTCAATCTGGAGGCGTATGGACACCAGCATCGCATCCCGGTACGCCTGCTGCATGCCGTCGTGGACGAACTGGTCCGTACCGGCATCCTGGCCGGTGTGGCCGAACGCCCCGGTGTCTATGTGCTGCTCAAGGCGCCTTCCGTACTCACCATCGGGGATATTCTAAACGGGGTGCTCGATACCGGGGCGGGCGTCAGGGAACTGGGGCTTGGGCATCTGGATGCGGATGTGCGCAAGGCGGTCGAGGGGGCGTTTAAGGGGATGCATGCCGGTGTGGCATTGGCATCCGTGGACACGTTGCTGGCGGGTGAAACGAAACGGATGGCGGGATAACACCGGGCAGCAGCCGGGGAGAGGGTGATATGGCGGAACGGATCAATTTCGAGGGGGAGCTGAACGAGGAACAGTTGGCGGCGGCGACGGCGGGGAACGGGCCGATGCTGATCCTGGCAGCAGCAGGGACAGGCAAGACGCGCACGCTGGTCTATCGCGTGGCCTACCTGGTCTCCCAGGGCGTGGCGGCGGACCGCATCCTGCTGCTGACCTTTACCAACCGGGCGGCCAAGGAGATGCTCGAACGTGCCGATAAACTGGTCGATAGCGCAACGGGCATTCCCTGGAGCGGGACCTTCCACCACATTGCCAACCGCCTGCTGCGGCGCCATGCCTCGCTGATCGGGTTCCGCCCCGGATTCACCATCCTCGATCAGGACGATTCGCGCAAGCTGATGTCGGATGCGGTCAAGGCGCTTGGTCTGCAAAGCAAGGAGTTCCCGAAGCGCGAGGTGCTGCTGCATGTGCTGTCGCAGGCGCGTAACCGGGAAAAGCCGCTGGAACATGCCGTCGAGGATCATTTCGCCAATGTCGATGTGGATCCGGCCCCCGTCGTGGCGGTGCTCAAAGCCTACGAGGCGCGCAAGCACGAGCTGGGGGCGATGGATTTCGACGATCTGCTGCTGAACTGCCTGGTGCTGCTCCATGAGCATCCGGAAATCCGCCAGCGCTATGCCACGCAGTTCGAGCATGTGCTCGTGGATGAGTACCAGGATACCAACACGATCCAGTCCCAGTTGGTGGATGCGCTGGCCAGCACACACCGCAACCTGTTCGTGGTGGGCGACGATTTCCAGAGCATCTATGCCTGGCGCGGGGCGGATACCCGCAATATCCTCGAGTTTCGTCGGCGTTACCCCGATGCCAAGATCTTCAAGCTGGAAACGAATTACCGAAGCGTCCCCGAGGTGCTTAACCTGGCGAATATCACCGTGGGCTGCTCGGATCACCCGGTCGAGTTCCGCAAGACTCTGCGGGCGACGCGGGCACCCTACCGCTGCCCGACGATTGCCCGGCTGCGCGACGGGGATCACCAGGCCCGCTATGTGGCGGATCTCCTCACCCATTTCAAGCGCGAGGGGTACAAGGCCTCGGATATCGTGATCCTCTACCGGGCGCATTATCATGCCATGGAACTGCAGATGGCACTGACCCGGTCGCGAATTCCGCATCACATCACCTCAGGGATGCGGTTTTTCGAGCAGGCGCATGTCAAGGATGTACTCGCGTTGCTGCGGGTGCTTTCCGATCCGCATGATGCCCTGGCCTTCGAGCGGCTTCTCTGCCTGCTACCCGGGGTGGGCGAGATCTCGGTGCAGAAGCTGTGGAAAAAGATGGGGGGGCGCTTCGATGCCTCCGATCCGGTCGCGCTCAAGGCACTGGGTGCGGCGCTGCGCCCGGCAGCGCGGGCCCGTTGGGCGGCGATCGAGCCGATCATCGAGACCTATTACCGCTCGGCCATGGTGGCCAACGGCGGCGAGGCCGTGCAGTTGTTCCTGAAGGCGTTTTATGAGACCTATGCGGCAGAAACCTTCGACAACCCCGAATCGCGGGTGGATGATATCCGCGAGCTCTCGCTGCATTTCGGCCGTTTCGAGAGCGTGGACCAATGCCTGAGCGATATCGCCCTGCTGTCCAACCTGGATGCCGAGACAGATGCCGCAGGCGGAGGGCAGGCCGATTCCGTGAGGCTCAGCACGGTACACCAGGCCAAGGGGCTGGAGTGGCCGGTGGTGATCATCCTGTGGATGACCGACGGGATGTTCCCATCCTCGCGCTCGATCGAGGATTCGGCGGATGGCGATGCCGAGGAGCGGCGGTTGTTCTATGTGGCGTCCACACGGGCCAAGGATGAGCTGGTCCTCTGCGTGCCGGAGGTGCGCCGCATGCGCGATGGCGGGGTGATGTACTGCAAGGCCTCCCGCTACATCGATGAACTGCCTAATGAGATCGCCCGCACCAAGCGGATCGGCTACATGGGATAATCGTCTGCCTTGGGGGTTCTCCACAAGAATGTTTACTTCGGGGGCATTAGTGGTTAACAG
>DIZZ01000189.1:0-8309 GCA_002428045.1 Verrucomicrobia bacterium UBA6015
AATACCCCGTGAACGGTTACGTTCCGTCAAAGCTGACAAAGTACAGCCTATATCCGCTTACAATGATTACTGTTGGCATAATGTATCCTTACAAATCATCTTCCCCCTTCGACGATGGCGATTTCCTCGGGGGTGAGATCGTAGAGCTGGTAGGTGAGGCGGTCGATTTGGCGGTCGGTGGCGGTGATCTGGGTTTCGAGCTGGTCGAGGATGTTGGGGTTCTTCTCCGCCGCTTTCTTCTTGTTCAAGTCCCTGCCCCCGTTACGGCGCAACTGACTCTACGCTTCGACCAGGTATTCAGGGTGGCGCTCTGCAATTTCCAGCAAACGCAGGGCAGGACCGGACGGTTTGCGGCGACCTTGTTCCCAACTGATTTCCGTATCACGGGCAACACCCAATACGCGAGCGAAAACAGCTTGGCTTACGCCCAGTTTTTTGCGAATGCGCACAATCTCTTTTGACGGACGCTCTTCGGGTAATTCCGGTATCGGCACGCGTTTCGTTTTTAGCGTTATTTTTCCCTGTGCATGCGCCAGCACCTCGTTCAGGCTTTCCGTAAGTTCAGCAAACACGTCTTTTTTCATTTTCATACTCCCGTTTGATGGCTTCTACGATTTTCTTCAGTTGCTTCTTCTCGTCGGCCGCAAGGTTATCGCTTTCGCTTTTCGCAAAGACAAAAACAAGGTGAATCACATCGTGTATTTGCAGCAGAAGGTACATAATGCGTATCCCGCCGCTCTTACCTTTGCCCTTTAGATTCCAGCGAACTTTGCGAAGACCGCCAGTACCCTCGATGACAGGCCCCTTTTCTGGATTCTGCGCTATTTCTGTCTGAAATTCTGCGAGAGCGTCGTCGCTGATAAGCTCAGCAATACGCCTCGTGAAGATGCTTGTCTCAATAAATGTGACGTGATGTTTCATATAACTATATGACTATGTACAATAGACCGTTCAGTCTTCAGATGCAAGAACGTTTATATTTTCCCGTTTCATTTCGTTCCCCCTTCCACAATGGCGATTTCGGCTTCGGTGAGGTCGTAGAGCTGGTAGGTGAGGCGGTCGATCTGGCGGTCGGTGGCGCTGATCTGCGTTTCGAGCTGGTCGAGGATGTTGGGGTTCTTTTCCACCGCTTTCTTCTTGTTCAAGTCCAGCATGCGCTCCACCAGCAGCACCATCTTGTCATGCAGGGCCACGTCGGCCGGGTTCGAAATGTCTACAGCCCTAATGGGCAGTTTATCAAGATCCTTCTTTTTCACTTGGGCTATACTCTTGGCGTTTGTGAGCATACGTTCCGAGTAGTACCCCATCAGCAGCTTCGAGTTAATAATGCCGAGTAAATATTTCGGGGTAATGTCGTTGATGCAGTCATAACAAAAATAAAGGGACTGCTCAGGATAAAACCCCGAGTCGTCATAAGTTGCAATAAGCTGATTTCCTGTCTTTCTTATAAGCAGCTTCGGTATTGCCCCGAGTTTGCTTTGGTCCGTCGTTCGTCCAGTAATGTTGTCTCGCGTAAACAAGAACCAGTAAACCGAAGTTGTTGCGTATCGAGAAATACTCCTACCCTTAAGAGTTGGAATCTGGTTAGGATCACACTTTTCTTCCGTGATCAATTCTGATTTGCCACCATACCCGGAAGTTGTCATGCACACATCAGACAGAGAAACTACAGATGACAAGCTCGCTATTCTATCATAGACCACGTTTCGTGAATTAGTTGAACCAACATCAAAGGATCGGTCTTGACGGGCATAGAAACTCTTTTGTTCAATCTTTCGGAGCGGCTCATAAAAATCACCGACAAGACAAATATGGTTCGATGGCTCGCCTCGTTCGACAACGTATATAACGGTGTCCACTACTACCCCTGGAAAAGGTGCGCCAAATGCAAGCTTATGAATGCGATATTCAAGCAGCATACGCTCTCGCAATTTGACAAACTGTGAGTTGAAGCAGAATCGGTCCGGTATAATGAATGAAGACAGTCCATTGGTACGTATCAAGTTCAGCGACATTGTTACAAAATACTCATACAGGTTTGGCATATATGTATTCCCGCTATGAACACGGATAAGATATGCGAGTTCATCCTCTATGAGTATGTCATTACCGAATCGTCCAGAAAGAGAAACCCATGGTGGATTGCCGATGACGCAGTCGAAGCCGCCGCGTTGCATGATGTCGGGGAAGCTCTTTTTCCAGTCGAAGACGTTAATGCGGTATTGGCTTTCGTCATCCAGCAGCAGCATCTGTTCGTTTTCATAGAAATCCGGGCCGATGAGGGCGTTGCCGCATTTGATGTTGCCGCCGAGGTCGGGTAGGATGCGCTGGCGCTCGCTGAGGAAGTCGCGCTGGAGCTGTTGCTGGGTTTCGCCCTCCAAGACCTTTAACAGTAGCGAGAGCTTGGTGACTTCGACCGCCTGGGAGTCGATATCGACCCCGTGAATGCTGTTTAGCAGGATGCGCTTGCGTTCGGCGGTGGTGAGCCGCCAGGTGTCGCCAGCGGCCTGGTAGATCTTTGGGGATTTCCCGGCGGCGTTGCGTCTGGCTTTTTCGAGATCGAGCTCACCGGTGGCCGGATCGGCAGTGTATTGCCTCAAATGCCAGTCGAGCAGGTATTGGTAGGCGACGATGAGAAAGGAGCCGGATCCGCAGGCGGGATCCAGCACTTTGATCTCGGCGGCTTTGGCAATAGAGACGGGGCTCGTTTTGCCGGGATCGTCGCCGTCGAGCAGCCGCCCCAGGGTGTTGCGGACAATGTAGTCGACGATGTAGCCGGGGGTGTAGTAGACGCCGCCCGCCTTGCGGACTTCGGGCTTTTCCTCGATTTTGGCCTGGTGTCCATCGGTCAGCCGGATGGTCTTGCCCAAAAATTGCTCGTAGACCTGACCGAGGATGTCGGCGGGCAGGACTGAGAACTCGAAGGGGGAGTCGGGATAGTACAAGTTCTTGAGAATGTCCTTGAGCGTCTTGTCGTCGATCTCAAGATGCGTGGTGAGCGTGTCGGGGGCATCGGAACGGCCCTTTTCGCCGTTGTCGAAATGGAAGAGCCCGGAGTTGTAGCGGGCGTCAGCCTGGTGGAAGAGCTGTTGCAGCCGGGTGTAGGTGCGTTCACCGTTGAGCAGCACCTGAAGGCGGCCGTAATCCTCGGTCCCGCGGTCCTCGCAGATGCGCAGGAAGATGATGCGGTCGATAATCTTCTGGACGGCATAGTTGAGGTCGCGCACGGAAAGCGCGGGGTTGCGCAGGGCGAGATTACGGGCAAGCAGCTCGCGCCAGCGCTCGATCTCGGCGAGGAAGGTGTCGTCGACGGCCCCGGTGCCGCGTTTGCCCTTGGATGTTTCTGCGTATTTGTCGAAGGAGCCGCGCAGGATGGAATCGCGGGAAAAGATCGCTGCAATCTCGTCCCATTTGTCGACGTACTGGTCGAAGGTGTAGTAGAGGATGCGGGCCTTGGCGGGACGGTCGGTCTTTTCCGGCTTGACGCGGGTGTCGTAGACGGCGAACTCCTCGAAATCGGAGAGGATGCAGAGCGGGAGTTTGGCGGACCAGCCGTAGCGGCGGACCTGATAGGCGGGGGCGATGTCGCCCTCGATGTTGACGGACGGCTTCTTGGCCTCGACGAAGAACTTGCGGGTGCCGCCGATGCGGAAGCAGTAGTCGGGGGCCTTGGTGAAACCCCCGATGCGGATGGCGTCCTCGTGGATGATGTCCTTGTAGGCGTCGGCGTAGCCCGCCTTGTTGTCGACGTCCCAGCCCAGGGCGGTAAAGAACGGGTCGAGGAACTCACGGCGAAGTTCAGTCTCGTTGTAACCGGCGGACGTGTAGTGCTCGCGGTGCAGACGGAAGGTTTCGCAAAGCGTACGCAGACTGTCGGGTGCAGGCATGAGGTTTTCCTTTCGGCGTCAATTAACGGTTCCTCGGCCAATTTATCATCCTAGTGTTGCATGCGTCGATACGAAAAAACAGGGAATGTCCTAGTAAAGGTTCAATTGAATGACCGTAAGACTGCGGTGGCTTGTCCATCAACAAATCGATTCCGCGTTTCGGAGCTTGTCTTTTCATGCCGAATAAATTACGTCAATTTTCCGAAGGGGATGTGGATCGTGTATGCGTTGAGTTTCTCTTCATCTTGAAAAGCAGACGTAGTTGGAACCGCTGCCGCCTCCTCTGTGTGCTTGACGTAGCGTCCATTTTCAAGTTGAATGAGCTCATTTATGAACCGCTTTATTGATAATCTACGCCGCCAGTTCCCCTGCCTTGGCATACCTGTGAACGGGCAACGGCTGGCGTGGCTGGATACCGCATCCACAGCGCTTAAACCCGACTGCGTGATCGACGCGATTGCCGATTATTATCGGTGCTGTCCAGCCAACGTGCATCGAGGAATCCATCGGCTAAGCGAAATGGCCACTGCGCGTTATGAAGCAAGCCGCCAATCCGTCCGGAAGTTCATCAATGCAACGTCTACCGATGAAATTGTTTTCACCAGCGGCACCACCGAGAGCATCAACATCGTTGCAGGCAGCGCAGGTCAACACTGGTTGCAGGCCGGTGACGACGTCTTGATCTCGGAGCTTGAACATCATGCCAACATCGTCCCCTGGCAGTTTTTGCGAGATCGCCTCGGAATCCGGCTCCGCAGTATCCCGATGGATCGCCAAGGGGATATCACCCCCGACGCACTGCGCCAGCAGCTTTCTCCACGCACCCGGCTGGTGGCGCTAACGGCGGTGTCCAATGCCATCGGTACAGAACTGCCCCTCTCCGAATTGATTCCAATCGCCCATGCGGCGGGTGCCAAAGTGCTTATCGATGCCGCCCAAGCCGCCGCTTGCGTTCCCTTGGATGTACAGGCCCTGGATTGCGATTTCCTTGCCTTTTCCGGGCACAAGCTCTTCGGCCCGACAGGGATTGGCGTTCTTTACGGCAAAGCCGCATGGCTGGACGAGATGCCACCCTTCAAAGGGGGCGGCGACATGATCAAGTCGGTCACCCTAGAGCATACTGAGTTTAATGATCTTCCGTATAAGTTCGAGGCAGGATCTCCGAACATTGCCGGAGCCATCGGACTCGGGCGCGCCATTGAATTTGTGAACGAGATCGGATTCGAGGCTATCATGCACCACGAAAACCGTCTCACCAAGACCGCTCTGCAAGCACTCTCGTCCATCCGGGGAGTAACCCTTGTAGGAACCCCTACTCAGCGTCGGAACATCATCTCGTTCACGCTCGACGGGGTGCATCCGCACGATGCCGGGACCTTGCTGGACGAGGATGGGGTAGCGATCCGCGCCGGGCATCACTGCGCACAGCCGTTAATGCAGCGGTTCGGCCTTCCAGGCACGATTCGCGCCTCCTTTTCAATCTACAACAACGACGAGGATATCGAACAACTCGTTCGCAGCATTAACCGGATAATCAGGATCTTCGAATGAGTTCAGCCACCGATCTATACCAGCAAATCATCCTCGAGCATAGTCGCCGTCCATTGCATTTCGGCACGCTGCCCGATGCCACGCACGTTTGCAGTGCAGATAATCCACTGTGCGGCGACAGCTTCCGGGTGGTGTTGCGAGTGGATGGATCGATCATCTGCGAGGCGGCGTTTGAAGGGGCTGGATGCGCCATATCCAAAGCCTCGGCATCCCTGATGTGCGACGCGATCATCGGGCAATCAACGGATGATTTCGAACAGCGGTTCCGCCACTTCCAAGCCACCGTAACGAGCGCCGTAGACGCCCCCCCACTGGATCACATGGGGCCGCTGGCGGCATTTTCGGGGCTCGCCAGATTCCCGGCACGGATCAAATGCGCGATGCTCTGCTGGAATGCTGCGCGGAGCGCGTTGAACCCATACCCATCCGCGACCGATCCCGTAATCTAAAACAAGCGCATAACCACCGTGCGGGTACCGGCGTCTACACCCTTGGGCACAAGCACCCGCAACACGTCGTTGGTCAGTTCCGCCTTGGCATTGGCCGCCGCATCAACGGCACCCGGCAGCAGCACGCGCCGATCATAGCGGCGCACGTCTCCCCTACTTTCAAAACCACCACAACGAGCATGGACGGTCAGAACACGGCCATCCAGGAACACTTCCAGACGGTCACGGTCAACATCGGGGAGATTGAAGGTCACTAGGTAACCCGCGTCGGTATCGCGCATATCAAGGGACGGGGTTGCGTGCAACCGCTCCCATCCCCTGTTGAAATGAATGGCCGAATGCATCCGGGTCGCCTGCTCAACCGCCCCTGCCATGAGCAGCCCGATTTCCCCTGCAAACACCTGGGGTTGAATGCCTGCAACCTGCGCTTCCGCCGCCGGTGCCAGCCCCACCGGCCCGTCCATGGAAACGCGTGGCTGCGAATCAACGGCAGCACCCTCTTGCGTGCTTGGCAACAACCGCCCAAGCCGGACGAAAAGGGCGATTTGCATGAGCAAAACCGCCCCCATCAACGCTCGATCAAACCAGATTTTATTCATATTATAAGACTTTAATGACACTTTGGAACGTCATCATCAATAACTTGCAAAAATGAAGCATTTTTCGCGCCAAACCATTGTCTATGTAATTAACCCACAATAATCGATCCAAGATGCGGATGTTACAGTGACAACTGGGCACGCCTCAGCGACAATCTGTCGCATCTGTTAATCATCCTCAACATCGATTGGCGGGCTGTCGCTTATACCGCCCTATATTGTTGGGCGCATTTCACTTCTGCGGGGATCTCGACTGCTGACAGAACAGGGTTATTGCAAACGCAGGCTATTGAGGTGCCCAACAGAGTGTTCAGGAGCTTTCATGGGAGGCCGCTCTGTAAACACGCAGGTTGTCGGTACATTACCGCCAGTATGAGACCGTCTATGGGGGTGGGTTGGTGCAGTCATTCTGATGGTTTGATTTTGTCGTGCGGGAAAAGCTTGTTCCATCTTCCGTTCCAGTGCAACGTCTGAAGAGCCAGGAATGCCTCGTCGCCCTCAAGGCTCCAGAACTGGCCTGTTCGTTTGAAGCGGCACTGGTATTGAGCGCAGGTCGATTCCATCGCACCGGATCCGAGCGGTTGATCAAGTGTTTTGCACGGTTTGGCGCTAAGTCCTTCAAGTTTCTCGCGTATCTGGCGAAGATCGCCGATCACATCGAGTGCACCATCCTCGCGACGCTTCAGCCATGCTATGCGTTGCTGTGCCCATTGCCTTGCCTCCGGGGTTTCGTTTCCGTGCAGATCATTTGCAACCGCCCATATCCGCTCCGAGACGTGCCATAGGTCGACACGCTACGTCGCCTGCTTGAAGCGATTTTCGGCCAAGTTCCAGATCCTGATGGCCCCATCGGCAATAACCAGCACCGATTCAGCCTTAAGCAGCCCTCTCTGAAGGGCCTCGGCATAGAGCTGCTTCTCGAGTGCCTCAACGCCTTGGCGCGTGGCAGCGTAGCCTCGCTCGGTGATGAACGGCCGGCCGGATAGACTTTTTCCTCGCTGATCAAGACGGAAGACGGTGCCGGTGAAGACCCAATGCCAGCGGGAGGGGATTTCCAGGCCCTTCTTGATAAGCTCCTCTGTCTCCCCCCAGCAGTCGCGTTCGCGGATGTTCCACGCATCAATCTCGATTACCATTGTAAAGGGCTGCTTCGGTACGCTTGATCGTTTAGACAGCTCCGTGACCCCCTCGATTTTCTCGCTCAGGGCAACGCTCCCGTGCGTTCTCCTCGATCCGCAGCGGCGATTTGCAGTCGGGGCAGCGCATGGGCTGGCGGTCGGCAACCAGTTGCGCCCCGTGGCGAAGCATCGGACGCACCAGCTCCTTGACGCTTTCGGCTATCAGGTTTTCAAGATCCCCCATATTGGCTCCGTTCATGGTGGCATCCTCCACTTTGGAGCGCAGCATATCCATCCAGAGGTTCGCATCTGGAAGATCATTATTTGCTGGCTTGACGTTATCGGATATGTTTATTACCATAAAAGATGGAAATGCAAGGATCCGGAAGACCCGCAGCGCCATGGCCCGTACGCCAAGCTCTTCTACGTCCATAAGGGAAGAAAGACCTGTCGCTTCGTGCGGGCTGACTGTGTCGAGCAGATCAAAGCCAGACTAGAGGCCTACAAGACATTCAGGGAACTGACCGACCGGTGGATCGAACTGTCCACCAAGATCGCCCAGGATGAGTTCTTCCCAAGCGATGCACCACAGTAGTCTGATATATAGGTGCTGGAGCCCGCGCGGCTGCGGGAGCGAATCCGGGAGAAATTGGCGCAATCCCAAGAGGGGTACGAGACAGGAAATAGCGGGGAGAGATCGGATTG
>DIZZ01000189.1:8463-11269 GCA_002428045.1 Verrucomicrobia bacterium UBA6015
TTTGGTGGAGAGGCGTGGAGCGGGCACACTCCGTGCCCGCCGATTATGCAGCCAACTTTAAAATACCTGCTTAATCCGCTTCGCTTACCGACTCACGATATGGCGACAATTCTACCGTCTCCCCCCGTATTTGCAAGCGATAAGGGCATTGCGCAGACGATCCCCTTGACCCATACCGCCAAGATCACCTATGATCGCCAGCATGATTGAAAATAGTCGGTTATGGGTTTATCGGGCTGGCGCTCCAGTGGCTGGTCGTTATGTGTTGTATTGGATGCAGCAGGCGCAGCGCTCGCGCTGGAATCATGCGCTGGAATGGGCGGCGGATAGTGCAGCGGCCTGCGGGTTGCCGCTGCGGGTCGCCTTCGTGTTGACCGATGATTTTCCCGGGGCCAATGCCAGGCATTATGCCTTCATGCTGCAGGGGCTGACCGATGTGGAGACCGCGCTACGCCAGCGCGGGGTGGCGTTTTCTGTGCACCTTGACCAGCCGCCCGCCGTGATCGCGGAGCTGGCCGCCGAGGCAGCACTGCTGGTCGGGGACGTGGGCTACCTGCGGATCCAGAAGCAGTGGCGGGAGGATGTCGCCTCACGGGTGCGCTGCCCCTTCACCGCCGTCGAAACGGATGTCGTGGTTCCCGTGGCGCAGGTCTCGGACAAGGCCGAGTATGCGGCGCGGACGATCCGCCCCCGTATTCATCGCCAGCTTGCGCGATATCTGCAGCCCTTCACGCCCGACGAGGCAGCGGCGGGCAAGCAGGACAGGCAAACGCCGTGGCTGACGCCGCCGTGCCAGCGTCCCGCGTTAAGCGACCTGCTCGTGGACACCTCCGTGGGGGTGGCGTCTGGTTTTCCTGGCGGTCAAGAGGCGGCGTCAGCCCGGCTGGATCGGTTTATCCGCGAGCAACTGCCGCGCTACCACACCGACCGTAACGATCCAGCCAATGGCATCTGCTCGGATATGAGCCCCTACCTGCATTTCGGCCAGATCTCGCCACTGGAGATCGCCTGGCGGGTGAAGGCCTCGTCCGCCCCGGCTGAGGCTGTGGAGGCGTATCTGGAGGAATTGATCGTGCGGCGCGAATTGAGTATGAATTCGGTGCATTACCGTCCGGATTACGACCGCTATGCGATGCTGCCCGCGTGGGCACGCCAGACACTGGATCGGCACCGCCACGATCCGCGCGAGGTGGTCTACACCCGCCAGCAGCTTGAGCAGGCCGCTACCCATGACCCCTACTGGAATGCTGCACAGATGGAAATGGTTGCCACCGGCAAGATGCACAATTATATGCGGATGTACTGGGGCAAGAAGGTGATCGAGTGGTCGGCCGCGCCGGAAGCGGCATTCGAGACGCTTCTCCATCTGAACAACAAGTACGAGATCGACGGGCGCGATGCCAACGGATTTACCGGCGTGGCCTGGTGCTTCGGCCTGCATGACCGCCCCTGGGGCGAACGGCCCATTTTCGGCATGGTCCGCTACATGGCTGCCAGCGGACTGGCCCGCAAGTTTGATATCGACGGCTATGTGCGATCCGTCAGGGCGCTGGTGGACTGACCGGATGGGCCGCGCCATACGTGGCGAGCGACTGGAGCATCAGGCGGTGGACGTCCAGCACATGCGCGATCACCGCCTCGCGGGATGACGCCTCCACAGCGCCGGTGCCACGGTATTCACTGACCAGCGTCAGCATGACGTCACTGGCCCAGGCGGGTTGCCTCAGGCGCAGGAAGGTCAACCCGTCGGCGCGTGACGCATTCCACTTGCTGCGCAGGAAAAGCTGTCCGTTGCGGATGGGATGCCGCAGGCTGCTCCATTTCAGGCCGGAGGGTGACCAGCCCGAATCGTCTGGCGTCCCGACACGCGGAAAGGCCATGTCACGGGTATCCGTGGCGGTTGCCATAAAGTCGGTCATGCGCAACATGCTGCTAATCCAGATCGTCTGCTTTCCATCCGGTGCCGTCAACCGCCAGACCTGCATCGGATCAGCGACGGGGCCGACAGGGGTATCCGCCGGGGACGGCGCCGGGTTCCGCCGGTCGTCCAGCAGCTCAACCTCGTACTGCTTGATACGCATACAATCAACCATATTATAACCATGTACCAGCCGTACGAGCACGGGCGATTGGGCAATGATTACCGCCGTCCCAGCGACGGCCGCGCTAGACGGAAGCACCGATACCGTCGGTGCAAGCGGCTTCGCCTCGAACGCGAGCAGGGTGGGCTCCGTCGGCGTGGTCTTGGCATGTACGCGGCGGATGTTCCAGGCAGGCGCGGATGGCGAGAACGAGGCGAAATGCTCGGCATCGAGACGGAGCGCCTCGAACGGACGGGAAGCCAGGTGCGAGGCGATCTGCCAGAAGACCACCAGGGCGACGCAGGCCACCAGCAGCACCGCCGTCCGACGATCCCCCCGTTGCGTCGTCCGAGCCGCCGTGCTCATGACTCCTTCTCTTTGCCGAGCAGCACGATGCGCAGCGTACGCAGGACGATCTGCAAGTCGAGACTGGGAGACATGTTGCGAATGTAAAACAGGTCGTACTCCAGCTTGCGCCGGGCCGCCTCGACGGTGTTTCCATAGGGACAATGGATCTGCGCCCATCCGCTCAGACCGGGCAGGACATACTCGCGCTCGCTGTAAAGCGGGATCTGGGTGGCCAGCCAACGGGCGATTTCCGGACGTTCCGGACGAGGCCCCACCAGGCTCATATCGCCGACCAGGACATTCCAGAACTGCGGGAGCTCATCAATGCGGAACTTGCGCAGGAAGCGACCCAGGAAGGTGATCCGGGGATCGTCCTC
>DIZZ01000179.1:0-3406 GCA_002428045.1 Verrucomicrobia bacterium UBA6015
AAGCCAGCGCTGCTGACGTAATCGAGTGCCGATAGATCCAACACAAACTGCCGGATACCGCCATCGATCAGTTCAGCCAGCCGCTTTCCCGTTTCCGGTGCACTGTCTGAATCGAGCCGTCCAGCGGCCTCCATGATGGTGATCCCGTTCTTGATGGTCTCGCTTATTGTCATCATTCCATGCCTTTCCGAATTGAATCGTTAAAAATTTTGATCAACATCTACCACATCGGCTTTCAATAGTCAAATGAGACCCCTGCGGTGAAGAGCCATTCCGTGTCGTAGAAGAACTCACCGTTTGGCAGCACGTCTGAATCCAGGCGGCCCACATAGGCCGCACTTAGGCTGAACAGCTTGTAATAGGCCGTGGTTTTCAGATCATAGTGCATCCAGCCATCCGCCATTTCGTGAGCCTGGTTGTCGGTATACCCCAACTGACCCAGCAGTTCAAACGACAAATCCTCAGTCATTTCGACCGTGTACGTTGCATAGGGTTTCGCATACCAGGTTTGCTCAATCGTTCCTGCGGTCATGTATTCGGCGTACAACCCCAGACGCGCCGCCTCGCCGAGGGCACACGAGAAATCAACGGTTGCAAGCTGGTCATCCTGCAGGCTCGAGTTGGGATAGATCCAGAAGACATAACCGGCAACGGTGCGAACGGCACCAATGTCAAAGGTATAGGTCAGGCGGATATCCACTTCCGAGGTCTCGTTCTTTTTTATGTTCCCGTTATAATCATCGGCATCATAGTTGGCCCAGACCGTTAGATCGAAAGCACACAACGATAGGCTACCCCAGGGCTGGATGACCAGGCCATCATTATAGGTCATGCCCTTGAATACATACGAATTGGCCACATCGACCCCGCCGCTTAAGCCAGGCGTCCATTCACTGGCTTCCGTGCCGTTCTCCTGTTGTGCAATCGCTGCGGCGCAAACCGTTGCCGCCATCACCAGCATTCCCGCCATCCTGAATCCGCTCATACCCTTGTCCCTTTCTCTGTGTTGTAGACTACCGACTGATACCGCAGCGACAGCATGGTGATGTCGTCGGCTTGCTCGTGCCGTCCGGCAAAGGTTTCCACATCGGTGGCGACAACCTGGTTCACATGGGCAACCGTACTGTCAAGGGGTTGCGATCGCAGCAGCGCGTCGAGCCGTTCCTCGCCGTAGAATGAGTCATCCTCGGCAATGGCTTCGGTGACGCCATCAGTGTAGAAATACAATAGGTCGCCGGGTTTGATAACCAGCGCCTCGGCCTTGAACGTGGCATCATCCATCACGCCGACCACGCAGTTGCAGGCTGAATCCATAGCTTCGAGATGACCGTCGACATGCCGGATACGTGCCGGGTTGTGCCCGCCGTTGCAGAAGTTCAGCACGCCGGTCCGGACATTGAGGACGCCCACGAAGAGGGTCACGAAGGTGCAACTGTCATTGCCTTCCGCAAGATCGGCGTTGATCTTGGCGACCATGGCGGCGGGGTCGTAGGTGGTTTTGGCGGCTGCGCGCATGAGCACTACGACGATTGACATGAAGATGGCGGCAGGCATGCCTTTTCCGGAGACATCACCGATCGAGAAGCAGAGGTGGTCGTCGTCGAGTTGGAAATAGTCATAGAGGTCGCCCCCCGCCTGTTTGGCCGTCTTCATGAAGGCGTGCAGCGCGATCGCTCCGCCGAATGTCGCCGGCTTGAACGGCGGGGGCAGGAAGGTGGATTGAATCTGGCCAGCGATGCGCAGTTCGCTTTCCGCGCGCTCGCGGGCCGACTGGGTCAGCTTCAGTTGTTCAATATGTGTGGCGAGTTCATCCTGCATCCGGTTGATATCAAACGCCAGCAGTGTGCTTTCGCTGTTTGTTCCGTCCCTGCTGGAAATTATTTCCGGCGCGAGGCGGATGTCATTCGCAAATCCCCCATCGCAAAGCCGCCGCGTAAAGTTCGACAGAAGCGCAAGCGGTTTTGTGATGGTGAAGCTGACCAGATAACTGAAGATCACCGCGAGGGCGAAGCTGAGCGATCCCATCATCAAGAAATTGATGAACGCACGGCGTTTAAGGGCGCTCACTTCGGCCGCTTCGATGTCCGCGCCGATAATGTATTCCCGTCCCTGCCGGTCGCGATACGGGATCACAACCGAGCGCAGCAACCCGTAATCAGGGTCGTCCGTGGTGGAAATATGCACGGACTTCAGTTTTTCCACCTCAAAGATGTTGGGGGCAGGATTTTCATATTCGGTCCAGAAGGGGGTTGTCGGATCCGCCGACGCTACGAAGTAATAGCGACCCTCATGGCGGTAGATGGCGTAGAGATACTTGGCACCGACGTTGTTGAGGAATGCCTCGAGGTCGTGCGTGTTATCCATGTGCTCTTGTTCGGCGATGCTGCCGGGGCCGGTAATCCGGTCGAAATAGTCCTCGGGCAGGATCAGGCGCATGGTGTACGAGCAGATCAGCAACCGCCGGTCGATCTCGTTCACGATCGCGGCATTGCTCTGCATGAAGCCGTACACCGTGAAGATAAAGGAGGTAATCAGGCTGATGAGCAGGAACGGGATAAATATACGCAGGCGGATACTCTGCCGGTTGAACCATGGCATCAGCATGGGGGCTCCTTTGTGGGTTTGCTGATCACAAGGAACAGCGTAGAGGTCAGTGCCAGCATGCCGGCAATCAGCCCGACGCCGGTCATCAGGCCGAAACTCATGGCCAGGCCGAAGACGATCGGACCGACCGCCTCGCCGCCGGACTCGAATACATTATAGACGCCCATGGTCTTGTCTTCGCCAAACCGGGCCATTTGCTTGAGCGAGGTGAGGTAGTTGAGTCCCTGGTTGAAGATAAAGCTATCGGTCAGCCCGAACAGTAAAACCGTGATATAGGCGGCGGTCAGCGTTTGCGCATACGCGAAGAACAACAGGCCGGCGGTCATGATGATCGCCCCCACAAACACGGCACGTCCCGCCCCGAAGGCATCGGTCGTCATCCGCGTGAGCGATGGCCCGAGGTAGACTCCGCAGAGGCCGAAGAGCATGAAGGCCCCACTGATCTCCTCTTCGGTACATCCCTGTGCCTCGGCAAACAGCGGGAAGAAGAAACCGAGGAACATCCCGCAGGCGGTAACGGGCAGGAACGAGAAGCAGAAGAATACCCAGATGTCCCGGCTGAACACGAATTTCCAGGTGCTCAGCGCCTGCGGACCCTCGACGCTCGGCAGCCGTCGTCGATTACGCAGCATGAGCAGCACAAAGACGGCGGCCAGCACCAGCAGGACGGCCTGCATCATGAACACATTGCGCATGCCCAGCCGGGCTGCCAGCATCCCGCCGGCCACGGACCCGGTATTGATGCCCGCGACAACCCCGGCCGTCAGTGCGACAACGCCGGACTCGCGGTACGCACTGTTGC
>DIZZ01000179.1:3432-7678 GCA_002428045.1 Verrucomicrobia bacterium UBA6015
ACGCGCCCGGCAGTCAGCCATGCATATGAGTCCGCCATCCCCGTGAGCACCATGCCAGCCGCCGTTACCAGGCAGGCGACGATAATGTCGAACTTGATGCCCAGTCGGTGGTGTATATGCCCGTAGGCTACTGCCACCACAGCGCCGCAGAGGGTTTCCACCACCAGCGGCAGGCCGATCACAATATCGATGGGTAGGTTCCCCATCGGATACGACAATGCTTTTGAAAACAACGGCAGGAATGCCGCCGAGAGGAACACCCCGGTCAGCGCCAGGTAGGACGCAAACCGCAAAACCCCCTCGGCATACATCTGTTTCCCATGGACGTCATTGGCAGCCACATTCACGAAGACATGGGTATTGAGAAAACCGAGCTCAAGAAAGATGAAGATAAGCACGAACAGGACCATGGCGATGCTGATCACGGTTTTTTTCAGCAACTGGCGGTTGGCTTCCTGGCGAGCCGACATATCGAGCCCCACCTCCAGGATGCCGACACAGTCGCCATTGGCATTATGGATCGGCGCGACCCCGATCTGCCAGACGCCGTATTGATCGGCGATTTCGCCCATATAGATCTTCCCGTCACGCTGCACGGGGGCGTAGATGGAGGCTTCGTAATCATAATCGTAGGGGAAGAAGATACCGCGCAGGCCGTCGTGATAAGCCAATGCGGTTACCTTGTTGCCGAAGACCTTGTAGATGCCCGAATAGGTGCCCGCCTGAAGCGCCCCGTCACGGGTGATGATAAGCTGGAGCTGACGCAGCAACTGGCTGTAGTCATCGTTCATATAGTGGCTGACATGCCGCACGCGATCAACGGCATCGGCATCGACCAGCAATCGTCCCAGTTCAAGATACCCGCGCAACCCATCCATCGACGATTCGTTCAACTGGCGGCTCATGTTGCTGAATACCATGCTGACCGCGATGCCAGCTGCCGCTACCACCATGCACACCACCAGTAGCATCTGCTTGAACATCCGCCGCCCGTCCTCATCGGCGCTCAGCGCAACGCGACGCAGCAGCAGTATGGCGGAGCAGGCGGCAACCAGCAGAACCAGCCAGTACGCCCCCCGGATCAGCCAGATCAGCACACTCCAGCGGGCCTCGTTGAGAATCCTGCAGGTGTTGCCTGCCCGGTCAAAGTCAATGATCTTGCCGTTGTTGTTGAAGACCATCCGATCGGCCGTGACAGCCTGGAAGTTCTTGCATTCGTAGAAACGGTCGTCATAGCCGGCACGACGTGCCGACTCGGCGTCAAAGACCACCTGGCTCTGGTTTCCATCCTGTAGCTGCGCGATGTTGTCGCCCCCGAGATCGGAGAAGTATATCGCGTCGCCCAGGAACCGGACATGCCCCGGAATCGAGAGACGGTCGGTGGCGCTGCCATCAAAGGCAAGCTGTGGCGTCTCGCCGACCCTGCAGACGAATAAGCGGGCCGCTGCCGTGGTGAACGCCAGGCGCATCCCGTCGCTGGAGAGCGTTGCGGATTGCACGGCGACGCGTGCATCAGGGACCTCTGTGCGCACTGGCGGGGCAGGGGGGGCGGCAGATGAACTCACCTGGTAGGTCAGAATGGCGTTCGTGGAGAGCATGCAAAACCGAACGCCGTCAGCGGTCGACTGCAAGCCTCTGATCAGGCCGGTGTTGTCCACCACCTCGGATTCGTCATGATCATGCGCGAACACCACCCCGCCATACCTTCCCTGTCTGTCGTATTTCACGATGCACTCGCGGTTGACTGCCAGGGTTTCCGGATTAATGTAGGTGCTGGCGATATAAATTGTCCCGTCCCCGGATACAGCGACGTCGTTGGCCAGGTAAAACCCGGCCTTGGCGTTGCTTTTTGATTTCAAGAGTTGTAGCAGCGCACCGTCGGCATCCACCTGTGCCACGCGCTTGTTGGAATCATAGACAATAAAATAGGAGTCGGGCCGTTGTGCATCGCCTGCGGCGAAAACGGCCAGCGAGGCTTTGTCAAAGGAAACCGTCTGACCCATCGAAAAGGAGTCCATCACCTCGTTGCGTCGCCAATGGATGAACGTCGTCGTGGCGATCAACGCCAGTGTAAATAAAAGTGTGGGGATTCGTCGTTTCAAAGGGCTCCTTCAGGTTCAAGCAACCGGTAGTAAAGGAGGGTTCCTTCGCCCGGATAATAAAAGGAAGGCAAGTGGCCGACTCGTGTGAAGCCGCTACGGATAAGCAGTTTCCGCATGGGTTCATAGGCCGGATGGTCGGATGTATCCACCAGCATTCCGCGTCCACCGGTGTCTCGGATATACTGCAGGGCTGCCTGCAGCATCCTCGTGCCGATGCCGGTCTGGCGCAATGCACGCGACACCGCGATACAGGTCATCTCGTAGATTCCGGTGTGATTGATATGCTCGCGGATCCCGATCAACGCCGCCATGCGGTCCATGGCGTCGCGACAGAACCAGTAGGCGCTTGGCTGTCCCTCAAGGCTGTCGTAGGGATCCTGCCGCAGCACCTGGATCTCGCCCGGTGTCAGTGGCGTGGCGAACACGTCATGGTCTAGCACGAAAGTGATTGCCTCATCCGCCGCTTGCCGGGTTTCTATTCGACTAAGTTCCATGCCGGGTCACGATTCTTCGTTCAGGCGCGTCAATACGCTCAGGTCTTCCAGTGTGGTCAGGTCGCCTTTGATTTCCGTGCCCGCCGCCACCTGTTTCAGCAACCGCCGCATGATCTTGCCGGAACGGGTTTTCGGGAGGGATTCCGCAAAACGGATCTCATCCGGTTTGGCCACGGCGCCGATTTCCGAAGCCACCCGCTGACGCAGTGCTTCCCGCAATTCGGGGGATCCTGCCGAGCCGGCCCGCAGCGAGACGAAAGCAACCAGGGCGGCACCCTTGATATCATCCGGCCGGGCCACGACGGCGGCTTCCGCAACCGCCGGATGCCCCACCAGCGAACCTTCGACTTCGGCGGTTCCGATGCGATGGCCCGACACGTTGATGACGTCGTCAAGCCGCCCGACGATCCAGACGTATCCGTCTGCATCGCGCCGGGCACCGTCGCCGGTGCAGTAGCAGCCGGGGACCTCGCTCCAGTAGACCTCCTGGTAGCGCTGGCGATCGCCCCAGATGCCGCGCAACATGGCCGGCCATGGCTTGCGGATCACCAGTTTACCCTGCTCATCGGCGGCGCATGAGCGTCCGGCCTCGTCCACCACATCCAGATCAATACCGAGGAACGGGACCGTCGCGCAGCCCGGCTTGGTCGCTACCGCGCCGGGGAACGGAGCGATCATGATGCTGCCGGTCTCGGTCTGCCACCAGGTATCCACGATCGGGCAGCGTTGGCCACCGATGTGCTCATGATACCACATCCAGGCTTCAGGGTTGATCGGTTCGCCCACGGTGCCCAGCAACCGCAGGGAGGATAGGTCATGCCTGGCCGGCCATTCGCTACCCCACTTCATGAATGCACGGATCGCGGTAGGAGCCGTATAGAAGATCGTGACCCCGTACTTCTCGATGATCCGCCAGAACCGGTCCGGCTCCGGGAAATTGGGTGCTCCCTCGTACATCAGGACGGTCGCGCCATTCATCAGGGGGCCATAGGCGATATAACTATGCCCTGTGATCCAGCCCACATCCGCCGAACACCAGTAGACATCCTCGGGTCGGATGTCGAAGATGAGCTGGAACGTCAGTTTCGTTCCCAGCAGGTAGCCCGCCGTGCTGTGCATGATGCCCTTCGGCTTGCCCGTGGACCCGCTGGTGTAAAGCACGAACAGCGTATCCTCGCTATTCATCGGCTCCGGCGGGCAATCGGCCGTCACATACTCGAGCTGCTGATCCCACCACACATCACGCCCCTCGGCAATGTGCACATCCACGCCTGCCCGGCGCAGCACGATGACCCTTTCGATCGATGCATTCAGCTCGTTCCCCTCGAGGTCCTTGATCGCGAAGGACTCATCCACGGTCTTCTTCAGTTGCACCAGCGTCCCGCGCCGGTAGCTTCCGTCGGCCGTCACAATCACCTTGGCCCGGCTGTCTGCCACGCGCTCGGCGATGGACTGGGCACTGAACCCGCCGAACACGACCGAATGGATCGCGCCGATCCGGGCGCAGGCGAGCATGGCAATGACCGCCTCTGGAATCATGGGCATGTAGATCAGCACACGGTCGCCCTTTTGCACGCCCAGTTCCTTCAGCGAAGCCGCCATGCGTTGCACCTCGGCATGCAATTCCGCAAACGAATAAACCTTTTCCTG
>DIZZ01000074.1:0-16692 GCA_002428045.1 Verrucomicrobia bacterium UBA6015
CGGTAAATCTTCAACACCGTTGATTTACCGTGAAAGTGATAAAGCAGGGCTTGAGTCTAGAAGGAAGTTCCTATCCATTATTTTGGTACATCGGAAGCTTGTTTGAATAAGAAATTGATGGGATTGTTGTTGGGCGGAGTTTTTATGGTTTTAGGAATTGAAACGAGGAGCGATATGTTGAGTGCAAACGATGGATTTGAGCCAGTGGAGTTGAATTATGTAAACCTTGCGAACGGGTCGAAGGTGTCGGCACAGCCGATTTTGACGAAGTCGCTGGATGTTACGCAGGTCAGTACCTCATCGGACGCGGTGCTTGTCGACTTGGATAAGGTGATTCATCCATCTCTCACGGGGTTGGGCGGGGCCTTTAATGAGCAGGGCGGAGAAGCTTTTATGAGCTTGCCGAAGGACAAACGAAAGAAGCTGGCCGAGGCACTTTTTAATTCGAAAACCGGCGCGGGTTTGACGCTTTGTCGCACAGCCATTGGTTCATCGGATTTCGGTCTTGGATCGTATAGCTATAGCGAGACGCCGAACGATTATGAGATGAAGCATTTTTCCATCGAGCGGGATACCACATCGGTCATACCTTTCATTCGATCGGCGATGGAGGAAAATCCAGACCTGAAGCTCTTTGCCTCCCCGTGGAGCCCTCCGGGATGGATGAAGGAAAATGGAGTGATGGATGCCGGGAAGGATCATGATCGATCCAAAAATATATTAAAAAAGGATCCGAAAATATATGCCGCTTATGCACGCTATTTTGAGAGCTATGCGAAAGCATACGCGAAGCAAGGGATTACAGTAGAACGTATCATTATTCAAAATGAAACCGACATGAGTCCGGTCTATCCGGGTTGCGATATGTTTCCTGATCAGATGGCGGAACTGGCTTCAGAATATATTCGCCCGCAATTTACACAAACCGGTCTTGAAACTGAACTGTGGGCCGGAACATTCCGTGGTGTGGTTCAGGAAGGGGCTCGTAAAGAGGAAACTTTGGACTTCATGAAACAGAAGGGCCGCGATGCAGTTGATGGCATGGGTGTGCAGTATTGCGATCTAAAGGTTTTGTCCCAGTTGCGTGAAACTTATCCTGAGCTAAAGCTGATGCATACGGAAGGTCACTGCCACAATGGCGATAATTCGATGGATCAAGCCCGCACCCGATTCCAAGAGGTGATCAACTATCTCTATGCTGGCTGTGAAAACTATTGTTACTGGAACATGGTGCTGAATGAAGACAGCAAAAGCGGCTGGAATTGGAAGCAGAACAGTCTGGTGCGAATCGATCGCAATGGCGGAGACATTTTCTATAACAGCGATTTTGCGCCTATTGCGCTGATGAGCCGTAGTATCCGGCCTGGCGATCAGTTACTACAGGTGAGCACGCCGGAAGGCATGAAGGCGATTGCCGTGAATAATACTGAGCGACTCGTGGTGTTAGTACAGAATAATAATAAGGAACCGGTCGTGCAGAATATCGAACTGTCTTCAGGAAAAAAAATCCACGTTGAGTTGCCAGCTAACGCACTGTGTGCGGTGGTGTTCCTGCGGGTCCAACCCTATGGAGAATCTAAACCATGGCTCAAAATAAAGCAGTAAAGAAAGAACTTGAGATGCCCACTTCGCAGTTTTTAGACTGGCGCGAACACCAATGCCAAGGCGTCACTCACCCCGATCGGGTAGCGGCACCCTTGCACCCAGCCGACAGGCGCATGATCGCCGTCAAAACTCGACAACCGGTGACTTGCCTTCCAGCCAGGCGATCATGTTGAGGACGAGGTAGTTCCAGTTCTGGAAGCCGCGGTTGAGGATCGGCTCGCCGTTTTCGGGCTGATAGTATTCGTGCATCGCGCCGAAACGTTCAATATCCCGCCCAAACAGGCGGATGGTTTTTTCGGCCAGTTCCTGGGCGTCCGCATCAAACCCGTAACGCACCAGCCCGCGGAAGGTGAGATAGTTCGAGACACCCCAAACCGGGCCAAGCCAGGACGATGGCCCGCCTGAAGCACGCAGGTTGTACATCTTCTCCATGCGCGACAGGGTGCGCACTCCCGCTGGCGCATTAAACGTCTTCGCATCGCGGTAGTGTTCGGTCACGACGCGCTCCGCCTGTTCCTTGGTGGCAATGCCAGACCAGAGAGCCAGGAATCCGGACCAGACCCCCATGCGCATGATCAGGCACGGCCAATCGCGGCGCTGCCCGCCATGACGGCGGGGGCGCAGCGTTGGATCCACGAAGTTGAAATCCACGCTGTAGAAGAACCCATCCCGTTCGTCCCAGCAATGCTCCAGAATGGCAACCCGCAGATTGGCGGCATCCTTCTGGTACTGCGCCGCCACCTCCCCGAGATCGAGCTGCCGGCACAGGTACACCAGTGCCTCGAGCTCGCGATGCATCAGGCAATTCAGATAGATCGAACCACAGGATCGCGGCAGGCGATCAAACACGCACGGATCGTTGTCGACACCTACCGCACTGTCGTCCTGCCAGAAGTAGAGACCGCAGGCGTGGCGGTGATGATTGCGGTAGTTGTTGACGAATTTCTGCAGGCCGTAGAGACCCTCGTTCTCCCGCACCCATCCCGCATCCCCGCCGTCCTGCTGCACGAGGAACGCGGCGTGCTGGGCAAGACAGGGCTTGTGCATATTCTGTGCATAAATATCGTCCGGCGGATTGCGGGGCGTACGCGGAATCGAGATCGGCACCCAGCCGCTGAGTTTTATCCCGTTGAGATAATTCTGGATGCAGCCCCGCTCGTACTTCTGTGCCTGTGCGCGCTCCTCGTCAGTCCCCGATTCCCTTAAAATCTGACGTAGGGCGACATTCGTCAGCCACGAATCCCAGTCCCACAGCACATCGGCGTACTGGCTGCTGCCCGGCGTCAGGAAGGGATACGCCAGCGCCCCGCCCGGTTCGCGGAACATACCCTTGTAATTGGCCGACAGATTCTCGCGGATTAACGCTGCATAGTTTTTCATTTCGCTGTTCATCATCGTCCCCTCTTTGATCCACGCTCTTCGCGAGCGAGGTAACGCTTCGAATTCATACTTCAGGCGAAACCCGCACGTTCCGATGGGCAACATCAATCCGATACAGCGTGCCGCCAAAGGGAATATTGCGTAACGTGATCGTCCCGTCAATCCCGCAGGCCGGATAGGGTCGAGGATTGAAATGGGCATCGATATCGCAGAGGGCTTCCACGCCGATCAGGGGCAGCAGCGCACCCCAGGTATAGTGGGGATGGCAGGCCGGCTTGCCGTTATCACTGCGGTAGTTTTCGCTGCAGAGGCGGGCGGACTCCCACCCTTGCATGAACAGCCGCACGCTCCGGGTGGCGAATTCAGCCCGGCGGGCGGGATCGGCATAGTCCTTGAGCCCCTGCCAGATGATATAGTTTGGCGGTGGCCACACGTGCCCCTTCCAGTAGTGCTGCTTCGACCAATCCGGATCATCAAACGGAAGCGTCGGCAGCATCCACTCGCCCCAGAACCGGTCTTCCCGGTAGAGTCCCTCCAGCAAACGCGCCGCGCGTTCCCCAGTGGCTGCACCACAGGCCAGCGGGTAGAAGTTCATCGGGGTGATCCGCGTCAGGAACGAGGGCTGCCCGTCCGGTGCATCCTTCCAGTTCCGGCTGCAATAGATGCCGAGCTCCTCATTCCAAAGTTGCGCGTTGATGCGCGTATTCATCGCGGCATGGTCGATGCGATGCTGCTCTGCCTCGGCAGGCTTCCCGATCGCATCGGCAATCCTGGACAGATACAGCGCATCCAGAGACCATAGCGCATTCAAGTCCACGGCATCCGCCGTCATCTGCGTACCGGCCATCTCCACGCCTTCGAAATGCGGCGTGTCGTCCCAGCCGGTCTCCAGGCGGGCGCTCTTGTAGTCGCCCAGGCCGTCGCCCCATTCGAGCAACCCGTTGCCATTGCCGTCTCGTGCGGTATGCCACCAACGGCTCCAGCGCACCAGCGCCGGATACACCTCGGCCAGAAATTCATGATCCGGGCGGCGCTCGTGCATCTTCCATACGCACATGGCGCCCACCGGCGGCTGAGAGCGATCCGCCGTGACAAAGACCCTGGAGTCCCGTTGCGGAATATCCCAGTGGGAACAGTTGGCGAGATACCCCTCGGGAAGCTGGTAGGCCAGATGCGCCCTGACGGTTTCCATCGCCCCCTCGGGATCCTCAAAACAGGCCAGTTGCCCATTGAAGAACTGGTCCCAGCCAAAATAGGGGCCGAAGTCCGGATTGTATCGGGCATGCTTATAGATCCACCAGCCGCGGCCGACAATATGGGCGCGCCGATTATCGAACGTGCTATAGGTTCGCGCGAAATTCATGCTGTCGGCAATCGCCTGCGCGAATTCGCCCCAGTCGCCCTCCGACTTAAAACGGGCTGCCTCATACGTCCGCGCCGCCGCCTCCAGGGCGGGGCCGACGCTCGAGAACGCCGGCAAATCGCCAGCCCCCGCGACCAGATGCACGGGGACATCCGGCGTCAACGCAAAGGAGAGAAAGGCTTCCCCGTTATACCGAGCCTTGATCTCGCAGGGCGCGGGGCAGGCCCGTGCTGCTACCGACACGTAGCCCCCCCGCCGATCGGCCAGCAGTCCGGTAACGCCACCCTCGCCATCCTCACGCCATACGCCCGGCATGGAAGTCCAGCCTTGCTTCAGACAAAGCTCCAGCGTCACGTTGGCGGTGGTTGTGATGTCCGCGATGATACACCGCTGACCCGAGCGTCCCCACGTGATGGTGATATCCGCATCCCCCTGCTTGAAGGTGCGCCGGATAAATGAACCATCCGGAGCGTTGATTCCAGGCGGCACATGCGCATCATCGCCCGGCTTCTCTTTCCACTGGGGTTCGATCACGAATCCAGCGCTATGACCATAGACCACTGCCATCCCCAACGGCGATGTTGCACAAAGGTTTCCAACAATCATTCTACACACCTCTGACTTCTTCATCTTTAATTTTGCAATAATGACAGTCCACACGGGTTGCCGAACCGCGTGTACATTAAGCGTGGCGCTTGACATTGTCAACGTGCTATTCGTCGGACAGCCGGCCCGGGCGACAGCGGACCATCATTTTCTTGTGGCTTTCATGGCGTCGTATTGGATAATATCCTGAAATGTTTCGAGTGGGATATTACAGACTATAACGCGGTGCGTTCACGCTCGCGTTGGCATATAGCGATTTCCAAAAGCGGAGAGGATGTATCATGCACGATAAAGAGATCGAGTTGTTTGAGAAGCGTATCGAGATTTTCAGCAAGCGTATCGGAAAGCTCATCATGCGGGAGCACATCCCACTGGAGGCCACATGCCGCCATTGCCCGAAGCCGGTCCCCTTCGCGGCACGCCTGGAAGGCGACTACCGTCCGGTCAAGGAGGGCGATGGCTGGGGGCGCACGTGGGAAAGTGCCTGGTTCCATCTGACCGGGAGCGTGCCGAAAGCCTGGAAGGGTCGGCATGTCGCTGCCTGGATTTGCTTTAATGGCGAGGGGCTGGTGTTCGACCGCAAGGGCGCGATGATTCAGGGTATTACCAACGGCTCGGTGTTCGATCGCACGTTCAGCCGCGATGTGGTAAGCCTGTTCCCCACCGCCAAGGGCGGGGAGGCGGTTGATCTCTGGGTGGAGGCGGCCTGCAACGGGATCATGGGCGTTAATCGTCAGGCAGATCCCGAACCGAGCCAATCCGATCGCTATGGCAGTTATAGCGGCACGGTCAACCGCATCCGCCTGAGCGTCGTGGACGACGACCTCTGGAACCTGCGGCTGGACGTCATGGTGCTCGCCGGTTTGCTGGTCACGCAGCCGCGCAAGTCCGTTCGGCATTCGCGGGTGCTGCGCGCCCTGAACCGGGCGATTGACATATTCGGTGATGATCCGGCCAATGCCACCGCCGCGCGCGCTGTGATCGCGCCGGAACTGGCGCGCCCCGCCCATGCCTCGGCACTGACCGCGACCGCCGTCGGCCATGCGCACATCGATACGGGCTGGCTCTGGCCCGTGCGCGAGTCCATCCGCAAATGCGCCCGCACATTCTCCTCGCAACTGCGGCTGATCGACCGCTATCCCGGCTATGTGTTCGGCGCCTCGCAAGCCCAGCATTACGCCTTCGTCAAGGAACACTATCCCGCGCTCTACCAGCGCATCCGCCAGGCAGTGCGCGACGGGCGCTGGGAGTGCCAGGGTGGAATGTGGGTCGAGGCCGATGCCAACCTGGTCAGCGGCGAATCGATGGTGCGACAGTTTGTTTTCGGCAAGCATTTCTTCATGGATGAATTCGGCGTGGATGTGCGCAACCTCTGGCTGCCGGACGTGTTCGGCTACAGCGGGTCCATGCCACAGATCATGAAAAAGGCAGGATGCGATTTCTTCGTGACGCAGAAGATTTCCTGGAGCCAGACCAACCGCTTCCCCCACAGCACCTTCCACTGGCGCGGCATCGACGGGACGGAAGTCCTGACGCATTTCCCGCCGGAGGATACTTACAATGGCTCGCTGCGTCCGCAACTGCTGCAGCAGGGGGTCGAGAATTTCCAGGAGCGCGGCTTCATCGATGGGTTCCTCTCCCTCTTCGGTATCGGCGACGGCGGCGGCGGACCGCATGAGGAGCATATCGAGTTCGGGTTGCGCCAGGCGGATCTCGAGGGCTCGCCGCGGGTTGTCTTCGGTCCCGCGCAGGATTATCTCGACCGGCTGAACGCCTATCACGACGACCTGCCCGTCTGGAACGGGGAGCTTTATCTCGAGCTGCACCGCGGAACGCTGACGACCCAGGCCCGCACCAAGCGCGCTAACCGGATGCTGGAGAACCGCCTGCGCCAGGTGGAATACCTCTGGTCGTGCCTGCCGCTGGGCAAGTATCCCAAGGCGGCGCTGGATCGCATCTGGAAGCAGCTCCTGCTGAACCAGTTCCACGACATCCTGCCGGGCTCGAGCATCAAGGAGGTCTATGACGATGCCGCCCGTGACCACGCCGAGGCCCTGGCGGCCTGCGACCGCCTGATACAGGATGCCGCTGCCGCACAGTTGACGGAGGATGCCGACAGCGTGACGCTGGTCAATTGCCTGTCGACCGCCTACCGTCGTCCCGTGGCGCTGCCGGCGGGGTGGATCGGTGCAGTGACCAGCGACGGCGAGCCCGTCACGGTCCAGGACGAGAATGGAACCGCCGTGGCGGCGGTGGACATTCCGCCGCAAGGCAATGTGACGCTGCAGCGGTGTGACAGCGCTGCCGCCGCATCCCGTGCCGGACGCGGACTGGCGCTGGAGAACGGCTTGATCCGCTATACGTTCGACAAGGACGGCACGATCAACGGTATTTACGATAAACAAGCTGGGCGCGAGGTGCTGGCAACTGACGGGCGCGGCAATCTGCTGAGCCTCTACGAGGACCGCCCCAACAACTGGGATGCCTGGGATATCGACGTCTTCTACGAGCACCAGCTTCTGGAACATGCCCGGTCCGTCCGCGCCGTCCGTCTGCCCGGCGGTCCGGTTCGCCAGCGCCTGCGTTTCGAGCTGGCTGTCGGCAACTCCACGCTGGTGCAGGTCGTCACGCTGGCGGCGGATACCAAGCGTCTGGATATCGAGACCACGGCCGACTGGCGCGAGAAGCACCGCATGCTGCGGGTATCCTTCCCGGTCTCGGTACAGACGGAATCGTTCAGCAGCGATATCCAGTATGGCTGCATCCAGCGGCCGACCCATCGCAACACCTCATGGGATACCGCCCGTTTCGAGGTGGCGGCTCATCGATATGTCGATTTGTCCGACCGCGATTACGGCGTAGCCTTGCTCAACGATTGCAAATACGGCCACAAGGTGCACGAGAACGTGTTGGATTTGAACCTGTTGCGCTCGCCGACGTATCCCGATCCGGATGCCGACCAGGGTGCTCACGTCTTCAACTACAGCCTGCTTCCGCATACCGGCACGCTGATCGAATCCCCCGTCCTGGCCGAGGCCGCCTGCCTGAATGTGCCGGTCCTGGCATTCGAGGGACGGCGGGGCGCGTTCACATCGCCGTGCCGCCTGGAGGGCAGAGGGGTCTCGCTGGAGGTCATCAAACGGGCGGAGAAGACTAACACCGTGGTCATCCGGCTGGTCGAGACCGACGGGCGTAACTCCACATGCCACGTTCTGCTGGCGGATCCGAAGACCGTGCTCGTGGAAACGAACCTGGTCGAATGGACCGAGGACGGACGGTTTGCTCCCGGTCCTGACGGCGCGGTTGAGCTGACGCTATCGCCCTACGCGATCCGCACGTTCAAACTGCAGCGTTGAACCGGTAGTTCTGTGCCATCCGATCAGGCAGGATTGCTGGGAGCATGTGGTCATCCGGGTGGGGTGCGGCGGGTTGCCATTGAAGTGCTCGAGTTCGATGAGCTGCCAGTGGAGGCAGACGGCAACGCTGTGGTCCTGCTGGCGTAACCCGTGATATTCGTGCTGAGTTCTGGCTTTTTAATGTGTCGCGATAATTCGGATATGCAGTCGAAAATATACGTATTGACGTATAACTAATCTCGGGTGATAATATCCAGAATAGTGGGATTTCGTGTCAATACCCGTTGAGACATAAAGCAGATTTCGCGTGCTATACTTTGTGAATGGTTTTTAATCATTTGGTTAAGGAAAGGAATTCATCTTGATTTTAAAAACGAAGATTTTGTTTTGCAGCGTTTTGTCAGTTACCGCGCTTTCGGTGGTTCTGGGGGTAACCGGTGTTCTATTAACAAAGCGTACTGCTGATCAACTGGTTACGCATACCATTCGAATGAAGATTGAAGGTGATATCCAGGCGTATCGTGGCTTTATCCGCGAGTTTCACGGGGTGCTTGCCATTGAGGATGGTCGGATGGTTGATCAACAACGTCAACCGCTCCAGGATCGGTTTGACCTCGTGGATGCCACCAAGCAACGGCTTGGTGTTGAGGCGACGCTTTTCATGCGCGACGGGGATGATTTTACGCGGGTGATCACCAGTATTATCGGCACTGATGGAAAGCGTGTCGTAGGAACCAAGCTTGGGCAAGCCAGTGCTGCCTTTGGCCCGGTTTCGCAGGGGCATCTATTTATTGGCAGCGCAAACATTCTCGGGAAACCGTATGTCACGGCCTACGATCCGATCGTTGATTCTGCAGGGGCGCTGATTGGCATTGCATTCATTGGCATTTCTCGAACTGAGATTGATACGATTATTTCGTCCGGGGTTCATACGTATGTCGTTTGGATGGTATTGACAGTCATCGCAGCTCTGGTCGTTCTGTGCATCGGGATCCTTCTGCTGGTTATTAAATATCTGGATCGTCCGATTAAACAGCTCACCCAGGCGATCAAATCCATTGCTCGCGGTTACATGGCGGTAGAGGTTGATTATAAATCGTCGGATGAGTTGGGTCAGATGGCTGATGCGGCCAAGGAAATGATAGGCTCTGCCCGTTCGTTTGCGTCATGTCTTGCGGACGTTGCAAACCGGAATCTGGTTCATGATGTACAAATGCGCTCAGCGGAGGACGAACTCGGAGGAAGCCTTCATAAGATGATTATCGACCTTAATCACACGCTGTCGTCGATCCGTACCGCAGTGGACGAGGTGAGTCGAGGAACCACGCAGATTTCGGAGGCCTCGCAGACCTTGAGTCAAGGGGCAACGGAGCAGGCGGCGAGCCTGCAAGAGATCAGCGCTTCGTCTGCGCAGGTCGGTCAGCAGGCCAGGCATAACGCCGAGACCGCCACGCAAGCCAATCAACTGGCGCATATGGCCAAGGCATCAGCCGAGACGGGAGCCCATCGCATGGATGCCCTGAACCATTCTATGGCAGCGATCACCGAGTCGAGTGGTCAGATCGCCAAGATCATCAAGACGATTGACGATATCGCCTTCCAGACCAATATTCTCGCGCTGAATGCGGCCGTGGAAGCGGCCCGTGCCGGACGCCATGGCAAGGGGTTTGCCGTGGTGGCCGAGGAGGTTCGCAATCTGGCTGCCCGCAGCGCCAAAGCGGCACGGGAGACGGCCGACTTGATCGAGGGCTCAAAGAGCCGCGTGGATGAAGGCAATCGGATTGCCAAGGAAACGGCTGCCGCTCTTGGTGATATTGTCAGTGGGATTGCAAAGGTCGGTGATCTGGTGGGCGAGATGGCGGCAGCCTCCAATGAGCAGGCCCAGGGCATCGCACAGATAAGCCAAGGCTTGGGGCAGATTGATCAGGTGACGCAGCAGAACACTGCCACCGCCGAGGAAACTGCAGCCGCCGCAGAAGAACTCTCGGGGCAGTCCGATGAACTGCGCGGGTTGGTGGGGCAGTTTTCTCTGAAAGAGGGGCGTGGGGCGAAGGCCGAGGGGATGCAGAGACCGCAGACAGCAGACTACAGACCGACGGTGGGCGGCGGGCGTCCTCCTGCGGGAGGGTACAAGGCGATTGGTGCGGCAACCAGTTCCCGTGCCGAAAGCCCCATACCGAAGACATGTGGATTGCCAGCACCGGCAGCCAAGTCTGGATGGGATAGTATGGAGAAAACGGTGGTCTAGCCGGTCGGCAGCTGAGGGCAGATGCTCTGAACGTTGGCCTTCGTCCGATGGCTTTTGTTCTGATTATGATTCATGCATTTTGCGGTTGATTTGCCTTTCGCCACTGGCTAGGGGTGGCACCGAAGGCACTTCGGAAGGCGCGGTAGAAATAGTCGTCCGACCGGAATCCGGTTTTCTCTGAAATCTCCGTGACGGCCAGTTCTGTGTTGTGGAGCAGTTCGGCGCCCTTTTCCAGGCGCCTGCGATGCAGCTCGGCGTTGACGCCGCGGCCGAATGCCGTGCGAAACGCACGTTCCAGTGTGCGGCGGTGGAGTCCGGTGTGGAGGGCGACATCATCGACAGACAGATTCTTCGCGATGTTAGCCCACATGTAGCGGAGCGCTTCCGAAACGGCGGGATCAACGGTGGCAAGAACATCCGTGCTTTCGCGTACGGTGATTCCGGATGGAGGAATCATCACGGCTTCCCGGGGCGGTTTTTCCCCTGCGAGGAGGTTTGCCATCAGTTCGCAGGCTGCAATGCCTCTCTGGTCTTCCGCCGTTCCGATCGAGGAGAGCCGAGGGAAGCTGCGCTCGCAAATGGCTGGATTGTTTCCGTTCCCCAGGATCGCCACATCCGTTGGAACCTGCAATCCGACAGATCTTACCCAGGCGCAAAACCGCGCGGCGAGTCCATCGCTTGGACAAACCAGTGCGAGGGGTTTGGGGACTTTCCGGATCCAATCGACAAACCGTTCATAGGCGGGGGTTGCGGCGCTCTTGTCGGCTTGAAGGAAGGCGGGCATCGACAAGAGGTCAACGTCCATTCCTCGTTCTCTTGCTTCATCCTGGATGCCAATAAAAAGATTCTCCCAGATGCTCCAGGGCTTTCGCCCGACGAAACCGATATGCAGGAACCCTCGCTCCGCGAAATGATCGGCAGCCAGATGACCTTGTGCAATCAGGTCCGGCAGGACCGCAGGGAGCAGGTGGTCATCCGGGTGCGAGGCTGAGCCGATGCGTAGCAGGCGGTTTGAAAACTGTTGTAGCTCCTTGACACGCGGGCTGTTGGGAATCGAGCGGGTGATTATCCCGTCGAGCTTGATTCCATGTGGCGGGTTGCCGTCGAAGTGCTCCAGTTCGATAAGCTGCCAGTTACGGCACACGGCCTCCTCGGTAAGCACCCGCAGAAAAGCTGAATCGAACTCCGACATATCCTGCCTGTCGGTGCCAATATAGGCGGAGGGCGGTTCTGTGGTTCTGGCGGCGTGCGTCACGATAGGCCTGCTGGTTTTCTGATTTTTCATATGTCGTGATAATTCGGATAGGAATCGGCAATCTACATACATGTTGTCATGGTGGATTAGCAAGAAGATAATCCTGAAATGTCGCGATTGTTCGGGTATAGTGTCGCAAAAATGCGGGTATACAGTTTTCTGTTTCAGGCGCATAATGTGTTCAAGAATAAAGGGAGGAATCAGCCATGAGAACAAGAAAACCGCTCCTGATCGTTGTTGCAATGGCGTTTGCCTTGGCCGTGCCCTTCGCACAGGCGGCAAACCTCACGTGGGATGCCAACGGTACCACGGCACCTAACCCGAATGACGGCACTGGTACCTGGCTAGCCGCAGACCGCTGGTGGGATGGCACCACGAATGTGACCTGGAACAATAGTACTCCAGATAATGCAGCCATCGGCAACGGTGGAGCGGGCGGAACGATCACGCTGGGGGGTGTCAATGCCGGTAGCGTGACATTTACCAACTTCACGGGCACTTATACACTCTCCGGCGGCGGCATCACGAACAGCGGCGGTATAACGATTGCCGCGAATGCAGGTAACGTGACTTGCACCACTGTTCCAATCGGCGGGGCAGGTGGCATAACGAAGTACGGCCCGGGCAAACTGATCCTCGACGCTGCCTCAGCGGCTCCAAGCACCTATTCCGGACCGACTCGCGTCCTTGGCGGCATCCTGCAGATCGGAGCCATTTGGAACAATAATGAATCCTCTCTACCAGGCGGGATCCAAGGAGTCCCAACCTCTGGCAGCAATCTGGAGATTAGCAATGCGGTTGTGAGCCTCCAGTGGGATATGAAACGCGCCCTCGGTGCCGGCCCTGGTCAAGTCCAGATCCCTGGCGGAAGAAGCGGTATTAACATGGTTGCAAATCCCCGTCCGTCATGGTCTGTCTCTAACAATGTGAACTATGAAGTGGTTTGGGGTGCTGCGAATGAGGCTGGGAACGCCTTAGCCACCGGCTTTTTCAACCCATCGGTTTTTGTGATGAACGACGCCGCCGCCAGTCCAGGTTATCAATTCGGTTTTCTCAACAAGATTGACTTGAACGGGTCTGACCGGACGATCGAGGCCGCAAGCGCTGCTTGGTATGGCTATTTGCCAGGAGTCATCCGCAACAGTCAGGGCACCCCGGCTGGCATCATCAAGACTGGCGTCGGCGAACTGCAACTCCAAGCCGCCAACACATTCGACGGTCCGGTCACCATTAACGGCGGTACCCTGACCGCCAGCTCCATTGCGAACGGCGGGGCAAATAGTTCGATCGGCAAATCTTCGAACGATGCCGCCAACCTGCTGCTGGCCAATGGTACAACACTCAAGTACACCGGCGGTGCAGCCAGCTCCGACCGCAGCTTCACCATCAATGGCACGGCGGCTGGCGACTCCGCCACGCTCGATGCTTCCGGTAGCGGTGCTCTCAACCTGACAAGTACCGCCACCCCGGGCTACGGTGCCGCCAACCAGACCCGCACGCTGATTCTCACAGGTACCCAGACCGGTACCAACACCCTCGCGGCGACCTTTGCCGACAATGGCACGGGTGCTCTCTCGGTGACCAAGACGGGCGCTGGCAAGTGGATACTCACGGGAGCCAATACCTATACGGGGCCAACGACCGTGAATGCCGGACTGCTCGTTGTTGGCGCCGCCAACAATCTCGGTTCTGGTGGGACTCTCGTTTTGAACGGTGGCGGATTAAGCATTAGCGGCACGACACTGCACAGCTACTCGGATCTGGTCCATACGATCGTGTTCGGCCCTCACCATACTACATTGACGCTTGACATCGCCCATTCCGCCAATACGTTTTCAGTGGACCAGAGCATGCTATCTGGCGGGCTGCTGTTGTCAGGAGCGGGCACCGCCGCGTTCCCAGGCAGCTTGACGAATCTTGTCCTGAACGTGCCCACCGGCGTCACCGCGACCTACGGCGGCGTGATTGCCGACGGTGCAGCCGGAATGACGGTGACCACGATCGGCGCAGGCACGCAAATCCTTACCGGCACCAGTACCTACACCGGTGCCACGTACCTCAATGCCGGTCAACTTAACATAGGCAATGGCAGTACAAACGGGAAAATCTCAGGTACTGCTGGTCTTGTATTCAACGGCGGCTCTCTTCTGCTCAGCCGCACCTCGAACGCCAACATCGATGCCATCAACAACGCGGCGACGATCGCGGTCAACGGCGGTGGCACGTTCAATGTGACGTCAAGCTCTGGCGGCGCAAGCGCCATCGAGAACATTGGTGCCGTGACCGTGAACTCAGGGGCAATGAACCTCGTTCAAACGGCGAACAATCAAAATACACTCACGTTGGCAAGCCTCGGCATGGGTCCAAACGCCGACGCGGCGGTTACTTTTAGCAGTCCCGCTTTCACAACCGCCGCCTTCGCGGTAAGCGGAGCAAGTGCCACGGCCGCCAACGAGATCATCGGGCCTTGGGCCACCGTTGGCACGGCCGCCAACGCCCAGACCGACTACGCAATCTACGACAGCTCAAGTCGTTTCGTGGCCCGCAACATCGCTGCTAGTGCGGAATCCACTTGGGCCACTGCTTGGGCGGCCGATGCCAACCACACCGTCACCCTCGCCGCCGGCACAGCGACACAGCTCACCGCCACCCGCAGCATCAATTCGCTGCGCAACACCGCCGGGACCTCACAAAACATCACTTCCATTGCGGCCAATGTGCTTACGGTTACGGGATCAGCCTACGCGAATGGTGATGTGGTGGTAACCGGAAATACTATCCCAACCGGATTGGCCAAGGACACCGTTTATTATGTGGTGAATGCCAGTGGAACCACCTTTCAGCTGGCCACAACGCCAGGTGGTTCTGCCATTGCCGGCTTAACCCACGTGGCTAACAGCCCACTCACCGGCGGCATCAGGCTTTCCAGCGGGTACAATCTCATGACCTACGGCATTCTCAACGGCTCCGCGACAACGCTGAGCATTGGCGGTGCCACTGGTGCCGGCGTTTTGACCACTCCCACGGGCGGCGGCAATCTTTACCTCACCACCGGCTCTGGCGCTATCAATATTAACGCCCCCATTACTGACAACGGCGGCGCGGTCACGGTCGTCAAGGGCGGCACCACCGGTAGATTAGTCCTTTCCGGCAACAACACCTTCACCGGTGGCCTTGTCGTGAATGCCGGAGTCACTGCCAACTCCGTGCGCCTGGTCGGCACCCAAAGCTTCACCGGTGGAATCACCCTCAACGGCGGAGGTCTTGGTGAGAATAGCGCTAACGCTACGCCCACCACGTCCATCGCCGCACTCAATGGCAACACCATCACGGTCAACGGTCTGTCGCATCTTGTTTTGGAGCCCGGAACGCTCAGCGACACCAGCACGATCACGATCAATGCGGCAGGCGTTCTCTCCATCGGCCCCTCAAGTGGCGCAGCGTTGAACGTGCCCGGCTTGGTTTCCGGAAGTGGCGTGCTTGATGTCAATCCCAGCAGTGGAAACTACAGCGGCTCTTCGGTGAATTTGATCAACTCGGTCAATACCTTCTCCGGCAATGTGATCTATGGATCCACCCAAGGCCAACCCTACGTTCTGAATGTGAATAGCATCGGGGATTCCGGCAAGGTGATCTTTGGCTTTGGTGGTGGTAATTCCACCTTCGCCCTGAACTCGACTGCCGCCTCAGGCCTGACCTTCGACACACGCCAATTCGAGCTGGTTGGTGCCGCCGGAGCCTACAACTTACCCAAGATCGGCAACAACAGTGCGCAGGCCTTCACCATCAACACCGACCTGTTGGCCACCGGCACCGGCGCCAGAACGCTGACCCTGCAAGGCACCGGTACGGGCTTGAGCACATTTGCCGGTAAAATCGTTGACGGCACCGGCGTGGCCATCAGCCTGACCAAGGCAGATACTGGCACGTGGATGCTCTCTAACACCAACGCCTACAGTGGCACGACGACAATCAATGCCGGCATACTATCCATCAACTCCATCACCAACGTCAATGGCGGTGCCAGTGCTTTGGGTACGCCCATCTCTGTAGCTAACGGCACGATCAGCATCGGGAGCAGCGGCACCGCCGGGACGCTCCAGTACACGGGCAGCGGCCACACCAGCGACCGTGTGATCAACCTCGCAGGCACCACTGGCGGTGCAACCCTCGATGCATCGGGGTCGGGTGCTCTGATTCTGACTTCGCCCCTGACGGCCACCGGCGCAGGTGCAAAGCCCCTGACGCTTGACGGCACCAGTACGGCTGCGAATACGCTTGGCAGTGCCATCGTGGACAGCACCAGTGCCACCTCATTCACCAAGGCTGGCAGCGGCACCTGGGTGCTCTTGGGCGCGAACACCTTTACCGGTACAACCGCCGTCAACGGCGGCACACTGCGGCTGGGCTACGCCTCGCAGAACAATTCCAAACTCGCGAATGCCGCCGCACTGACCCTCGGGGGCGGAACGCTCGAACTTAGCGGGGGCAGTCACACGGAAGTCGTGGCCAGCCTCACGCTGACGGCGGGCACGGCCTCGCGGATAACACGCACCTCGGGCACGTCCATCATTCAGTTGGGTGCTATCACGCGCGGTGCCGGTGCCACGTTGGATATTAGTGCTGCCAACATTGCCACGACGACCACGGCCAACGACGCCAACGGTGTCCTGCCCGGGGTGACAATCAATGGCACGCAGATCGCATGCAACGATGGCAGCGGCAACATTGTCGCCTACAGCGCCTATACCGATGTGCAGCGGCTCACGCCGGGCGTCATTCCCAATACCTCTACGACGAACGTACGCCTTATCGAGGGCAGTGGAACCCCCGGTAATATTGCGCTTGCCGCAGCAACCACGACGATCAATACGCTTTT
>DIZZ01000074.1:16760-23845 GCA_002428045.1 Verrucomicrobia bacterium UBA6015
TAGCGGGGCACTGACCATCGGCACCGCAGTGGGAAGTGCCGGGACGCTTCGTACGGCACTGGCAGCGAGCGGCGCGGACTTGCTGCTCGTGAACAACAGCGCGAACCCGTTGACGATCAATTCGGTTGTCGCCAATAATTCCGGCAATGGCACCGTCACGCTTTCCGGATCGGGCACCATCGTTCTCGCGGGAGCCAACACCTTTTCCGGGGCAACGAAGATCAACAGTGGTATTTTGAATGTGCGCCACAACACCGGCCTCGGCACAACCGCCGGTGGCGTCACCGTCGCCAGCGGCGCTTCCCTAGAACTCCAGAACGGCATAATCATCGGCGCGGAAGCACTGAGCCTGAATGGTACCGGCATCAGCGACGGTGGCACCTTGCGGAATATCTCCGGCAACAACGCCTATGGCGGCGCGGTCACGCTTGGCACGGGGGGTGCGCGGATTAATTCGGACGGTGGTACACTGACCCTCTCCGGCGGCATCGTGACGGCATCTGGTAAGGATCTGACCATTGGCGGCGCCGGCAACGTCACCCTCAGCACGGCCGCCATCAGCGGCGCAGGCAACCTGATCAAGGACGGCGCAGGCACCTTGACCCTTTCGTTCGCCAGCACCTACACCGGCGCGACCACCATTAACGGCGGTACGTTGGCGCTGGGCGCGAACAATGTCCTTGCCAACACCACGGCTATGTCCATCGGCAGCGCCACTCTTGATGTGGCGACTTTTACCGACACCGTTGGCACCTTGGATGTGAGGGGTACGTCTACCATCAACGTCGGGGACGGAGCCGCCCTGGCGTTTGCCAACAGCAGTGGCATCGACTGGACCGGCGGCACGCTGGCCCTGACCGGAACCTTCGTGAGGGGTTCGTCGCTCCGGTTCGGGACCACGAGCAGCGGACTGACCTCTACGCAGCTTGCGCTCATCTCCATGAGTGGCTGGAAGACTTTTACGCTGGACTCCAATGGTTATCTGACCGCCGTCGAGGCCGTCCCGCCAGCGGTGCTGAATGTGACTTCGACGAATCAGAACGGCACCTACTCGTATAGTGCGGTGATTGAGGTAACGGTGCAGTTCAGCGAGGCGGTCAGTGTGTCCGGCACACCACGGTTGACGCTGGAGACGGGAACGACGGACCGCACCGTGGACTACACCAGCGGAAGCGGATCGGATACGCTGACATTCCGGTACACGGTACAACTTGGCGATTTGAGCGCCGACTTGGATTATACCGGGACCGGCGCACTGGCGCTCAACGGTGGGACGATCCGGGATGCCGAGGAAAATGACGCCACCCTTACGCTGCCCACGCCGGGAGCTGCCGGTTCGCTGGGCGCGAACAAGGCCCTGGTGATTTTTGCCGGCACGAACCCTTCAGTCTTCCGGTTCCGGTAGGGTAGGGGCAAGCCCGCCGCCCCCGCCCGGCGCAAACGAGGGGATAACTATTTTTTCACGCAAAACGAAAAAAACGCCAAAATCAAAGGGATTTTTGCGTTTTGATGCCGAACCGATCCGAGACCATTGACGTTTGCTTTACGAACACGGCGAGAATACGGTAAATAGATAAGGCGTGTAGCAAGCGGTGCTGCGTGGCGGTGCCGGGATGGAATAATCAGAGAAAACAGGAGAACGACCATGGGACTCAAAGGCAGCAAGACGGAAAAGAATTTGATGGCGGCATTTGCCGGTGAATCACAAGCCCGCAACCGGTACACCTATGCGGCAGGCGAAGCCCGCAAGACGGGATATCGCCAGATTGCGGAAATCTTCGAGGAGACCGCCGACCAGGAACGTGAGCACGCCAAGCGGCTGTTCAAGCTGATGGAGGGTGGCGAACTGGAGATCACGGGCACCTTCCCGGCGGGGCCGATTGGGTCGACCGTTGAGAATCTGCGTCATGGTGCCGCAGGCGAGCATTACGAATGGACCGATATGTATCCAGGGTTTGCCAAGATCGCCCGTGAGGAAGGGTTCGACAATATCGCGAAGGTCTTCGAAGCGATTGCCGTGGCCGAACGGCAACATGAGAAGCGCTACCTGGCACTGGCCGCCAATGTCGATGCTGGCAAGGTCTTCATGAAAGACAAGCCCGTCGTGTGGCGTTGCATCAACTGCGGCTATGTTGCCGAATCCAACGAGGCCCCCAAGGTGTGCATCGCCTGTGCGCATCCCCAGGCGCATTTCGAGGTGCTGGCTGAAAACTGGTAAGCTGTCCCCGTCGTCGTTTATGGTTATTGATTAACAAAAGGATAAATTAAATGAAGAAATACGTGTGTAATCTTTGCGGTTATGTGTATGACCCGGCGATCGGTGATCCGGATAATGATGTTCCGGCAGGAACCGCCTTTGCAGATCTTCCCGAGAACTGGGTGTGCCCCGAATGCGGAGCTGGCCAGGAAGACTTCGAAGTCGCACGCTAATTACGGTTCAAAGCCTGGGCGAACGTGCAGGTCTGGCAGCCTGCCCGTTCGGCCAGGCAGTAATCTTGGAAAATCTGTAGCAGCCCCTGCTGCCGCAGGCCGTGTTTGTCATAAAGCGATGGGTTGTGGTCGCGCCCCAGGAGGCGATGTGCCATCTGACTCATCATACTGTTGTTCGCTTCGGGCGGTAGCCTCGACAACCACGGCGTAATATCGGTTCCGGTCGCCGCCAGCAGCGGCAGGACCACATTGCTGCACCAGGCCGCACGGCGGTCACTGCCGACCAGCGCCACCGGAGTCGCCCGCCGGGCCGAACCGAGGCTCAGGGTGTGCAGCCAGTGATCCAGCAGTGCCGGTGGCGAAAACATTGCCGTTAATGGTTTCGTATCGCCGGTTTGGCGCAAGATCGCCAGGATCCGGTCCTGCAGCGAGTCCGAATGTCCCGCAAACAGGGCGGCAGCAGCCGCGAGGCGACGGATGGGATGATTCTGCGGACGCAAGCCGGATAGCGTCCATGCCGCTGGCGGCAGGCTTGATCCGGCCCAGTGATCCTGCATCGGCCACCAGCGGTCCCACACGGCTCGCAGCAATCCCCGCGTCTCGGCACTCCAGCGGGGTGAAGGGGATTCCGGCAGCAGACCCGAAACACCGAGCAACAGGGCATAGGCATCCAGCGGGGAGCGCGCCGAGAGGTCACCCAGCGGGATACGCTCGGCCAGCCACCGGAAGGGTCCGCTGTTCTGTTTATACCCCAGCGAGGCCATCGTTTCCTGGTAGAGAAGCGTATCCGGCGTCTCGTGACGCAACCGCATTGCAAAACGGTTGGCTTTCTGCTCCAGGCGAAAGGCCCCGGCTGCAGCCAGCATGGTTTCAACCTGGTCTGGATGCCACGTTGCCACGCTCGCGGCGCAAGGACAGTCCCCTGCAGAGGCGGCATACGGGTAGGCCGTCAGATCCACGGCATCCATGGAAAAGGAGGGATTCGCCGCCAGCGCCGCACGCAGCGCGATTTCAACGGTTCCGGGAGGTAGATCGACAGGGGTGGCGGTGGCGGGGTGGTAGGTCACATGGCCGACGACCCGACGGTAGCGTGGATCGCGACCATGTCCATGATGCTCCCAATCTTTAGGCTGAATATGGACCTCGATATCGCCTTGAAGCTGACGGCAATCCGCCCCGCCGATGCGTAGCACGGCATCGAGAAAATCCGGGCCGGCCTCGAGATTCCAGCGACCAGGGCTGATAACGGTCACGGGCTCGCCTTCACGGGTCATGAGCGTGGCAGGGCGCAGGTTGGCATCAAACCAGATACACTGCAAATGACGCTCCGAGCAGGCAAAGCCACTGGCAACCTGCGATTCGTGCAAGCAGTGGCGTGTTCCTTTCGTTATTCTCCGGTAGGCATCCGCCAATGGGAAATAAAGGGACGGTAATGGGTTTGGATAATCGACGGAAGACATTTGAAAAAGTGTCACGTTGCGCATAAGTGATAAGTTACCGTGACACACAGGATCATGTCAACCCCTATCCAAGGCAATTCCATGCGGTGCCACGGGTGTGCGTTTTTCGGAATCAGGTGGCAGGTGTCGTTAAACCGGTGAACGAGAACGGACGACGCGAACGGAATCCGCTAAACTGTTACGGCACACCTTCCTTTGTGGGCTTCACCATTTTTCCAGTATATTCCGGAGGGGGTGCCTGCCCTACTCCTTGGGGGCGCTTACTGAACGCGCCCGCCCCAGGCGGCAAAGGTGCGGGCAATGAAGGCGACCGCCGTCTCGTGCGCCTCGCGTCCATTGCCCACCACCTCGACCGGGGCACCAAAGGCGAAATGAACGGTTTGGCGGCGATCGACCGGACCAAAATCGCGCACGATCCGCCCCAGGCCATGGAAATCGGTTTTCAGCGCCAGCGGCATCAATGGCACACCCGCTTTCTTGGCCAGCTTCGACCCCAGTGTGTTAAAGTCTTCCGGCGAGAACACCACGCTGCGGGTGGATTGCGGGAAAACGACAATCGAACGCCCTTCGGCGAGGACCTTGGGCCCCTCGTCCATCAGCGTCTTGAAATCCTCCCGCGGGTTTTCGCGCCCCACGGCGATCGGGCGGACGCCTGCCATGACATCACGGAACAGCGGAACCCGCAACAGGCTTTCCTTCACAACAAACGTCATGTGCTGGAACGGCAGCACAGCGGCGGGGATCGTGAACGTCTCCAGCAGGCTCATGTGATTGGCGACAATGACCGCCGGGGAACGTAAGGTGGCCAGATGCTCGCAACCGCAGACCGAGAGTCGTCCCCGGCATGCCTCCACCCCTCGCCACATGTCCAGCGACAAGTCCTGCCAGGCGGTCTGCGTCCACCCCCCCTGGCGGGATAAGCGGCCGCCTTTCAAGATCACCCCCAGCACGCGGCGATGATACCAGGCGTCCGTCCACCCCAGCAGGCGATCCGCCACGCCACACGCCACCTCATCCGGTGTTGTATAGCCCCCTGCCGTCCGCAATCTGGTAATAAAGGCGTCGCGATCAATCATTTGACGTCAACCCCGGCGATCAACTGCCGAACAGCCCGCGCAACAGGCCTTTTTTCTTTTCCGCCGGTGCCGGTGCCGAGGCTGGCGCTGGTACTGGCACCGGCACCGGCGCCGGACGACTACGATTGGGCACTGCGGATTTCTTCAAGACATCCAGCAAGTCCTGACAATCGTCAACCGTCGCCTTGTAGCGTCGGCTGTCGGTCACCATTCTCGAACGGTCATCCTCCGACAAGCAGCGTGTATGTTCATCCTCGCGCAACAACCGAACCAGCCGGTTCTGCTCATCAAAGGAAACCTGGACGCAGCGAGCGAAATGCTCCTTGGCAGAGCCAGCGTCACCAATCTGGATACAAATCCGTCCGAGATGCTGCAGGATCGCAGTGGTCTCGCGTAGATCCCCCGCCACGGACGCCTCGGAAAGCGAATCAACATACTGTGTACAGGCATGCTGCAGAGCATCCTCCTCGGTCTTGCAGATCTCCGGCCAATCCGCAGCGACCTTGCCCAGAAGCTCCGAAAACGCAGCAAACTCTTTCTCGAAATCGGACGACATGGATTTCCAATCGCGCAACAACCAGGCCAGGCGCAGGTAGCTGCGTGCCAGCGAGGCCTTGCCCTGACGCAACAACCCGATCAGGACGCCCTCGAAATACACCGCCAGCAACGCGAGCCGCACCGCCTGCGGGAAATCGAGATTATCGACACCCACCCCAGCCCCCAGTGCCTTACAGACCCGTGCGAACGCAGAATCGCCCCGCGCCGCTTCCGCCAAATGCCGCTGCACCACGGTTTTCTCGATGAATACATGCTTGAGCGGTGCCGGAAAGGTGCGGTTATGAGATGTGAAATGACAACGCGAACAGTGCCACAATTCGTACAACGGGGGATAATACCCATCGATCGCCTTGAGGCACTGATACTTCGATGGCTTGCGATCCATATCCAGCTCGGTGTGCCAGAACATCCGCGGGTTCAATCGGTACTGTGTATGCTCCAACCCGCACATCGGACAGGTCACCGCGCATTTGCCGACCCCCTTGGTTGAGTCTTCCGGCTTATCCACCTCTGTAGTCGTGCTCATAAATATCCACCTTGATTAGCTTTGGATCCACTTTATACAATTCTTTGTCGATAACCGCAAGGACGTTGTTTCAGGAACGCTGGAACATGCATTGTCTTTTATTGACGATTTTCATTCTTGCAAATCACAGGATCGAGTTCTAGTATTCCGGCATGTCTTTAACTACGATAGATTTTCAGGCGCTGAGTGAATGGGCGGACCAGGCATCGTTCGATCTGATGATGCTTGAGCTGTCGGATCTTCAGGAAATGGCTAAATTCACACGCCGCATTGAGGAACGGGCCACCCAGCTCGCAGCGCTTTCGGCGGTTCCCGAGGCGATCAGCCTGGCTAAGCGCCTGCGCGAAGCGGCCGTCGGACTCAAAGCCGTAATCCTCAAAGACACGTCCGATCCCGCATCGGCCATGACTCAAGTGACCAAGGCGATTGAACATATCCAGTCGGCCTGCAGCCAGGCACTTTCCGGGGCGATCGCACCGGAGCCCGCCAGCCGCGCACCGGAAACCGCCGAAGACTCAGGCAAGCCGCCTTCCACCGCCGGGGACTATCTACCCTGGGTTGATGATGCGATTATCGCCGCATTTATCGAGCAGCAGACGACCGTGCTGCCCGAGATGGAACAATTGGTGCTCGCCTACGAGACCTCCCACGATCCCTCACTGCTGTCCAGTTTGCGACGCTCCATCCATACCCTGAAGGGTGAATCGGGCGTTGTGGGAGCCCTGCATATCGAGAAGACCTGCCACCGCATGGAGGATTATATCGAGGATTCCGAGCATGTCGCCACAGATATCCTGCTGGGAGCCTTGGACTGGATCGCCAATGCCGTACAGACGGTTGGCAGACCTGGCGGGGAGAAATCCGTGCCCACGCCACCTCTGGATCTATTCACTCGCCCGGCGGCTGAGGTAGTGCCAGCCGTTCCCCCCACCCCACCCCCGCCCGTGGCCGCACCGCCTGTGGTCGCGCCCCAGCCAACAGCCGCTCCCCAACCTGCCGCCCCCCGCGCAACCGCTGAAATGGCAACCATAGGGG
>DIZZ01000251.1:0-131 GCA_002428045.1 Verrucomicrobia bacterium UBA6015
GCGGAACGCATGAAGACCTTGCCCGAGGGGATCATCCGCCCACCGTCGGGCAGTACCGGCGAAGCGTTCACGCTACCGACTTCGACCGGTACGGAGAATTGGCACGGGGCGTTGTTCGCCCGCAGTGATCT
>DIZZ01000251.1:252-4821 GCA_002428045.1 Verrucomicrobia bacterium UBA6015
ATGATGTACCCACGCTGCATCCGACGTTCTGGGATCACGAGGCGGATAAGGTCAGGACACTTCGGCAACACCCGAATGCGTGGCTACAACCCCGCACGACGCCCCGTTACGCTGACCGGATTGCCAAGGCTAATTACGCCGATTATCCCTACCATCTCTGGAAAATGGCCGCCGACATTTTGCTGGTAGAGCGGTTGTGGACGATCACTCATCGGGTTCTGGCGGTCGGTTTTGAGCAACCCGTTCTCGGCAACACCTGGTGGGCGCTGAAAACCGAGGTTTCGCCGGAACGTCGCAAGGCGCTACTGCTCTGGCTCAACAGCAGTTTATCGCTGCTCGCCTTTTTCGGCAGTCGGGTCGCCACTCGCAGCGCCTGGATGCAGATGAAGAAACCCGCTTGGGCGGCGATGCCAGTGCTGGATGTGCGGGCGTTGAACGCTAAGCAGGTGAAGAGGCTGGCCAAGGCTTACGATGCGCTCTGTGGCCGGGAATTGCAGGCGCTGGCCGAACTGAATGTTGATCCGGTTCGGCGGGCGATAGACGAGGTGCTGAGTAAGGCGCTGGATTTGCCGGATTTAGCGCCGTTGCGGGAGATGCTGGCGCGGGAACCGGGATTGACGGGGAAATCCGCGGTCGGTCGGCCCACCGACATCAAACGGCGATAGTCCGGTGATTAATGATCTAAGGCAACGCGCACTAAAAATCCTCTTTGCTCGGACGGCGTGAAGATCTAGCCACAGAAGGACACGGAAGACACGGAAAAAAACATCTTCCGTGTTTTTCCGTGGCCAGATTCGGAAGGGTATGGGACTATTTTTTGCGAATTGCCTAACACAGAGCCAAACCAACCTGATGAACTCATGAACGCTGACACTTACAACGCCTCTGCAATTGAAGTCCTGACCGGCCTGGACCCGGTGCGCAAACGGCCCGGCATGTACACCGACACCACCCGGCCCAATCACCTGGCTCAGGAAGTCATTGACAACAGCGTCGATGAAGCCATCGCCGGTCATGCCACAACGATCACCGTCATTCTGTACGCCGATGGTTCGCTATCGGTCGAAGATGATGGACGCGGGATGCCGGTCGATATTCATCCCGAAGAGGGCGTTCCCGGCGTCGAACTGATCCTGACCCGCCTTCATGCCGGCGGCAAATTTTCCGACCGCAACTACCAGTTCTCCGGGGGGTTGCACGGCGTGGGCGTCTCGGTGGTCAACGCGCTGTCAGCCCGTCTCGAGGTTCGGGTCAAACGCAATGGCAAGGAATACCGGATGACCTTTGCCAGCGGCGACAAAACTTCGGAACTTCAGGAGATCGGCAACGCGCCGCGCCGGGCGACCGGAACGACGGTGCGTTTCTGGCCGGAGCTGCGCTACTTTGATTCCCCTAAATTCTCAATTCCCCGACTCCAGCATGTCCTGCGCGCCAAGGCGGTGCTGTGTCCGGGTCTGAAGGTCCGCTTTACCGATGAAGCCACTGGCGAACAGACGCTGTGGCATTACCAGGATGGCCTGACCGACTACCTGCGCGAGGCGCTGGAGCAAACCGCGCTGTTGCCTGATCCGCCCTTTATCGGCCACGTCAAGGGTGAACGGGAAGCCGCTGACTGGGCGCTGGCCTGGCTACCGGAGGGTGGCGAGGCGGTGACGGAAAGCTATGTCAACCTGATTCCCACCGCCCAGGGCGGCACCCATGTGAACGGCTTGCGCGGTGGCCTGACCGATGCCGTGCGCGAATTCTGCGATTTCCGCAATCTGACGCCGCGCGGTCTGCGCATCACCCCGGAGGATGTCTGGGAAGGCTGCTGCTACATCCTGTCAGTGAAGTTGCAGGATCCGCAGTTCTCCGGCCAGACCAAGGAACGGCTGTCTTCGCGGGAATGCGCGGTGTTCGTGGCGGGCGTGGTCAAGGATACCCTGAGCCTGTGGCTGAATCAGCATCCGGAAATCGGCGAGCGGATTGCCCAGTTGGCGCTGGCCAATGCGCAGAAGCGGCTTCGGGCGAGTCGCAAGGTGGTGCGTAAACAAATTACCAGTGGCCCGGCATTACCCGGCAAGCTGGCCGATTGCACTGCGCAGGATTTGAACCGCACCGAGTTGTTTCTGGTGGAAGGCGATTCCGCTGGCGGCTCGGCCAAGCAGGCGCGTAGCCGCGAATTTCAGGCGGTCATGCCCTTACGCGGCAAGATTCTGAACACCTGGGAAGTGGATTCCACGGAGGTCATGGCGTCCCAGGAAGTCCATGACATCGCAGTGGCGCTCGGCGTCGATCCGGGTGCTGAAGAGATACAGGGATTGCGCTATGGCAAGGTGTGCATTCTCGCGGACGCCGATTCGGACGGGCTGCATATCGCCACGCTGCTCTGTGCGCTGTTCGTGAAGCATTTTCGACCGCTGGTGGCCGCGGGGCATGTGCATGTTGCCATGCCGCCGCTGTTCCGCATCGATGTCGGCAAGGAGGTGTTTTATGCCCTGGACGAACCGGAGAAGCAGGGCATTCTCGACCGGATCGCGGCTGAGAAAAAGAAAGGCAAAATCAGCGTCACCCGTTTTAAGGGGCTAGGCGAGATGAATCCCCTGCAATTGCGGGAAACGACCATGGACCCGACCACACGCCGGTTGGTGCAACTGACTTTGGCGGACGATGACGATACGCTGACATTGATGGATATGTTGCTGATGAAAAAACGCGCCGGGGATCGAAAAACGTGGCTGGAGGCGAAGGGGAATCTGGCGGAAGTGTGAGGGGCGACGCTTTATTAGTTCATCAACCTTGCCCGACTTCGATTCCGCGTCTACGCTTTAGGAGCGTTGTCTTTCCATGGCGACGTAATCCGAACCCGAATAATGAGACCAGAGGAGATTATTGATGAATAAGAAACTGTTGGCCGGCGTAGCGGCGATCTGTGCGATGGGTCTGTCTGCCGGCGCTTGGGCTACCGACGCGGCAACGGCGGATGAAGTCGTGGGCAAGGTCAAGGAAGCCGCCGCTGCCGTTACTACAGGCGGCGATGCCGCGCTTGCCGATTTCAACGATCCCAAGGGCAAGTGGGCCTGGAAAGACACCTATGTATTTGTGATGGATTGCAAAACCGGCGTGATGGCCGCGCATCCCAGTGAGAAGGTCAAGGGCATGAAACTGGCCGACCTCAAGGGTAAAGACGGCAAGGATGTCGGTATGCCGCTGTGCGCTGCTGCCGCCAAGGGTCCAAAGGGTGGCTGGGTCGAGTATATGTGGATCAAGCCCGGTGCCGAGGGGAATTTCCGTAAGGTCAGCTATGCAGTGCCCGCCGGTCATTACGCGGTCGGTGCCGGCGTCTATGATGAAACGCCAGTCAGCGCACTGGAAGCCAAGACCAAGTAAGCGGTTGACAGAAAAGCCCTTCTCTCCTCGGGGGGAGGGGTTGCCGAGCTAAATATAAGGAGGAACCCCGTGATCTATTCCCTCGGCGACCGCACAGTCGAATGCCAGGGCGATGACTGGTTCATCGCCGATAACGCGACGGTCATCGGTTCGGTCGTCCTCAAACACAACGCCAGCCTCTGGTTCAACGTCGTCGCCCGGGGCGATAACGACGTCATCACCATCGGCGAGAATTCCAATGTGCAGGACGGCGCAGTTTTGCATACCGATCCCGGTGTTCTGCTGACCATTGGCCGCAACGTCACGGTCGGTCATCTGGCCATGCTGCACGGTTGCCTCATCGGTGACAACAGCTTGATTGGCATTAAAAGTCTAATTATGAACCGGGCGGTCATCGGCAAGAACTGCCTGATCGGCGCGAACAGCCTGATTCCCGAAGGCAAGGTCATCCCGGACGGTTCGCTGGTCATGGGATCGCCGGGTAAAGTCGTGCGCACCCTAACCGAGCAGGAGATTGAGAACTTGCGCGGCTCTGCCGAACGCTATGTCGAGAATTTCAAACGGTTCAAGCGCGAGTTGCGCCGGCAGGACTGACCCAGTGACCACCACGCTTGAAGCAGCGCTAGACCTCACCATCCAGCAGGTCAGCACCACGATCCTGGGCAAGGAACGCGCCATTCGTCTGGCGCTGGCCTGTCTGCTGGCGCGTGGTCACCTGCTGATCGAGGATTTGCCGGGGATGGGAAAAACCACCTTGGCCCACGCCCTGGCTCGCTGCCTCGGTTTGCACTATCAACGTATCCAGTTCACCAGCGATCTGTTACCGGCGGACATCCTCGGTGCGGCAGTGTACGAACGCCAGCGCGAGACCTTCGTCTTCCATCCGGGGCCGATTTTCGCCCAATTGATCCTGGCCGATGAGATCAACCGCGCCACGCCCAAGACCCAGAGCGCCCTGCTGGAGGCGATGGAGGAGGGGCAGGTGACCATCGAAGGTGAAAGCCGTGAGTTGCCCAAACCGTTTTTCGTCATCGCTACCCAGAATCCCGCCTATCAGATCGGCACCTTCCCCCTGCCGGAATCGCAGCTTGACCGCTTCCTGATGCGCATTGAACTGGGCTATCCCGATGTCCAGGCGGAACGGCTGCTGCTGGAGGGGGAAGATCGCCGTGAGGTACTGGCGCGGTTGCCGGTGAGCAT
>DIZZ01000249.1:0-3141 GCA_002428045.1 Verrucomicrobia bacterium UBA6015
CCGAGCGCAGGCAAAGTGGAGAATACGAACCTATCTGCGCGACACTCAAAGCCTGCGGGATAACGCTGGATTAAGGACGCCTGCCACCCACCGTCAAAGAGAGTAAAATACGTCAACAGACATAGCACAAAAGAATCGAATTGCACACGCAACGCCACCGTGATATGTTCCCGATCACTCGATCAGGAGCTGAATGTTGCAAATGGTGGCTGATATCAGTGAGTAAGGATGGGGGCGATATAACGATGGCAATAACGCTTAACACGGTTGGGGCTGCCTGTATTCTGCAACGGCCTAAAGTGGCGCTGTTGTGTTCACAGAAGTGTCCGGGCGCATTGATCCTGGAGACGTACGACCTGTGCCAGCATTTCCGGGCGACAGGCGTGACCGTGATCAGTGGTTTTCACTCACCGATGGAACAGGAATGTCTGCGCATTCTGCTGCGTTCTCCCCATCCGCAGATCTGGTGCCTGGCGCGGGGACTTATGCAGCGGATTCCGTCGAAACCTGTCGATTGCCAGCAGGCGGTCGCGGATGGCCGGCTTTTGATAATTTCCCCGTTCCCGTCCAGCGCTAAGCGAATTGCCGCCGATATGGCCGTTGTTCGCAACCGAACCGTTGCGGAGCTGGCGGATGCCGTGGTCATCCCGTATGCCGCTCCCGGAAGTCGGATGGAAGTGCTTAGCCGCGAATTACTCGCGACAGGCAAACCTCTCTACACCTTCGATCATCAATCCAATGCCGAGCTTCTGGCGGCCGGGGCTCTGCCGGTCGACCGCTTGGCGGATGACGAAAAAAGCAGAAGGATGCAAGATGCCACGGATTTTTGATAATATAAACGAACTGCTATCGGATTCTCTGTGCAAATCGCTAGCCGCCGCCCGACGTGCCGATTTCTGTGTCGGCTATTTCAACCTTCGTGGCTGGAAGCTGCTGGCACCCCATATTGACCATTTTGAAAGCGGGGACAACCGCCAGTGCAGGCTGCTGGTGGGGATGCCTGTCAATCCGGAGCTTGAGCTGCAGTCCGCGATGAGCGCATTGCCGCCGGAACGGATTGACAACCGGCTGGCGGTCGAGCGCCGCAAGGTGCTGGCTGAAGCTTTCCGCCGCCAGCTCTGCTACGGGGTACCGACCGATGCGGATGAGGCCGGGCTGCGCTGGCTGTGCCATCAGTTAAGGACGGACTGCTGTCGGTCAAGCTCTTTACCGGCTACCCCCTGCATGCCAAGCTATATCTCGCCTTTCGCGACGATGCCGACAGTCCGGCCATCGGCTATGTCGGCAGCAGTAACCTGACCATGACCGGGCTGCTCCGCCAGGGCGAGCTGAATGTGGATGTGCTCGACCACGATGCGACAGCGAAACTCGCCTCCTGGTTTCAGGAACGCTGGGATGATCAATTCTCGATCGACATCACACAGGATCTGATCGCGGTCATTGAAGCAAGCTGGGCTCGCGAGCAGCCAGTTCCTCCCTACCACATCTACCTCAAGATGGCCTATACCCTTTCGCAGGAAGCCCGCACCGGTATCGCCGAGGAAGTGTTGCCGGAGCGGTTTGAAAAGGACCTTTTTCCGTTCCAGAAGGATGCCGTCAAGATTGCCGCACGTCGGCTGAAAGAGCATGGTGGCGTCTTGATCGGTGATGTCGTCGGGCTTGGCAAGACGATCACCGCGACCGCCGTGGCCAGCGTGTTTCATCACTTGCAGACATTGGTCATCTGCCCGAAGAATCTCGAGTCCATGTGGAATGACTATGCACATGCATACGATGTCAACATGAAGGTGATTCCGATCACACAGGCGGGTCAGTTGGCCGGGGAACGGCATTATCCGCTCGTGATTGTCGATGAGTCGCACAACCTGCGCAACCGGGAGGGACAGCGCTATGCGCTGGTCAAGGATTACATCGCTCAACATGAATCACGCGTGATCCTGCTCTCGGCCACGCCCTACAATAAGACCTACCTGGATCTGGCCAGCCAGTTGCGGCTTTTTGTGGATCCGGAAAAGGATATCGGGATTGCACCCGAAATGCTGATCCGGGAGAAGGGACCGCTTTTCCAGAACCAGAAGGAATGCCGCCCGCGCACGCTGCGGGCTTTTGAATACAGCGAATATGCCGATGACTGGCGCGAACTGATGGGGTGCTACCTGATCCGCCGTACCCGCAGCTTCATCAAGGCAAGCGCGCACACCGAACCGGAAAGCGGCCGCCGCTATCTGCTTTTCCCGGATGGCCGCCGCTCGTTTTTCCCGGCCCGAACCCCCTGCACCTTGCAATTCCCGGTTGATCCCGCCGATCCGACCGATCGCTATGCCCGTCTTTATAGCGACGAGGTTGTGAAGCCGATCGCCGGACTGGCATTGCCGCGCTACGGGCTTGGCGGCTACGAGAACAAGGCCACCGCCAGCGAGCGTACGCCAACCGAACAGGAGCAGATGGAGAATCTTTCGCGGGCGGGGAAACGCCTGATGGGCTTCTGTCGCACCGGCCTCTTCAAACGGCTGGAAAGCAGCGGGAATGTGTTTATCCTGTCGCTGGAACGGCACATATTGCGGAACTGCGTGTTCCTGCACGCCCTGCAGAACAACCTCCCGCTGCCGATCGGCTCGCAGGATGTCGATATGCTCGATTCGCGCATCACGGATGAGGACGAGGACGACCCGCTGAACAGAGCACAAGCCGCTCCGCTCGCTGGAGGCTTTCCAGAAACAGGCGGCGATTGTTTATGACCACTACCGCCAACACGGCGGCAATCGGTTCAAATGGATCGAGGCCCGACATTTCATCGGCAAGCTTTCCAAACATCTCAAGCACGATGCCGAAACGCTGATCCAGGTGCTCCAGAAGCATGGTGACTGGGATGTTGACCAGGATGCCAAGCTGAACCTGCTGAAGACGCTGCTGACGGGGAAGCATGCGGGCGAAAAGGTGCTGGTGTTCACCCAGTTTGCCGATACAGCGGTTTATCTGGCAGAAGCCCTTCAGGAGGCCGGCATTGCCGGTGTTGCCAGCGCCACCGGCGATACCGAGAACCCCACGGCGCTGGCGCACCGCTTCAGTCCGCATAGCAACGGCAAAACCGTCGCCCCTGCGGATGAACTGCGCGTATTGATCGCCACCGATGTCCTCAGC
>DIZZ01000249.1:3206-3409 GCA_002428045.1 Verrucomicrobia bacterium UBA6015
GATCGTATCGGCCAGAAGCATGACCGCATCCTGTGCTATTCGTTCCTGCCCGCCGACGGCGTCGAGCGCATCATCCGCCTGCGCTCGAGAGTCCGGGCGCGGCTCCGGGAGAATGCGGAAGTGGTCGGTTCCGACGAGAACTTCTTCGAGGATCAGACCGACCTGCAGTCGCTCGAGAACCTCTATCACGAGAAGTCCGGTGT
>DIZZ01000249.1:3432-3911 GCA_002428045.1 Verrucomicrobia bacterium UBA6015
GCCTATCAGATCTGGAAGAACGCCATTGATAAGGATCCGAAGCTGGCGAAGATCATACCGGAACTGCCCGATGTCGTCTATTCCGCCCGTCCCTGGACACCATCCGAGGGGCAGCCGGAAGGCGTGCTGGTCTTCATGAAAACCGAACAGGAGAACTGTGCGCTGGCATGGCTCGACCGCGAGGGCCGCAGCGTGACCGAATCGCAATACCGCATTATGAAAGCCGCCCGCTGCGAGCCGGAAACCCCGGCGGTCGAGAAGGCATCCGACCACCACGAACTCACCGCCAAGGGCGTTGCGTTGATCCTGCGCGAGAACCGCAACGTGCATGGCACATCCGGCACGCTTGGCAGCCGCCACGGCGTTCGCTACCGCACGTATGAACTGCTCAAGCATTACCTTGATCATATCGAAGGCGAACTCTTCGATACCGTGCCGCTCCGCAAAGCCTTGCAGCAGGTGTATGAGAACCCGATGAC
>DIZZ01000249.1:3926-4756 GCA_002428045.1 Verrucomicrobia bacterium UBA6015
ATTTGAAAGTGCGCAGCTCCGCGCAGACCGTCGCCGAAGCCGTCCAGGCCCTTTACGAGGAAGACGAACTCGCGCTGGGCAAGCACGATGCCGGCCGCCGCGAACCGCAGTTGATCTGCTCGCTGGGGCTGAGAAAGATGGAGGGCTCGGATGGACCATAATCTGGAAAAACAGCGCCGTGAGCGCGCCGTTGAACTTGGGCGAATAGGGGATCCGGCCTCCTTGCCGGAACTCATCGAGTTGACGCGCTTCCCCGCAGCCAGCGTGCGCAAACTTGCCGCCTCGGCCATTGGCAAGCTTGCCGGACTGGCGGATGCGGGGCAGGCGGTCGCCGCGCTCACGCCCCTGCTGCGGGATCCGTTCCCGCAGATCCGGCAATACACCGCCAAGGCGCTGGGGGCCTACGGGGCGGCGGCGCAGTCTGCGCTGCCCGATCTGCGCGACATGGCCAACAGTCCGGTCGAGCCGCAATACAACAACAACTGCGCGAAGCTCGCCATTGAACTGATCGAAGAGGCGCGACGAATCGCAGAGAGTCAAGCGGTTCACTGCTGCCAGCGCTGTGGTGTGAAACTGGAGCACGACGAGTTTGTCCACTCGCAGAAAGCCTTCCAGCGCCCATTCTGCAACTATATCGAGTACTGGGGCATGGACACCGCCGACTACAAGATCGGCATGCTCAAGAAACAGCAACTTTACCAGCAGCAGGGGAAACGACTCATTTCCCTTTATCCCGACGACAAACCGCGTATCAAGCAGATTTTGCTTGAAAAACTGGAAAGACTGAAATAGACCGACTTACTTGTTTCACGACGTGACGTCTGCAAAAC
>DIZZ01000005.1 GCA_002428045.1 Verrucomicrobia bacterium UBA6015
GCATTTGGAGTCTCGCCCTCCCGTCGGCAGCCCACGCGATGCGCAGATTGACGTGATTTGCAGAATACCGCGATTTGCAAAATGGGAGGGCGAGACTCCTGTCGAGCCGTGCCCGTCGAACTCCGCCAGGCTGCAAATAAACGGTGCCGTTGTCCTGCCTTTGCCCTGCCTTTGGCTTGGACTTTCAAATTGGCTTTGCCAATCGGTAGCAGGATGCGATGGGCAAGAGTTGAATGCAAAAGAGATAGACGCCGCATTATGTTCTGGTTTATTGTGAAGCTATAGGCAGGCCTGCCGACGACAGCGGTGGGCAAAAAACGAGGGGGTCACTTCTTTGGCGCAGATTAAGGCGAAAGATTAGGGCAAACGATTAGGGGCGAGTGTGAGCAACCTTAATCTTTCGCCTTAATCTTTTGCCCTAGTCGATTGCCTGAGTAGGAGAATCGGTGAACGAGAGCGGGCGACGAGTAGGGATGTGAATCGTCAGCCGTTCTCGTCGCCCGCTCTCGTCAACCGAAATGAGCAGGCGAAAGTTGTGTGCGAAAGGGAACTAAACCACAATATGTTCTGGTTTATTGTGAAGTTATGGGCAAGTCGAGGCAGAATTTATGAATGTGCTGGAAAAAATCATGTCGGAGCGTCGTCAGGCAGTGGCGATCGCCCGTCGCGAGGTGGATGAAAAGGCGCTGGCGGTGGCGGCTTCCAAGCGGCGGCATCACAGTCTCGTCGATCGGCTGCGTCAAACGCAGGGGACGGCGATTATCGCGGAAATGAAGAAAGCCAGTCCATCGGCTGGCCTGCTGCGTCCGGTGTATGATCCGGCGGCCATCGCCCTTGCCTATGCCCGCCATGGGGCTGTGGGGCTTTCCGTGTTGACCGAACCCCTGCATTTCCAGGGCGATGCCGCACACCTGCGGGCCGTCCGCGCGGTGGTCGACCTGCCGGTGCTGCGCAAGGACTTCATGGGCGATCCCTACCAGATCGTCGAGGCGGCCGCCTGGGGGGCGGATGTCATCCTGCTGATCGCCGCCGCCCTGACCGATCCGCAGATGCAGGACTTATATGATCGTGCGCTGGATCTGGGCCTGGATGTCCTGGCCGAGGTCCACACGATCGAGGAACTGCATCGGGCCTTGCCGCTGGAAAAGGCGATTATCGGCGTGAACAGCCGCAACCTGAAGACGCTGAAAACGGACCTGGCCGTAGCCCATGCCATCGCGGCCCGGATCCCGGACGACCGGCTGTCGATCGCCGAAAGCGGCATCCGCCACCGGCAGGAGATCCTGGACTTGGAAGGCGCGGGCTACGACGGATTCCTGATCGGCGAGGCCCTCGTGCGTCAGGATGATCCGGGTGCCGGGCTTTCGGTCCTCCGTGGCACAGGGGCAGTAGATGAGCAACCGTAATTTCAGCGAGATCCTCACGCTCAGCCTGGGCAGCGACCCAAAGTCACTGCTGAAGGCGTCGCTGGACATGTGCATAGCCCTCGGACATGCCGATGGGGGCTCGATCCTGGGCGAAGAGGGTCCCTACCTGAAGTTCCTGTTCTCGAACGAACCCTCGCTGATCGGACGATCGGTTCCCCAGGGCAGCCTTGCCGGTGCCTGCCTCTTGAGCGGTCATGTCATTTATACCCATGCGCCCTCTGATCGCCGTCACTTCGACGGGGTCGACTCAGGGCTCGGCCAGCGCACGCAGTACCTGCTCAGTGTGCCGATTCCCTCGGCATTGCCGGAGTCTGGCCAAGGACTCAAAAAAGCCGGTGGCGTGCTGCAACTGCTGTACCGGGAGGATGTGATGCAAGGCCTTTCCGATGCCCTGCCTGCCGAATACCTGCTCAGCGATGTACTGGCCGACAGCGGACGATTCGAACAGTTCGGGCCGGTCCTGCAGATCCTGCCGATCATCGCGTTCGGCATGGAAGTGATGCAGTTGAGGCAGACCTCGTACCAGGTGATCCATGAGCTCAAAAACAAGATGATTTCCGGCCTATCTTGGGTCAACTGCATCAGCGTCGACCTGCAGGAACGCTTCCCGGAGGCGTTATCCGACGCGGGGATCCAGGATGATTTCGACATCGCGGCCAGCGCCATCCGCGAAGGCAGCGAACTGGCCCGGAATTATCTACAGTTCACAAAACTTTATTCCTCCAATTTCGAACCGACCGACCTGAATACGGTCTTGACAGAGACCGTCGGGGCGGTGCGGGGACTGGCCGCGCCAACCGACGACACGGCGGCGGTCGAGGTGCTGTTTGCACCGTGCCTGGACATGCCGCTGAAGCCGCTCGATGGCAGCCAGTTAAAGATGGCGTTCTTCAACCTCTGCAAGAATGCCGTGGAGGCCATGCGCCAGAATCCGGATCGACCGGGGGTGCTGACGGTCACGAGCGGCTCTGAGGAGGCGCGCTTGTGGGTCTCGATCAAGGACAACGGACCCGGCATGCCAGCAGAAATAGCCGAGAACCTGTTCATCCCTTTCAAGACCAAAAAAGAGGGCGGCACAGGATTGGGGTTGACGATTGCCAAGAAAATCATCGATATACACGGGGGCGTGATCCGCTGCGAGAGCAATGCGGAAGGCACACAGTTTATGGTGCGGCTATAGTTTTGCATGCAGCACGGTTTGATGAACCAAGGAGGCAGAAATGAGTGGTGGACGGATTGATATCAATGTCGGGGCCGATGACGGATTGCCGGATAATTACCGTGACTTGCTGGCCAGCATCAAACGCAACCTCGATCCCGCCAGCAATACGGTGTTGCTCGTGGATGATGAGCGCGGGATCCGGATGAAAGTGGCGCGCGACGTGAAGGCGTTTGATCCCACGATCGTCATCCATGAAGCCGTCAACGGCCGCGACGCCCTTGACAAGCTGGCGACCATCCGGCAGAAATACCATCGCGAGCCTCTGTTTATCGTCCTTGACCTGAACATGCCGGTACTGGATGGGTGGGAAGTGATCAAGCAACTCAAGAAGGAATACGAGGAGGCTGGTAAGACAGCTGGCATTCCGATTATCGTCCTGTCCTCCACGAGCGGCGAGAAATCCGCCTTCCTCAAGCGTACCAGCATCCACGACGGGAAAACCGGTTATGTCCCGCTGGTCAGCGTGGCCAAGGAAACCTGCATGGAAAAAGACCGGTACGACACCGCGGGCGAAAAGGGACTCATGGCCTGGCTAGGGCATTTCATCCGCCAGGCGCATTAGGCTGGCGGAGCAGAGCAGATATAAGGACATGGAAACTCACGAAGGGAGCAGATGATGTCGATTCGATCCTGGATCAGCGTTCTGGTGTGTATCAACGTTCTGGGCTGTGCCTCGGCACCTCGGATGGGCGACGTCTCGCCCATTCCCCCCTATGTGTTAGCCAGCATGAGCGAGGCGGAGTGGATCGCCGAAACGGAGTCGATTGCGACCCTGGATGCACGGTTGGCGAAGGACGTCGAGCACCTTCACGAGAATATGCAACACTGGTTGGCGGATGGCTTTACCAGCGAGGAAACGGACCTGATCGGGCAGGCCTTTTTCCGCATCTCGGTGTCCATGAATATGCTCTGGGAAAAAATCTCGGCAAATCGGCAGGCCACGTTGTCGACAACCACCGGGCCGGAAGAGGCACGCGCCTTCCTGACTGCGTTTGCGGCGGCGACGGTATTGCGCAAGCACAGCAGCGCATTCGTCGAGGGCTTCAGTTCACGGCCTGTTTTCCAAGAACTTAAGATCGCGGCCAAGCTGAATGAGCGCTACCAAGGGTATGACCTGGAACCGGGAACCTTTGATGCGGTTTTTTATGCGGTGACCCATACCGCAAACATCAAGGCACTCAGGACCGCGTCGGATCTACTGGCGGCGCAGTTGGCTGATGAAAAGTCTGTGGCGACCGCCGTCACGGCGTCGGATCCGGCATTTTCCACATTAAGCCAGCTCGGCATCCAGCGCTACCAGGAAGGCGAGGCACTCACACAGCGAATCCTCAAGCAGAAATCCGTCCTTTTTCCCAACCTGGAAAATCAGGCCCGGCATCACACCCTATCCGCCGGTATGCGCACGGCCTTCAGCCAGTTCATGGCCGATGCGTATAGCTTCCAGGGGTGGCTCTATAACTCGGTCAGCGACATCAAGCAGCCCGGCTCCGGGCCGATTGATTTCAATCCGCGCCAGGTGGCGGCTGTCAAGGCCGCGCTCCAGCCGGGCGATTTGATCCTGACCTATACGGCTGGCTACATGAGCAATGTGTTCCTGCCGGGTAAGTTCAAGCATGGCATCCTGTATATCGGGACCGTGGAGCAGCGTCAGCAGTCCGGGATTGCAGAGGTCGTGCCGGGACTGTTCCCGGAAGCGCGTGGCCGCGCCATTCTCGCCGATCTTGATGTCGGCCAGCTTGACACCGGCTATGATGTCGATGTGATCGAGGCGGTGGCCGAAGGCGTGATTTTCAATTCTCTCGACTATCTGCTCAAGACGCATATCAACCGCATGGTGGTGCTGCGTCCACGCGTTACACCGCGTGAGCGCGGCGAAGCGATCGCCATCGCCCTGTCCTTGCGAGGCAGCCTGTACGACTTTGATTTCGACTTTGAGGACACCTCGAACCAATGTTGCACCGAAGTGATCTACCGGGCCTATAACGGCAAGGGAAACATCCGCTTCAACCTCATCCGGCGTATGGCGGTCAAGACGTTATGTTCAGATGACATCATCGAATACCACCTGAAAAACGACATGCCCGCCTTCGATGTCGTCCTGCTGGCCGAGGAAAACAAGCAGTCCCCGATCCAAGCGGCAACCCTTCTTGAGGGGGCGGACGCCGCGCGGCGACTGGCCGACCTGATGCGGTAAGCATCCAGGCCGTCGATTAGAGCAGATCCGCCAGGCGGCTCTTGAGCGCGTCCCATGTCCGGGTCGGGATCGGATCGAGGATCTCGGTCGCCGTGTCCTGGCCAGCGAGCATGATCGACTCCAGTGCTTGGACCGTGGGGGCATCTGGCGTGGCCAGATTCAGTTCCACGTTCTTGTGCAGGCTCAGGTCGTCCATATTGGCGGATCCCCAGAACGCCCAGTTGTCAATCAACGTGGCCTTCTTGTGGGTCATGCCGGGATAGAGGAAGACGCGTACCCCGTGCTCCAGCAGGGTGTTGGCGGAAATGCGGTCGGCACCCTGGATGGATTTGATGTTGGTTTCCATCGGAATCACCACCCGCACATCCACGCCCCGGTGCCGGGCCTCGCAAAGGGCATACAGAATGTGCTTGTTCCAGAGGTAGGCATTCTCGACATAAATACGATGGCGGGCCCCTCCGATCGCCGCCAGCATGGTGCGAAAGTAATAGTGCCGCCAGGGTGTGGTGACCAGGAAATACAGATTAATATCGCCGGGCCGGGCCGTGTACACATGACGCCGGGCCGTGGCCTGGCGCAACAGCTCGATATCCCCCAGCCAGCCGGCCTGCGTCCAGACCGCATCGAAATACGAATCCAGCTCCGTGACCACCGCCCCCGTCAACTCGCTCATCATGTCGCGCCAAAGATACCGGTATTCCCAGCCAATGTTCATCCCGCCCAGATAGGCCGTGTGACCATCGATCGTGAAGAACTTCACGTGGTCGGACGACAACCAGAGGTTTCGGGATTGCCGGACGTTGATGGTTGAGTCTTTCCTGAGGTAACGCAGTGTGTTCACAGACTCGGCCTGGGGTGGACTCTCTGGGTGGTTCTCGTCCCAGGCATGGCGACTACCGATAATATCCAGCAGCACCTGCACCTGTACGCCCTGCTGGTTGCGTGCCTTCAACAGATCGGCGACCGCCATCGCATAGACGTCATTATCAAAGATGTAGGTCTTGATGGCGATCCGGTTGGTGGCAGATGCAATCGCCGCCTCGAAGTGCGGGAAAAAGATGTCACCGCCGGTTAGGAACGTAACCGTCCCCGGCACCGGGGGACCGCTATAAAACGAAATCAGCGGCAACAGGCTCTCGTTCGGCGGCAATGTGGTGTAGGGACGCAGCGCAGGAACAGGTAGGCGACAACTCAAGCGGTTGAAACGGTGGTAGCGGATGTACATCCTCGATACCGTCATCTCGCCAAACGTCTTTGCCCGCCAGGCCAGTTCGGCGGGAGCCGAGATCGGCCGCGAAACCAACCTTACGGAATGATCCTCGGTAACCGATACGATCTTAGGAATAGCCGAGCAACCCCCGACCAGAATCAGAGCCATCCCGATACCCAGAGAACGCCATTTCACGAAGGATTGTATCATACCGGATATTTGTAACGCTGTTATGCTGGGGCGGAAGATTCAGAGGCGGCAACCGGCTGTACCGCCGGCTTGTCTTGTTTATGCCTCGTACACCAAACGGCGGCAATCACAACAGCCAGTGCAATTAACAGCGATGCCACACGCCACCAGGGACTGCGCCGGGCGTAGGGATCCGCAAACATTCGGCGCGAACCGGGCGGTAGATGCGCCAGTTCGGTCAAGGCGGCACCAAACGCCGGATTCATCCTTGCCCGTGTGTTGATGGCCCACCCGTTCGCATCTAGGACAGGGCCGAGGTTTCGCTGTTTCAGCTTGATGGCGGCCAGCAGCATCGACGGGCCGGAGATCAGCAGGATGATTCCCAAGACCCCGAGCGGCAGCCAGTAGCCGAGGCCGAACAGAACCTGCAGGAAGCCGCCGACCAGCGCACTCATCCCGCCAATCGCGGTGCCGATCAGTGCAATTGTCCCGAGTTCAATTTTCTTGGGCGCAGGCATTGGCGTTGTCGCCCGAACCTGGTCTGCGGTGGCAATAACCGAGGCGGTTGTGTTCATGCGGACCATGGAGGCATCCTCGGCCGCCTGGGCGCGCTTTGCAATCTGATCCTCAATCAGGCGCACCAACTTGCGGTACGGCATCCAGAATGCCTCGCGGACACTGATCGGATTCGACACGATCCGTGTGATGGTCGCGCTCCAGTCCAGTCCACCCCGGTCATAGAAGACGCCATTGCGACCCACGCTGAGATTCTGGGCGTCCCCATCGGTAATGACGGCCACGATCGTGCGCTGGGTACCCAGTCGCCGGATGTCGCAGTAGGCCAGATAGGCATTGGACAGCCCTGCCATGGCTGCATGTTTGGCCGGATCGGCCACATCGATGCACAGGTGGCAGGCACGAGCATCCAGATAAAGACTGCCCGCTTGGAATATGGCGTAGGTCTGGCCGTAGAAATCCGAGAAATTGACGTAGTTGGTCAGCACTTCATAAAGATCGCGCTGGAATCGGATCATCTTTTCCAGCTTCTCGATCTGGCTGTTCTCGTCCTTGAGTTCGGCATCCCTCTGAATCAATGCCTGAATTGCATCCGTGATCTCGGGCTTCAACAGGGATGCCAGGCGGAGCTCGTCCAGTTGCATGACCGGGGTCCCGGGGCGGGCCGCCTGCCACACCTCATGAGCCGCGAGCATCGCCAGCAATCGAGTCCAATCCGCAGCACCCAACGACGCGTCGCTGGACTTGAGCAGCAGGACTATCGCTTTTTCGCGAAGTCGGCGGATGGCATCACCCCAGGCCGGATTCAGACCCTGTTCCAATGGAAGCGAACCCTCGGGAACAACGAGAGCCAACGGCAATCCGAGCATTTCGGACGCCCCGGGGCTTAACACCTTACCGGCGTAGGATGCATAGACAGAGGCGTCCCCATTCATGGCTGCCCTGGCCCGATCATCAAAGGCGGATACCTGGCAACGGGCAAAGAAATCGTCAACTTTCGGGCGTACCGCCTGCACGGCAGCAAAGGCGTCGAGGGTCGCCTCGTGGGGTAGCGGAAAGACCGCAGGATCCGAAGCCCCCCGCTGCCGCCATTCGAGGGTCGCCTTGGCATCGCGCATGAATTGCGACAGGGTCCCCTGATCGATACCCATCTTGCCGCTGCGATCCTTGGTTCCGCCCAGCAGCGAGACCATGCACTCAATCGCTTCAGCAACTGCGGGCGTGTCTGCGCTTGGTGCAGGCACCACGCCATCGCCATTGAAGCGGGTATTCGCAAAGATCTGTTCCTGGCTGGTGACGTCGCTCAGGGTGATGGCCGCAGCATCGGGCTTTCCTAGATTCTTGAGAATGCGCCGGGCACCTGCCAGGATCTGGGGATCCTTGATGGCATCCAGTTGAACCTGATCAGATGGCTCCAATAGGCATCCTAGATCGTTAAAGACCGACACGCACCAAGCCACTGCCGCCAGGATTTCCGGCGGACGGATGAATCCATCCTTATCGGTATCGAGAATCTCACAGGTTCGCGGGTTCAGAGCGATACCGCGGGTCGGCATGCAAAGCACCATCCAGAGCTTCTGATCTAGCTCTGGCAAACGGGCAATGTCTTCACCCTGCCGAAGAACGACCTGATCAACACCACCTACCCTGGCAAAACGCCAAGGGTAGGTGCTGATTTGACGGCGCAGCCGCATGGCGACCTGACGCAACGGAATCACGCTGCAGAGGCTGCTGTCGGGGGAACAAACACCCTGGCCGCGAGTTCACGGTCAATCATGAACAGCCCACCACCATTGGGGCCAGCCAGCTTGAGCTGATCGATGATCGCGCAGGCATTCTGTTCTTCTTCAACCTGCTCGTTCACGAACCACTGCAAGGAAACTTCCGTTGCGTGGTCCTTTTCCTTGACTGCGATATCAACCAGATTATTGATCGAGGCCGTTACCACGCGCTCATGTTCCAGCGTCTTCTCGAACATCTCCAGGGCGGTCTTGCACTTGACGGCTGGCTTTGCAATCGCCGCCAATTCAATCGTTGCCCCCTGCCGCAGCACGTATTTGTAAAACATCTGCGCGTGGGTTAACTCTTCCTGATTCTGGATAAAGAACCAGTTCGCTACCCCGGGCATACCGCTGCGCTCGGCGCGTGCCGACAAATCCAGATAGAGATACGCCGAATATAGTTCCTTATTGATCTGCTCGTTCAACGCCTTGGTCATTTCCTTGCTGATCATCGTCTCATCTCCTTATTTATGTTTGAAATCAACCCTTGTTTCTCTACAATGCTTTAGCATTCCAGAGTTTATTATAATTATCAATCGCTTTCTGCGCCAACTCGCGCCCTGCCGCACGGCATTCCGCCAAGGCTTCCTCGTTGGGGACAAACTGCACATGCATCGCCGGACGGGTCAGCTCGAATTTCATGTCGTTCAAGTATGCTTCTACCTCGGTGGGACCCCCATTCTTGGACCACCCGTAAGAGCCGAAGGCAAAACCGACCTTGTTCATCGGACGCAACCCCTTCCAGTAGGTCAGCAGGCAGGCGACCTGCGGCATCAAGGTCATGTTCAACGTCGGGGAACCCACTGCTACACCAGAGGCATCCAGGACTTCCGTCGCCAGCTCGGTGATGTGCGAGGCGTTCACATTGTATAACCGGGCATCCACCCCGTCGACGTCCATGACGCCTTTGATAATCGCGTTGGCCATCATCTCAGTACTCTTCCACATGGAATCGAAAACCACCAGCACCTTGCGCTCGGGCTTGTGCAGCGTCCACCGGTCATAGGCGGCGAGGATGGTTTGGATATGCTTGCGCCAGATCACGCCGTGACTGGGGGCCACCATCTCGATTGCCAGACCGCCTGCGGCAGCCAGTGTGGCCCGGATCGACCTCGCATACAGCATCACGATATTCGCGTAGTACGTCTTGGCTTCGGCCATGATCACATTCAGGTTCTCGGTATCGTCAAACCGTGTCGCCGAGGCGAAATGCTGCCCGAAGGCATCCATTGAGAACAGCAGCTTTTCCTCTGGCACGTAGGTGAACATCGATTCGGGCCAATGCACCATGGGTGTTTCCAGGAACGTCAAATGGCGCCGCCCCAGCGAAAGACGGTCACCGGTCTTGACAATGTGGACACGCCATCCCTCGGTGTCATAATGCATGTCTAGGGCCTTAAGGCATTTCTCGTCACAGACGAGGGTCACGTTCGGGCAGGCCTGCATCACCGCCGGTACACTGCCGGAATGATCCGGTTCCGCGTGATTGACCACCAGGTAATCCACCTTATCGAGCGGGATATGAGCCTGTATGTTCTCCAGCAGATTCGACGCATACGGAGCCTTGACCGAATCGATGACCGCGTTCTTCTCATCCAGCATCAGGTAGGCATTATAAGTCGACCCCCTGCCTGTCTTGTACCCGTGAAAATCGCGGACATTCCAGTCCACATAACCGATCCAGAATATACCATCCCGTAATTTTGTATCCATCGCTACTCCAACCTCCTTAAATCAAACAGAGACCGCTAACCGTTGATCGTGCAGAACCCACATTTCATTACAACCGATGAAGACTTTAATGCGGCGGCGAGTGATAATCAAGTGTTGCTTTTGCGCCAAGGTCAGACGGTCAGACGTTCTGATCAAGATGGCTTTATGTTAGGCTCTGAAGAACCGTCGAGCCCGCAACACCGGCACTTCTCCAACCTATTCCCGTACGGCATTAATGATTCCGCCGACATCCATCCAGTCGCTGATCAGCACCGGCGTGCTTTTTCCCGTGATGACGTTTGGCTGGGTTATTTTCGGTGCCAGTTCCTTGCCGGGCATGGTGTAGATGAACGGCACGTCGCCCGAATCAAACTTCGTCTTTAGACAGTTGCCAAGCACAGACATCTCTGAACCGAACGTCGCCCCCTGCTCCTCCGCCATCGCCTTTCCACAGAGGAAGATAATGCCGCTCAGTTGAGCTGGCGCAAAACATTCAACGTAAACATTGTAGGTCATGGTGGCCTGCGAATCCCCGATCTTGGGGGCGGGCGAGGGATACCAGCCCCACGCAGCGCCGTCCGGTACAGCCTTGGTCTCGATCATATCCGGGATGTACTTGCCCCAGTAGCTGCGCCAATCGGCGATATAGCGCCGCGTGTTCTCCAGATAGTATGGGTTGTCCGGATACTGGCTGCCGACGGTCTTGTAGTCGGCCATCAGGCTGGGCGCCTGGTTCAGGAAGTCCGCCGCAATCCAATTCTTGAGCGCCACATCGCTCTTGCTCTGCATGAAGATGATGCCGACCGGCTGACCGGTCTTCGCCGCGATGCCATGACCCAGTGCCGCCGCCAGGCCTGTCGCGTCTTTCCAGTAGGATGCAAAACGGTTCTCAGCCCTCTGGCCGCGCGACGTGGAGACACTGAAACGCCAGGGTTTACCACTGCCTTCGCGCTTCGCTTCGTTCGCGATCATGCGCACGATCTGTCCGGACGGTTTAATCTCTGGGACGTTGAACGTGCCAGCCGGAGCACCCACGTACCATACATCACCGAACACTATGTTGGTAGCCACACGGTCATGCACCACTTCGCCGTTGATGGTAAAGCGGGCCTTCAGGGTGCAAGGCGTGGTGCTGGCTTTCATAGGCGGCAGCGTCACCTGCCATTCCGTCATGTCGGGCGTGACGAGAATCGTTTTCTTGATGTCGTCCTGCCCTGAGCCTGTCGAAGTGGCGAATTCGAAATCCACCTTGCAGTCACCCTTTTCCGGTTCGGCCTGCCATTCCCCGAACTTGCGGGTGGATCCCCAGATCGTCACCGGCTTACCCGCCTGCAGCACGGCGTTGTCGTCGAACTGCTGGCTCAACAGCGGCATCTTGCGATACTCGTACACATTGCCGACCGTTGACGGGTCGATCGTCTCGCCAGCGATGTTCAGCATGCCACCCGGCCAGTCCTTGCTGGTCACCCGTTTGTTATCGTAGGTGATGAACGGAGCCAGCGGCAGCAGTGCCTTGTTGTAGAGGCTTGGCTGGGAGCCAACGCCACCCGTCCCGTAAGCGACACCGCGAGGCGCCTTGACGTCCGGAGAGCTGACAACAATCGTTTCCCCGTCGATCTTCATGGTGGCCGGATGCCAGACCCGATCCTCACCGGCCAGATAGAACAGCGTCACCTTACTCTCGCTGTCGGCAAGAACCGCTGGCGCATCCAGCAGATTTTCCGACATCGCCTGACCGACCTGCATCCCGCCCTCGGCGAAGTCGAACGTTACGATCAGCTTGTCGCTCTTCACCTCATATGCCTTGAACATCGGCCCGTCGGCGACCAGATCTTTCGCCTTGCCGCCTGCCCTTAGCACCGTCGAAGGGTACTGGTTCTTGAGTGCATGCAGGGCGAGGCGCTTCCCGGGCAGCGTCTTGTTGCTGTAGTGGATCGCGCCCTGGATATCGATCTGGCAGGCCATTCCGACGTTCGGGATGTCGCGTGCCAGCAAAGTTCCGAGCCGCATTTCGGCGGTGGTATCGATACTCGGTTTGCCTGAAAATACACCGTTACCGGGGCAGTAGAACTGGTGAAAGTAAACCGGCAGGTCAGGCCTGTCCCAGACGAGACGCCAGCCGCGAATCATGTTGTGCAGACTATTGTAATAGAGCAGGCCGCTGTGCCTGTTCGCCCACCCCTGATTCCAGATCGCGCCACGAATGGCAAATGGTACCACCGGATTCAGCCGCCCGTTGAACATCCAGTTGGCATCCCTATTGTCGTTCAGGTTGCCCGGTACCGGAGCGCTGATTGCTGGCGGCTTCGCACCTTGCTTAATCATTGCCGCATTGGCGGCGATCTGGTCTTCCAGTGACTTGTAGAAGGCGCTCCAGGTCTCCTTGTGTTCGGGCGAGCGAGGGTCGGTCAGCAGGCATTTCCGGTTGATCTCCCTGCTGTAGTCATCCTCGGCCGTCGCAAAGCCAACCCGCGGAACCCATGCCTCGATCGAGGTCTGACTCCAGGAGCAGTTCAGGATGCCGATCGGAACGCCGAGCTCCTTGTAAAGCTCACAGGCAAAGGCCGTCGCCACAGCGCTGTACTCCGCCATGCCTCCGTCCTTCCACGCGCCCGTGGCGCGTTCGATCGGATGCAATGCGGAAAACACGCTGGACACCTCAAATTCGCGAATGACCGGCTGCTTCTCTTTGCCAGCCTTGACAGCCTCCTCAATGCGAGCCAACAGCTTTGCCACATCGCACTTGCCGGCAATCCACTTCATGTTCGACTGGCCGGAGGCCA
>DIZZ01000250.1 GCA_002428045.1 Verrucomicrobia bacterium UBA6015
TCGGGAAGCCTTTCCGGACACCGGGGAACGGCTGGCGGAGGGCGGCCCCGGATCTGAGGAGCGAGAGTGCCAGAAGCTGATTTCTATATTCGCGGTCGGCGCGTCGGAATTAGTCAGTCTTAACCAGTTGATGAAGTGTGAGTTGCTTAATATGAAGAATGGCGAGATGTGATAGGCTGTAGTATGCTGAAACCTGAACGACAAACCCGACAGGAAAGAATCGACCTTCAACTGGGGCGGGCGGGTTGGGCTGTGGGCAGCAGGCGTTTGATTGAAGAGTTCACGGTCGGCAACAAGCAGGTGACTCGTGAAGGCCGCGAGGACACGTTCCGAACCGCAAACGAATTTGCCGATTATGCACTGTTGGACCGTCTCGACAGGCCGCTTGCGATTGTTGAGGCCAAAAGCGCCAGCCGCGACGCGCTGGAAGGCGAGCGCCAAGCGGCAGATTACGCGGACGCCGTAAAAGCCAAATACGGTGTGGATCCATTCATCTTCCTTGCGAACGGCGATGAGATCTGGTTCTGGCATCGAAAACTGTATCCGCTTCGAAAAGTCAGTGGGTTTTTCACGGAGGAAGACCTTTCGAGGCTCGCCCATCTTGATAAGTACGGAAAGCCACTTGCCGGTGCGATGCCTCTCGAAGGAATCATCGATCGCGCTTACCAAATCGAGGCGGTTAAGACTATCACCGAACGTATCGAAGCCGCCAAGCGCCGTTTTCTCATGGTGCTGGCCACTGGCACCGGAAAAACCCGCGTCGCGGTTGCGTTGGTGGAATTGTTGCAACGGCGGGAGCGCATTCAACGCGTACTCTTTCTCGCTGATCGCCGCGAATTAGTGAAGCAGGCGCTCGGGGCCTTCAAGGAGCACCTACCCGGATCGCCACGCTCCTGGATCGAAGGCGGCACCATTGATAAGGACGCGCAGATTCATTTCGCCACCTACCCTGGCATGATGTCGCTCTACCAGCAGCTTTCTCCCGGTTACTACGACCTTATCATCGCGGACGAGAGCCACCGTTCCATCTACAGCCGCTACAAGGCCATCCTGGACCATTTCGATGCGATCCACCTAGGGCTGACCGCCACGCCCACAGACTTTCTCGATCACAACACCTTCGAGTTGTTCGACTGCCACGACGACAGTCCAACCTTCTACTACGGTTACGATGAGGCCGTGCGGGACAAACACCTCGTGCCGTATCGTCCCGTCCACGTCGCCCGCACGGGCTTCCAGATCGAAGGGCTGAAACCGGGAGACCTTCCCGACGAGGTGAAAAAACAGGTGCGCGAGCAGGGGATTGACCCCGATCAGTATAGTTTCGAGGGGTCCGATCTGGAACGTAAGGTCACGAACACGGGCACTAATGATGCCATCGTTCGCGAGTTCATGGATCATGCTATCAAGGACGCCGTGGGCACGCTACCCGCGAAGACCATCATCTTTGCCGTCTCGCATAAGCACGCGCTGGAACTCTACAAGAGCTTCAACCGCCTCTATCCCGACCTCCAGCGCCGAGGGCTCGCCAAGGTCATCGATAGTCAGATGGAGCGTGCCGAGAAGACGCTGGATGATTTCAAGAACAAGGACTTCCCCCGCGTCGCCATTTCCGTGGATATGCTTGATACCGGCATCGATGTTCCTGCCATTCGCAATCTTGTCTTCGCCAAGCCCGTCTTCAGCAAGGTGAAGTTCTGGCAAATGCTCGGACGGGGCACCCGGACCTGGACAGACCCGGTGAACGGCCAAAAAAAGGCCGACTTCCTCGTTATCGACCATTGGGACAACTTTGACTATTTCCAGGTTAACAAGGATGGACGTACCGGCGACGTAGCCGAGCCGTTGCCGACCCGACTGTTCCGTCTGCGCTTGGAGAAACTCCAGATTCTCAGCGGACGGCAAGATTCGCCATCCATTGCACATTCAATCCGCCAGCTTCGCGACCTTGTGGGCACCTTGCCGTTGGAGAACATCAACGTTGCACCGCACGCGGAGGAGGTCCGCTCGCTTTGCGACAGCGACGAACCGTGGCGGAACCTCAACGACGAACGGGTCAGCCACCTGACCCATACCATCGCACCGTTGCTACGCTTTTCCGTGGCGGGCTCGTATCCTGAATTACAGTTCGAGAATCAAACCGAGCTACTTGCCATTGCGCACCTGAAAGCCGATGACGGGGAAATTAGCAGGTTGCGCGTGTTGATCACCGAGAACCTCTCTTTACTCCCAACGAACATCCCCGAAATCCGTCCGCACCTCGAGGCACTCGCCGCTGTCCGGACCGCTGCCTTCTGGGCCCATCTGACCTGCCCCCGCATCGTTCAATTGCAGGAAACCTTCGCGCCGCTCATGTGCTACAGGAACCGCCGACCGCCCAACACCATTGTCCGGCTCTCGCTGCCCGACCAGATCCAGCAGCGCCATTGGATCATCTTCGGCCCCGCCGGGGAGGGAACCTTCGCCGAAACGTACCGCGCACAGGTGGAAGCGCTCGTCAAGGATCTGGCGGGCGACAACCCGGCCCTCCAGCGACTCCAGCGAGGCGAGGAAATAACACCCGAGGATATCGAAGCCCTCTCCGCCGCCTTGCAAGGGCCTGACCTCTTCGTGACCGAGGAGCGCCTGCGTGAAGTCTATCACCAGCCGGATGCCAGTCTCGCCGATTTCTTGCGCCACATTCTCAAGGTCTCCGCCCTGCCGTCCCGCGAGGAATCCATCTCCCAGGCCTTCGATGCATGGGTGCGCCAGCATCCCACGCTAAGCGCCACGCAACTGATGTTCGTGCGAACGCTGCGCAAGGCGATCATGCAGAAGGCGGAAATCGCCTCGCTCGACGCCTTGCGCCAGCCGCCGTTCTCGGCCATTGGCGACCCTGAAATACTTTTTGCAAAGCCTGATCTCGCCGACCTCTTCGCATTAATCAAGGATTACGCCGCATGAACTACGCCGCATATATCAACGACATGGCCTTCACGACCGCAATTCGGCAACCAGCGGTTGCCGAATCGAATACGAGCAACTAGAATAGAGAGCACGAACCAAAAGGTAAAACACCCCTATGCTATCCCCCCAACTTCGCCGCAAAATCCACGATCTCTGGTCGCTCTTCTGGTCCTCGGGCCTTTCGAACCCGCTCGTTGCCATCGAGCAGATCACCTACCTGCTTTTCATCCGGCAGTTGGAGTCCCTCGACCGCGCCCGCGTCTCGCAAGGCAAGGCGTCCATCTATGCGTTAACCGCCGACGAGCAGGAACGGCGCGACAAACTGGTGGCGGAATTGAAGAAGGTGGAACCGAACCTCGAAGATAATGAGATTGCCGCACAGATCGCCATTCCGGAAAACTACGACAAATGCCGCTGGACCTACATCCGGCAGAACGTCTCGTTCCCGTTGCTAAACGAAGTCGTCTTTCCCTGGCTCCGCAGCCTGGAAGGCCGGGTCGGCCCCGCGCAGAATGGCAATACAACCCTCGGCCGCATCTCTGGCCGCCTGAGCGACGCCTATTTCATTCTCGACGTCAACAAGAGCGACACTCTCAAGCGATCCGTAAGCCTGATTGACGAACTCTTCCGCCAGCTCGACACCCGCTCGGTCAATTCCGACATCATGGGCGACATCTTCGAGTATCTGCTCGAAGAGGTGAAGGAGTCCGGCAAGAACGGGCAGTTCCGCACGCCACGCCACGTCATCCGCTTCATGGTGCAGTTGCTGAATCCGGAACTGGGCAAGACGATTCTCGATCCCGCCTGCGGATCCGGCGGCTTTCTGCTCAACTCCCTCCTGCACTGGAAAGCACAGCATACCGACAGCGACGTGCTCCGCCTCGAATGGGACGGCTCGCCGCACGATGTCCTGCCCGTCTGGCCTGCCGGTGCGCAGCTCAACTTCAGCAGTCTCTTCCACGGCTACGACAACGACCGCACCATGGTCCGCATCGCCTGGATGAACCTAATCCTGCACGACCTTGAATCGCCCGAAGTCCACCAGCTTGACTCACTCAGCAAGCGGCTCTCGGATGACGCGAGCGGCACCTACGACTACATCCTCGCCAATCCGCCCTTCACCGGCAGCGTGGACGAAGGTGACCTCAGCGAGAACCGACAGCGTTTCCCCCGCGAGGGCAAAGGCAAAACCGCTATCACCACCAAGAGCGAGCTGCTCTTCGTCTGGCTCATGCTCGACCTACTCAAGATCGGCGGACGCGCCGCCGTGATCGTGCCTGACGGGGTCCTTTTCGGCGGCACCAAGGCTCACCGTGAACTCCGCCGCCAGCTTCTGTTCGAGAACACCCTCGAAGCCGTCGTCTCGCTCCCGGCCAACATGTTCCAACCCTACTCGGGCGTCAAGACCTCCATCCTGCTCTTCCAGAAAGCAGGCACCGCCGTCGCCAAAGGCGACGAACCCCGCACCCGCGAAGTCTGGTTCTACGAGATCACCGACGAGGCCTTCTCGCTCGACCAGAAACGCAAAGCACTCTACGGCCAGGACAACGACCTCTGGGATGGACTGGTCAAGTTCGACGCCTGGAACCGCTACCGCCAGGGCGAAACCGCCAGCAAAGCCGCCGCCATCGCCAAGGACTACCACCAGCCCGACTATTGGGAAGAACGCTGGCGCAGCGTGGACGACGAATTCCTCAAAATCTTTCCCGGCAAATCCGGCGACAAGGGCCACACCTTCCCGCTGCACGAACTATGGCCGCAGGAATTCCCCTACAATCCCGCCGACACGCGCGGTTCACGCCAGTACGACGATGCCGTGCTTGCCCGTGTCCGCCCGCAACTGGCGGCTGTTTATCAAAACGCTGTGCAGCAGGCCGTAGCCCATATCTATGTTGCCCGCCAGCCCGATGCTGAGATCGGTCTCGAGGCCGCAGAGAAAATCGCCAAAGCCCTCACAAATCAAATCACAAAGAAAGTCCGCGATGGCGGCCTGCTCGACCGCGAATTCGACCAATACGGTCAGAACGCGCTCAAGACCGTCCTCAAGGAAATGACCGCACAGGTCAAGGAATGGGCCGCTGCTGTTCCCGTGCCCGAAAAGAAATCCAAGACCGATCCCGCCGAACCCGATGCCGACGCGATCACCGAAGCCCTGACCCCGCTGCTCACCGAGTTCGCCAAACTCGACGGGTACAACGTCTGGAGACGCAGCCGGGAAACGATTCCAAGGGATGGAAAGCTCACCGCCACCGACGAAGGCGATAAGAAACGCGAGCCCACGCTGCTCAGTTGGATTGTGCCCGTCCGCCAGTGGGCCGAACTGGAAAGCTGGGGCGAAGACCCCAAAACCAAGCAACCCATCGCCAAGCCCACGCACAAGGACGGCATCCTTGATCCCGACTACTTCGCCTGGCTGCGCGACACGCTGAAAGTCTTCGACGACGACGCCACGGTGAAAAAGGAACATCTCGACCGCCTAGATCCCGACTGTTTGGAAGCCCTCGACTTCAACCTCTCCGCCGGCCGCCACAAACCCTTCATCTTCGACGCCGGTCAACACCGCCCGCCCGCCGAACTCATCGGCGAACTGCAAGCCATCCACGGCGAAGTGCAGAAACGGCTAGGCAGACTGCTGTCCATGGTGGGAGGCGGGAAATGATGCAGTCCATGCCCACAACCTGGCGCATGGTGAAACTCGGCATCTGCTTGCAGAGACGCCAGAACACAGTGATGCCAGCCTCGCTTTCAGCCTCGTCCGTTGGGCTTGTCGGCCTGGAAGACATTCAAGATGGCGGGCGGGGCGGTATCACCATTCGGTCAACCAAGCCGCAGGAAATCGAAAGCCTGAAGACCCGATTTGATGCCGGTGACATTCTCTATGGGAAACTTCGCCCTTACCTCAACAAGGTCGGCATCGCACCTCAGGCGGGACTGTGCAGTACGGAAATATGGGCATTCGGGCCAAGTCCTCTGGTCAACTCCCGGTTTGCGGCTTTTTTCTTGGCATCTTCTTTCTTCGTAGGCCGGGTAGCGTCCCTCACAAAAGGCGCGAACTTACCACGACTCGACACCGGGGCGTTTGACTCGATAGAGATCCCCCTCCCGCCCCTGAGCGAGCAGCAGCGTATCGTGGAAATCCTACAAGAGGCTGAGGAAATCCGCCGTCTCCGCACCGCCGCCGAAGCCAAAACCGCCGAACTCATCCCGGCGATGTTTGAAGGATTCTTTGGTGACCCTGTCAGGAACCCGAAAAAGTGGGACATTGAGCCGCTGGCGTCCGTGATCAAAGGCACGCCCAAGAATGGCCTCTACAAACCGGCTGAGATGTATGGCGAGGGCACCCCCATCATACGTATTGGCGATTTCTCCGGCGGCATTCTTCGGACGAGCAATAATCTCCAACGGCTCCGCATTTCAGACGATGAGATTGAACAATTTGGGGTGTCTAACGGCCAGATAGTTGTCAACCGAGTCAATAGCATCGAGCACCTCGGAAAAAGTCTTCTGGTTGCATCACTGACGGAACCCACCGTTTACGAGTCCAACATGATGCGACTCGATTCGAGAAAGGAGAAGGTGCTGCCCGAGTTCCTCATAGCCTGTCTTCAACACGAATCACTTGTAGCGAAGCTTCGAGCCAAGGCAAAGAAGGCAATCAATCAGGCAAGCATCAACCAGACCGATGTGCTGACGCTCAACATTCCCGTGCCACCAGTCTCGAAACAGGAAGCCTTCGTCGCTCAGGTTGCGCAGGCTGAAGAAATCCGACTTCTTGCTGAAGCATCTTGCCATATTCAGCGAGCCGTGAATGCCAGCCTCTCCGCCCACGCCTTCTCCGGCCAGCTCACTGCCGACTGGCGCGAGACCCACGCGGACCAGCTTGCCCATGAAGCCATTGAACGCGATGCCGCGCTCAGGCAAGTCGGAACCGTTATCGCCCGCGCCCGTCAATCCGTGCCCCCCGATGAGGTTCCCGTCGTCGCCCCTGGCGCAGAAAGACTTCTAACGGAGCTCAACCGAGAACAACTTTCTTTGTGGCGGCACATCGTTGAATGGGTCAAAGAAAAAAACGGTGAGCCTAGGAACAAAGAGAAGCGGATCTGGTATTTTACTGCCGAATCCATAGGTAAAACACTAAAAGGCTTCCTGAACCGACATTCGCAGGTGATCGAAGGTCATCTTGCCGTCCTTGCCGCTCGTGGCCTCGTCATCCCTGTCAGCCGCGAGGCACAGACCAAAGACACGGGTGAATTCGTCTTCGGTAACGCTTACCGCTTGCCGTCTCTTCCCGAGGACCAACTTTTGATTACCGAGGATGGGAATCAACTTGTTACGGAGAACGATGAGCCAATCATTGCAGGACAAACATTCGGCGACTACGCTCGCATTCGCGAGCTGGAACGTCTTGCCGGCCAACTGGAAAAGGAGCGTGCCCTGACATGAGATTGCGCTACCTTCATCTCCCGCGTTGCGGCCCGCTGACCGATACATCAGTTGTCTTTGGGCGCGAAGACTTGATCGCCGATACGCTGGGGTTGCCGCGCAAAGGTGCTCTGAACTTCGTGATCGGCGTGAATGGTAGTGGTAAATCGTCACTCCTACGTGCGTTGTACGCCATTTTTTGTTCTCTCAAGAACGCAACATGGCCCGACCTTCCAATCTCAATTGCTTGGGATATCGCCGTCGATAGATCCATGTTGACCACAATACTACACTGCATCAACCCAGTAGATGCACAGCCTTTCATCGCCGTAATCAAACAGGTTTCGCCTCAGGCTGCACGTTCAGATTGGGCGAGTATTATTGAATCGCTCAACATCGGTTCAAGGAACTCATTTGTTGAAATTGTAGAGATGGGGAAAGGCGACGACTGCATCCTGAACCCGCCGCGTGTATTTCGGCTACCGAAATACATGGTCGCGTATATATCAGGCACCGATCTTCCTTGGATTCGCCTCGAACATCGATACTTTGCGCCTAATGGCGAAGGCGAGGTTCAATATCAAAGTGAAGGCGATCGCCCACACGGGTGGAGCATGGATCAGGAATGGAGAGACGAGCAGCCAAGCCAGACTGCAGAACTTCTTAATATATTTACCCAAAAAGTTGGGGATCTCACTCACAAACTGCCTAGTCCGATATGGGAATTTGAAAACGTGAAGATGGGTGATGCATTTCAGTTCATAGGCGATTTTAAGCCGATTAACGAGGTCCGAAAGAAGTTATGGAGCAATCAGCAATTACGCATCAAACGACAGGAGGTCTCGTATTTTCGAATCCAATCTCGCCATCTCCGTTACGCTGGCATTACCCTGGCGCTCCTGCAAACCGCCACAGAGTTGGCGGACTGCTTTGCAGAGTCCGCACGCGATGCGCTACGCAAACACTTACTTCAACAGCATGGCTCCGACGCGAAGCCCGTAGGTGCCCGTCGCGTGTTTAACGAGATTGATTGGTTCTGGCCTACGCACCTGAGCCTTACCTACCATGACGACGTTGAGCGTGTCAGCCCCCGGCAGCATCAGGAACTGCTCTGTCTTGTGGCCCTGGCCGATGAAGTTATTGCCCAGCCACGCCGACGCAAGCGCGCTGTCTTCTCGCTCGGTCCATCCGACAGGATCAATCTCACCGAAAAGCTCAAAGATGCCTTCCCGTTTGGCATGCCCAGCAAAGACATTGAGTTCATTGCCGAACGTGTAGACGGCTGCAAGACCGGTGCCGAAGCAATCCTCCGCATTCTCAGCGAAAACCAGGAACTCGATTCGACGCGTATGGATGTCTTCGCGCGCCTCCGCGACTGGGAACGCACCGGTCTGCTTGAAGACATCACGCTCACCATCAAACGCCTCCATCTGCCGGAGAGCAGCGACGGCGAACCCGATGACATCCTCGTCACCTACGACCAACTGAGCGACGGCGAACAAATGCTGCTCGGCCGCATGGGCCTGTTCTTCCTCCTGCGTGGACAAGACGGCTCACTCCTCTTGCTCGACGAACCCGAAACACATTTCAATGACGTCTGGAAGCGTGAGCTCGTCGAAATGGTTGACACAGCTCTACTGAAGAGCACCACCGCCAACGTCATCATCTCCACCCACACCAGTATCGCCTTAACGGATGCCTTCGCGGCAGAAGTCACCGTGCTAACCAAGACCGACGGACATGCCACGGCGCGCGGCGTTGGTGGCGGTCTGTTTGGTACGGATCCCGGCGAGGTGAATATGAACCTGTTCGGCGCCGATGGCAGCACAGGCCGTCGCTCAGAGGAACTTCTCGATCAGTTGCTCAAGAAAGAATGGGCCGGCAAAGAAGCAGACCTTGAAGCCATTCTCGCGGTTCTCGGTAGCAGCTTTCATCGCGCGGAACTTCGCGCCATTCTCAAACAGCTCAGAGCGGAGTCCAATGGCACTTCACCCAGTTAAACTTCCAAAAAGCGCAAAGCTGCTTTTCAGAATCGTCGTCCTGCAAAAACGACTTCTCAAAGCGCTTGCGTCCTCGACATTGGCAGCCAACACCGTAAATACCAATTGGGTTCAGAATGTCTGGAAGAGTTTGGACGCCGAATGGGTACGCAAGTTCTGTTTGGGTGGACAAGAGGAGCGTATTATAGCGATTGCTGCCGCANNACGGCAGGCTTTATACGAGGAGTTCTGTAGACAGAACAGGGTGCCGATGCTGCTGAACGCCGGTGGCGACTTCCGTGACCTTCTTGCACTGCCCGACTTTGACGCTGCGCTCGCCCGCAAAGTTAAGGATTTCTTCCTTGATTGCTATGAATTATTAGGGCAGTCGAGTAGAACCAGAGGGTACACATTGGCGGCTGCTCGGATAATTACCAAGCGACAATACAACGACGCCTTTCGTGAGAATTTCCCGACCAAAGTCGTATGTCCATATTGCGACGGCGAGATAGGGTCTGCGGATTTAGATCACTACTACAGCAAAACCCATTTTCCTCTCTTGGCCTGCTCACCTTGGAATCTCGTTCCTATCTGTAAGAGTTGTAATGACACAACAATTGCGAAAGGTGATCGACTCGCTATCACGGCTGGGCCACCTCGCTCCACAACCGACTGGCTTCATCCATTCGAAAGCCCGGCATCGCTCGATGTTCAGATCAAACTGTCCGGAAGCCCGAGACAAGCTATTCCTGAACTGCGTTCTCCAGATACCGGTGAGCAGCGTCGACTCGACAATCATATATGNNGCAGCGGCGTGATTTTTCTGAAGACAGGCTCTGGCACTTTTCGTCGACTCGACAATCATATATGGCTGATGGATCGATTGGATGACGCCAAGCCATTTCGGTATCTTTCCAAACGATGGACAAGAGTGGCTTCGGCACACTACGAAATACTCGTCAACGAAGTGAATCGCAAGATGAGGGCTAATGCGGCACTCAGTTTAAATGGTTTGGTCTCAGTTAAACTTCAAGATCATCAGGCTACACGTGGGCAGGCACCATCATCAATGGTCCAGGCAGCTGTTTGCCAAGCCGTCCTTGAGGGGCGTGCAGAATATCTTCAGGAATTTTCCACACCAAACCATCTGAAATTTATCTGAGCCTGAAGCTTAGACTCATGAATTGCTTTTCAAGATCTTACCGTAAACAATAAGCTGGAGAAACCAAGTCATGAAAGCACAAGACCTGCAATTCACTCAACTGCTTGAAGGATCGAAGCAGTTCATCATTCCGATTTTCCAGCGGACCTACAGTTGGGAACGTAGTCATTGCGAGCAGCTTTGGAACGATATTATGCGCGTCGGCGGTAATCCCGATCTCAGCAGCCATTTCATCGGTTCGGCGGTGTATATTCCCGAGCAGGAGACCAGCGCGGCCATTTCCCGTTGGCTGGTGATTGACGGTCAGCAGCGTATCACGACCATAACCTTGCTGCTGCTCGCCCTGAAACGCAGGCTGGCGTCGGAAGGCATTGAAGAACCGGTGTCGCCCGCACTGATCGAAGACTATTATTTCAAGAACCGCTATGGTAAGGGCGAGCTGGGCTATAAGATGCTCCTGACCCGCACCGATAAGGATACGCTGATCGCACTGCTTGACGGCAAAGAGCCTACAGAGCCGATCTCCCATCGCATTCGCGACAATTTCCAGTATTTCACCGAGCGCATGGCCGATGCCGATCTGGGAGTGGTCTATCAGGGCATCCAGAAGTTGATGATCGTGGATGTGCGCCTCCAGCAGGGCTTGGATAATCCGCAGATGATCTTCGAGAGCATGAACTCCACCGGTAAGGCTCTCACCCAAGCCGATCTGATTCGCAATTTCGTGCTCATGGGCTTGGCGCATGACCTTCAAACGCGGCTCTATAACGATTACTGGCGGCCGATGGAGGTTGCTTTTGGTGCTGAGAACTATATTCAGGCATTTGACGAGTTCATGCGTTACTTTCTCGTTGTCCAGACCGGTAACCACCGGATAAGGCGCGATGAGGTCTATGATGAGTTCAAGGGGTATTCCCGCAAGCACGATGTTGAAGACTTGCTGACCAGTCTTGTCGAGTTTGCCCGCTATTTCTGCAGCATTGCACTGGGCAATGAGTCGGATCCGGTATTGTCCACGGCATTCCAGGACATTCGTGAATTGCGGGCGGATGTCTGTTATCCGTTCCTCATGGAGGTCTACCAGGATTTCCATCACCATGTGATCAGTAGGGATGAATTCGTGGAAACCATCTATCTGGTGGAAAGCTACGTGTTCCGGCGGGCTGTCTGTGACGTGCCGACCAACTCGATGCGCCAGACCTTCGCGACATTCTCCCGCCAACTCAAGAAGGATAGATACGTGGAGAGCGTCAAAGCCGCCTTCCTGCTGCTGCCATCGTATCGCCGCTTCCCCGGCAACGAGGAGTTCGAACGGCAAATCCAGGTGCGCAACCTCTACGCGTTCAATCGGCGATCCTACTGGCTGCGTCGCTTTGAAAACCATGGACGCAAGGAGCGCGTGCAGGTTCAGGACTACACCATCGAGCACATCATGCCGCAAAACGAAAAGCTCAGCGAGGCATGGAAGGCTGATCTTGGTGTGGACTGGGAGCGTATTCACGGCCAATACCTCCACACGCTCGGAAACCTGACACTGACCGGGTACAACTCCGAATATAGCGACAACCCCTTCAAGGATAAGCGCGATCGGGAAGGCGGTTTCCGGCACAGTCCACTGAAACTCAATCAGGGGCTTGCAGCGTGCGAAACATGGAACGAAACCAACATTCAGGAACGTGCCCGGCGTCTTTCAGGCGAAGCGGCGGCGATCTGGTCGGCACCGCAATTACCCGAAGATATCCTTGCCGTCTATCGCTCCAAGGAAAAGGAGGCGGTGACTTCAAACTACACCCTGGCCGAGCATCCGTTCCTGACAACCGGTAAGGGCAAAGAGCTGTTTGATGCCTTCCGCAAGGAGGTGCTCGCGCTGGACGAGTGCGTACGGGAGGAAATCCTCAAACTGTATGTCGCGTATAAAGCTGAACGGAACTTCGTGGATGTCGTTCCCCAAGCCAAACGCCTGCGTTTGAGCATCAACATGTCCTTTGCGCAAATCGATGATCCGCGTGGCCTCTGCAAGGACGTCACCGACCTTGGCCGGTGGGGTAATGGAGATGTCGAGGTCGGGCTCGAAAAGCTTGAGGATCTACCCTACATCATTGGCCTCGTCCGCCAATCTCTCGAAAAGCAACTCGGCGAAGATGAGTAGCATCGCGATAGCAAGTTATTGACGTTGGCGGATTATTAAGGGATGGTATGTCGCATGATCTCGACGATTAAGGCTACGACGTTCATGAAGGCATTCCGCACAGGGCGGACGTGCCCGTGCCTCATGCTATGCGAAGATGACCAGGGAGATATGACTGAAGTGGTTGTCAAACTGCGAACAGGCCATGAATGCACCTGTACCGGCCTTATCTGTGAGTTGATGGCCTCCTTGTTGGCGCGTGATCTGGGGTTGCCAGTACCGGAACCGTATCTCGTTGAGGTCGATGATGTCTTTCATGCCGGGATTTCGGACGTGAATCTGGCGAATCGGTTCAGAGCCAGCGCCGGTCTCAACTTTGGCTCCAGATTTCTGGGCGCCGCTTATGTCTCATGGCCGCAGTTGCGAAGCATCCCCGCCGCGATTCAGCAGGATGCGGCCGATATATTTGCGTTTGACATGATGATCCAAAACCCGGATCGGCGGGAAAACAAGCCAAATTTGTTGAGAAAAGGCGACGATCTGGCTATTTTCGATCACGAAATGGCGTTTTCGTTCCTCTATGCTCTTGTTTCGGACGAGTATCCCTGGGATGGTAAGGGGATAGGTTTTGTTAAAGATCATATTTTTCTATTGCCGCAAAATCTATTGC
>DIZZ01000069.1 GCA_002428045.1 Verrucomicrobia bacterium UBA6015
GCCTGCACCATCAGCCCCGCCGAACACCTGTTCTTTGACGTTACTGTTGGTCTTTGACACGGCTGGACGCCGCAACGGCAATGCTTTACTTTAAAACAGAAAATGCGATTTGACGCTTGCCTTGCTGATCTGTAACGCGTGTGCTAGGGAATAGGGTATGTTGGCGGCATCTTTACTTTTGCTTGTGAGTTTGGCCTATACGGGATTGATGGGGTATGCCTTGTCGCGCCCGCGAACAACCGCGATGTGGTATTTTATCCTGATGCTGCTCTGCAGCACGGCGTGGGCGGTGAGCTATTTCTTTGAATTGACGCTGCCGTCATTCGACCAGAAACTGATTGCCAAACTGGCGCGGTTCCCGTTCCTGTGCTGGCTTCCACTGCTCTGGATTCGCATGCTTGGGCAACTTTTCAATCTGGGATTATGGATTCCTCGAGCCGTATGGATCGCTCTTTTTGTTGTGAATTGCGTTCTGATCGGGGTTGCCGTGACCTCGCCGTTCCATTCGCTGTTCCTGAATCACACCGGCATTTTCGTCTATGGATCGGTTGGCATCTTGACGTTTGAATCGGGGATATTGTACCGCCTAAATACCGCTTACATGAATCTATTTTCCTTGTTCGGTGCGGGGTTAATGCTGGTTGAATGGATTCGCTCCAGCGGGGTCCGACGCCGCAATCTGGCGATGCTGCTGCTGGGGTTTGCGGTGCCGCTGGCAATGAATATTGTATATGCGTTGGGATCCTCGCCGGTTGCCCACATCAACCTGGCTCCTTTTACGATGGCGATTTCGATTACGGCGTTTGCCTATGTTGTGCTGCATAATCGCATCCTTGATGTGGTGCCGCTCGCCCGGGGGATGCTGTTTGATCAGTTGCCGGATCTTGTGCTGGTGACCAATGCCTCCCATGTGGTGGTGGATATCAACGCCGCCAGCCGGCAATGGATTGAGCTGGCGGGGGGCGAGCTGGTCGGGAAGACGCAGTCGATGTTGCCTGAGCCCTGGAAGAATGCCATGCAGGGGAATAGTAGGCTCTTTTCAGCGAACGTCGGAGGACAGGAGTCCTGGTTTGATGCATCCTGTCTGGCGATCAAGGATGAGGGGGGGGCTAGCATCGGAAGCCTTCATGTGTTTAGGGACGTGACGTTGCGTCACAAGGCGGAAATGGCCTTGCGCGAGAGCGAGGAGCAACTTAGAGGGATCGTGAATAGTATTTCCGAGGCTGTCTTCATCCATACGCTGGACGGCGAGATTGTGTTTGTGAACAAGCCGATGCTGCAAATGTACGGGCTGAAAACCGAGGCCGAAGCCCGGCAATTCTCGATCCTGAACGAATATTCATCGCCGGATGCGGATGTCGCCCTGGGTCGGAATGCCATGCAGCGGGCTGCTGCAGGGGAAAAGGTATTCCTGAAATCCTGGACGTCGCGGCGTCCGCTAACGGGTGAATTGTTTGATGTGCAGGTCGTTTTGCAAGGCATCTATCATGATGGGCGCCCGTTGGTCCTGGCCACCGTGACGGACATTACCGAACATCTGCAACGGCAGGCCGAGCAGGTGGTGCTGGAGCGGTCGCATGCCGACGCCCGGTTGATCAGGCAGCAGAAACGGTTGTTGCGCGATATGCATGACGGGGTTGGCGGAATTGCTGCCAATATTGGATTGCTGGCCAGTCTGGGCGCCAGGGCGACCGAAATATCCGCCAAGGACGCGACCTTCGGTACGATCGAGACGCTGGCGGCGGAGTGTAATTCGGAGATTCGCAGCCTGATGAATGTGCTGGAACGTCGCGACTTCTGCTGGTCTGACTGGCTGCTGGAGGTTCGCCAGTACGTGCAGGCCTTTTGTACCGGGCGGCAGCTTTGCGTGACGTCGCAGGTGGATGGGGGGCCGCCTGAGGCGGGGCTGGCGCTGACGTCGGGCGTTTCGCTATTCCGCGTGATCAAGGAGGCGGTCAATAATGTGGTCAAGCATGCCGACGCGCGTTGCCTGGATCTGCGCATCGCGTTCTCGCCAGACGCACTGGACATCCGTATTGCCGATGACGGGCATGGGTTTAATCCGGAGACGGTCAAGGCTGGGCGTGGAATGAGCAATATGCGGCGGCGGGTGGTTGAAATGGGCGGGCAAATGGACGTGACCGCAGCGCATGGAACCACGTTGGCATTTCGTATCCCTCTGTCTATGAACGCTGCGGATTCTACGGGTGAGGAAGTATCATGAATGTCTGTATCGTGGAAGATGATTCCGGATTGCTGGCGTCCATGGCGACGCGCCTTGGCTGCGAGGCGGATATTTGTGTGGTTTATGCGGCGGTATCGGCCGAAGAAGCCTTGGCGGACTGTGACTGGGGGCGGACGGACATCCTGTTGGCGGATATTGATCTGCCCGGCATGTCGGGGATCGAGCTGATTGGCAAGGTACGTGAACGGCATCCGGCGGTGCAAGCGATGGCGTTCACCATCTGCGAGGATCGGGAGACCGTTTTTGCGGCCCTCAAGGCGGGGGCCTACGGCTATGTGATCAAGGGGGATTCCCCGCGGGTGTTGGTTGAGTCGTTGCGTCAGTTGCACCAGGGCGGGTCCCCCATGAGTCCGTCGATCGCCCGGCATGTCATCCGGGATCTGCATATTGGCGAAGGTGACGACGAGGCGGAACCGTTGCTACCGCCGCGAGAGGCGCTCGTGCTGAAGTATGTGGCCGATGGTCTGCTCTACAAGGAAATTGCCGATCGCCTTGGCGTCAGCACACATACCATACATACGCACATCAAGCGGATCTATGCCAANNCCGCCGGGTTGCTGGAGTCCTAGCCAACTTGGCCATTTCCATAGGAAAACCACGTTTTTCGGGGAGAAGACTAAGGAGAGACGACGACGTGTGGGACTAAAAACGGGGCGGTGGACGACGACAGCGGATGACGAGACATGCAAAGGCAGGTAGGGCGCAGACCTCCGGGCAAGCCGGATGCATGGCAAAGGCGGGGGTAAGAACGCCGGCTTGTGCTCGGATTGATATTGACAGGATTACAGGATTTTCAGGATGGAATGGATCGAAACATCAGCGTCCTTTATCCTGTCTATCCTGTTAATCCTGTCTGAATTAAAATCAGAGCAGGTTTGTCAGGATGGCTCCATCCGGCCCCCTGTAGATAGTCGGACGAAGGCCGACGTTCAGCGCATCAGACTCTGCTGCCGACCGCCTTTGCCACGAACGCGTCCCTTCGTGGTGCGGCTACAGGGCTCTCAACCACCCCTTAATCGGTCTCCCGAAAATCGCGGTCATCGACAGTGTTTCCTGATGCGGATAATTGGGCCTTTATATCGCAGAAACTATCCATCACCACGTCGTTTCCCTAATATACACGAGTAAGTGTGGGGCCGCGCTTGGAATTAGCAAAACAGTATGTTATGGTCTCGATACGATTTATTAAACGAACGTCGATTCAGGTTTCAACATAAGGAGGGGTGGATGAAGATTGGGTTTATCGGGGCGGGTAAAATGGCGGAAGCGTTGGTCTCGGGGATGCTGGCGAAGGGGGTCTGTCGTCCGTGCGATGTGGTGGTGAGCGACCGGGATCCGGGGCGCTGCAACGTCATGCGCGACACCTATGCGGTGGCTGGGGTGGAGGATAACAGGGACGTGGTGCGGAGCTGTGATGTCGTGGTGCTGGCGGTCAAGCCGCAGGATCTTGAGGGGGTGCTGGCGTCCGTGGCAGGCGAGGCGGCAGGGCGTTTGTTTGTCTCGATTGCGGCAGGCAAGCCGCTTTCTTTTTTCGAGTCGCGCTTGAGCGGTGCCCGTGTGGTGCGGGTTATGCCGAACCTGGCCTGCCAGGTGGGGCAGGGGATGAGCGTTTATTGCGCGGGCGTTGCCGCCACGGCGTCCGATGTGGAATGGGTGCGGCAGATGCTGGCAAGCTGTGGGCAGGTGGTGGCGCAGGAGGAATGTATGTTCGATGTGGTCACCGCCTTGAGCGGCTCGGGGCCGGCCTTTTTCGCGTATGTGCTCAAGGCCTTTGTCGAGGCAGCCGCCGGGCGGGGCATGGCCTCTGAGACCGCCCTGGTGCTGGGGCTGCAAACGATGCGAGGGACGTCGGTGGCGTTGCAGGAGGGAGGGCAGGCTCCGGAATCGTTCATCGCCAGTGTTGCATCCAAAGGCGGAACCACAGCGGCTGGGCTGGCGGTGCTGGATGCCAGTGATGTGCATGCCGTCCTGCAGTCGACTTTGGCCGCCGCCGCCGATCGCAGCGCCGCCTTGCGGGCATGATCGAATGAGAATTTTACGGAGAGGAATCTGTACGCCATTCCTCACTTTATCAAATCCTCAATTGTGAATTTTACATACTCACTTGGACTTTTTTGGGTAAATCTCTGGAGAAAATACGATTATGTCATCAAACTCATCACTCACCATGACCTGCATTTTGATCTTCCTCGCAGCCACCTTTGGACCTGCCAACGCCGCCGAAACGCCGGTTAAACTCTTTCTGTTCGGCGGTCAATCGAATATGGACGGTTGCGGTCGTTGGCACGAGCTGCCAGAAACGATGAAGGAAAATCCTGCCAATGTCAGGATCTGGGATAATCGCAAACAGGAATGGAAGAAAATCGGGGAAGACACGACGGCTGTCGCCCGCAAATTACGCTTCGGCCCCGAGGTGGTGTTCGCCCACCGACTTTCCGTCGCGTTTCCCGATCACCAGATTCGTCTCGTCAAGACATCCGCAGGCGGTACATCGCTCGCTAATGGCTGGCTGCCAGAAACAAATAAGATCTATGTACGCTTCATCGCCAATGCCCTTACCGCGATGGCGAATCTTCAAAAATCTGGCCATACCGTTGAGATTTCCGGGATGCTCTGGATGCAAGGCGAAGGCGATGCCGATACCATCGAAAGCGCCGAGGCTTACGAGAAAAATCTAGAAATCATGCTTGCGGACGTCCGGAAGGTAACGGGCAGGCAAGACTTACCCGTCGTGATGGGGCGTATCTCATCGAGCTTGCTCAAGGAAACCCCATGGCGCTTTGATCATACCCCCGTTGTGCAAAAAGCACAGGACGCCGTGGCTGAAAAGGACCCACACACCTATCTTGTCCAAACCGATGATCTCTCCGTGCTAAAGGACAACACGCACTTCGATACGTCAGGTCAACTCGAACTCGGCGAGCGTATGTCAGCGCAAATGCTCAACGCACTGTCCTTAATCCAGTCGACGCCATAAAACTAGATCACCCTGCCATCACTCAAGAGCCCCGTTCCTGATGGTCGGCTTCTGGGAATACGGTCACGACGCAGGGTATCCGATGGTGACGGAGGATCATGACGTCGGGCCCCGTCGGGCTTCTGGTTTATCGTGATATTCTTGGCAGGAAATGTGTCTGGAATGTGTCGCCTCAGTGGCGTGCCGGTGCCTCCGGCAACTTCTCCCTGGCTGGGAACACCACCACCGTTTTGGCGGCGGGGTGTTACAAGCTCATCGCCATATTGCAGATGGTGTCCGGCGAATTGTGGTGTATGTGCCCTCCTCGCAGGGGTACTGTTTTCAGGTTATGGTGAGGCAGAACATCAGAAAAAGGCATGTATGAGGGATGGAGGCTGCGCCCTGGTCGATTGGCTGCGTCTGAATCTTGAGTTGGCCCGGATCACCGGTCGGTCGCGATATTTGGCCATGTCCGAGCGCGTGCTGTTGAACCACCTGCTGCACAACCAGACCGAGAACGGCGGTTTCGGTCATCGGCCCGGTGCTGATGAGGGAATCCGAGGACGAGGCACCGGTACCGCTTTTTGCGTCCTGTTGCAGCAAAATCGTACGTTTCGCAATCCCTTCACAGCGCCCTGGGTGAGGTCCTCAACATAGTATTTCATGCCGAAGGCGAGAATCAGGGGATGGATCCGAAAACGGTAATCAACGGCCAGATACATGCTAGTGGATTAAAACATTGAATAATATTGCCCATGCGGTCGACATAAAATGGATTGTCTTCAGCGGTGGCGTGGGGTAGTGTTTAGAAATGATGTGTGCGGATCACTGGCAACTGGTAATTCACAATAGGCGAATGGTATGAATGCATCGATCATGCAGGATCTGGATTCGCCGGAGTCCTTGATTGTAAAGACGTTTGCAACGATGACGCCCCCCGATGAAGCGTTCGATCTGGATGGACATTGGACGCATGTCTATGACGACGCCACGTCATTCAAGGCTGGCTGGTCGCAGGGCGGGGTGGCGGTTGAACATAGCCCCGATCGGCGTTTGCGGATAGTGAGCTTCCGCAATTGCCCGCAAGGCTACAAGTACTGGATGCTAGCCGATCTACAGTGCTCGGACGATGCGTGGTGCACGCCGGTTTCGTGGTCCGTGGAATCCAAGATTGCGAAAATGGCCAAAGATTCCGCCTATCTGAAGTCCGGCATCACCATGCATGCCGCAGTTCGCGATGGGGTTCTCACGCTGACGAAAGGAAGCGCCAGACGAATACTGGAACTGCCAGGCGCCTATACCTGCAAGGGTTGCCTGCTGGATGCAGTCGGGCGTATGGCTCGGCAGGGGCTGAAGGAAATGTCCTTTACCATGCTGGATGAATATGACGAACCTTGCCCCGAGCAAAAGATTGTCTTTTGCGAACAGCGCAAGATCGGGACGCGAACCGGTAGCGTCGACATCATCAGCTACCGGCATACCGGCATCGCCACGGTACCTGGAGTGTTCTATGTCGACACCGCAGGCCGCGTCCTGGCCTATCTTGGCGACATGCAATTGCTGATATTACAGAGCACGGAAAACAGCCCACGGACAACCCCATGACACGGAGAGAGTTCTTGAAGACGACGAGTGTAGCGGCGGCGGCGGCGGCAACCGGCCAGTTTCCTGTTCGGGCTGAAAACGCGATTGCCGGCAGCGTTGCAGGTTCGCAGGTTACGCCCAATATCTTGATCACGGTCTGCGATCAGATGGTCATGGATGCGATTGGTGCCTACAAACGCCATTTCGAACATCCATCGTGGCTGTGCCACTGGGTGGATACACCGAATCTGGATGAGCTAGTCCGAAGCGGCGTCTCGTTCATGGAATCGCACAGCACGAATCCGATCTGCTGTCCGGCACGTTCCAGTATGTTCACAGGGCGCTATTCCCTGGAAACCGGGGTTGTGATCAACAATGTGGGCATTGATCAATCCGTTCCTAACATGGGGCAGTGGTTCGAGGAGCATACCCACTATGACCGGGTGTATGGCGGCAAATGGCATGCCGGTGGCCCATGGAACAACCCTTGGGTGACCGGGCCACGCAAGATCCCCGGATTTGATACGCTACCCAGCGGTCCGGATATCTGGGGACGGCATATGGATTACGGGGTGTCCAGCGGAATGGAGGCCTATGTGCGCAATCACGAGCGAAACAAGCCATTTCTCGCGGTTGCCAGCTTCATGGATCCNNGGGGGACAAGCCGTTTCTCGCCGTTGCCGGGTTCATGGATCCCCACGATATCTGTTACTGGGCTGGAGAACACGACAACGGGAAAACCCGTGACTCGGATTTCTTCTCCCTGGGCGACAAGCTACCGCCAGTGCCGCCGAATCTGAAGTATGATTTTGCCGAGATATGGTCGAGTGCCGTTGTATATAGCAACATGAAATGGCGGAACTATATCTATGACTATTGCCGGATGATCGAACGGCTGGATCGGAATGTTGGTCGGCTGCTTCGTGCGATCCGTGACCGTGGCGACGATACAATCCTGCTGTTCACCTCGGATCATGGCGATGGGGTGGGGCGGCATTCCAGGATATCGAAGTGGCATCCGTATGACGAATCGGTCAAGGTCCCTTTTATCGCGTACGGGCCGACGTTCGGGATCCGCCAGGACGTGATCGATACCACGCATCTGGTCAGCGGTGTAGATATCATGGCCACGGTCTGTGACTATGTCGGTATCGCGCCTCCGTCGGAGTGCCGTGGTTTGAGTCTGCGTCCGCTGCTCGAAGGGCGCCGTACGGATTGGCGAGATAACCTCTTCATCGAACTGAAGGAAACGGGGCGCGTTGTGCGCAGCCAGCGCTACAAGTACGTCATGAACTACAAGGGGATCCCGCAGAATGGCCGGGCATTCGTCAACGAGAACTACCTCACAATGGATGGCAAGCCCACCCTGTTCCTGCCGGAAGACCGGCAGCAGCTCCAGCGAGGGGAAAGGGTCATGCTTTTCGATATGCTGAACGATCCTTGGGAAACGCATAATCATGCCGCAGAGGCAAATTGCCGCGATATCCTTGCCGAGCACGAAGCCATGTTGGCGACCACGGAATCGCGATTGATCCCCGGTCGCGAATTTACACGGAATTAATGTCCAGAAAGCACATCAGGAAGGGAGGCAAGCCAGCCGCCCACGGCGGTGAGCAAAACGGGTAACCTTTTTGGAATCGGTTAACGAGTGCGACAAGATGGCTCCGGTCATCCCCCTGTAGATAGTATGAGAAGGAGGTAAATGAATTGGGTTAATCCAGGAGATCAACAAATGAACCGAAGAAAATTCGTGAGAACAATAGGCATAACGGCGGCACTGACCGTGACCAACGTCCTCTGTCTTGCCGACGACGGCACTATTGCTGCGGAAAGGCTCAACGTTGTGCTGATCGTTTGCGATGACCTCGGCTGGCGCGATACCGCTGTCTACGGCAGCACATTCTACGAGACGCCCAACATTGACGCCCTGGCGGCGAGCGGAATGCGCTTTACTGACGCCTGTTCAGCGAATCCGCTCTGCTCACCAACGCGGGCAAGCATTTTGACCGGCCAGTACCCGCTGCGACACGGACTCACCACCGCTGCGGGTCATATCGCAAAGATCCAGGAACACAAAGAACATCATGACGGTCCTGAAGAGATTCGCGGAATCGGACCGTCCTCCCTCAACTATCTTGATTCGACGTACACCACGCTTGGAAAGACAATGAAAGCTGACGGCTATGCCACCGCGTTCTTCGGCAAATGGCATCTGGGATGTAAAATGGAGCACTGGCCGGAGAGCCACGGCTTCGACTATGTAAAAGGAGGGCGAGAGCACCCCGGGCCTCCGGGAACGAATCCCGGACGCAAGTTCTATCCTCCATGGGACTGCGATACCCTGAAGCCTTATCCTTCCGCAGGCACTCATGTTGATGATTATATCACGGATCTGACGATCAACTATATCAAGAAACAGAACACCACGGGGAAACCGTTCTTTATATGCCACTGGCCCTACAGTGTTCACGCACCATACCAGAGCAAACCTGAACTGATCGAGAAGTGGAAGAAGAAAGCCGATCCCCAGAACCCACAGCATTCTCCTACCATGGCGGCCATGATCGAAGTCCTCGACACGAATATAGGGCGCCTGATGCAGGTGCTCAAGGACAATGGCCTCGACAAGAACACCATCGTCATATTTACCTCCGACAATGGCGGTAATATGTATGATACGGTAGATGGTACAACGCCAACCAATAACCATCCACTGCGCAACGGCAAAGGCAACAATTACGAAGGCGGCACACGCGTGCCACTGATTGTGCGATGGCCTGGCGTCACAAAACCCGGCAGCGTAAGTTCATCTGTCGTATCGTCCGTCGATCACTACCCGGCGATTCTCGAGATGACGGGACAGGAACTACGCCCCGATGATCACAAGGACGGCAAAAGCTATGTCCCTGCCCTTCAGGGGCAGCCTTTCGACCGTGGCCCTACCATCTGCGACATGCCCCATCCGGTGATGGCCTCCTACAACATACCCAATACCTTTGTCCGCATGGGGGACTGGAAAATGTACCGTTTCTGGCATGATTCGCCAAAAGGCCAGAGCCACCGCTACGAGCTTTACAACGTGCGCACAGATATCAGCGAAAGCAAGGATCTCTCAGGCGAAGAAACTGAGCGGCTAGCGGCCATGACCGCCGTACTCGACACGTACTACCAGGAAACCGGCGTGCTTGGTTATCACCCAAACCGCAAATACAACAAGCGCACTGTCGGGACATGGTTTGCCACATCTGATGAGGGAACGTTGTCTGCCGAAAACGGTGCCTTGGTAATCCAGTGCGGGAAACCGGAATTCACAATCAGGAACCATTACTTTCCGCCGGGTGGAAAAGACGGGGTCCTGATCTTTGAGGCGCGCTCGCCCACCGGCTCCTCACTGACCCTGGCTGGCCCCGGTAATGAAAATAGTCTTACGCCGCCCCGTGAATGGAAAGAATACCTGATGCCAGGACATCAGGTATTCATAAGCCGCGATTTCTCAGCGACCATGAAGGAACCGGGACGTATAGAACTGCGCAATGTTCGCATCACAAGCCCGGACAAGACGGAAATGATGCGGTACGTGTTTTATTGAATTGAATAGGCATAGATGAAAACTGAAATGGTAATGCTTGGCAACGCATGTCATGTACTGACCGGTGCGGTAACCGCATTTACCGCAAGACTAGCCGTAGCCGGGGTATTGACGGCCATGCCTTCATTGGCACAGGTGACGACACGTCCCAATGTTCTTTTCATTGCCGTTGATGATCTGCGTCCAGAGCTTGGTTGCTATGGCAGTGCTATGGTGAAGTCGCCCAATCTCGATCGGCTGGCTGCCATGGGGACTGTCTTTGAGCGCGCCTACTGTCAGCAGGCGGTCTGCCATCCGTCGCGGGTCAGCTAGCTGACCGGGCAGCGGCCGGATACGACAAAAGTCACGGACCTGGTTACCAAGTTCCGCGAGTTCCAGCCGGAAGTCGTGACGCTGCCGCAGTATTTCAAGGCCAATGGCTACCACACCTACCGCCTGGGAAAGATCTTTCATCTCGGTCACGGACAAACCGTTATATGGATGCACAGGTGGGCGGCTCCTCGATGCGTTGACGGAGACGGGCTTGGAGGAAAATACGGTGATCGTTCTCTGGGGGGATCACGGATGGAAATTGAACGACTACGGGGAATGGTGCAAACACACCAACATGGAGATCGACACCCATGTGCCATTGATTCTTGCCGCCCCTGGAAACGCGCGGCCTTCAGTCAGTATCCGCGAAAGGGCTTGATGGGCTATTCCATCCGCTCCGGCAACTGGCGCTATACGGAATGGATCGATCAGCAAACCGGCGAGATTCGGCATCGCGAACTCTACGACCACGACCACGGCCCGCGGGCCGCTGTAAATCAGGCATTCAGCCCCGGCATTGGCCGATGCCATAGCCTGCCTTTCAAAACTGCTCGATAAATGGCAGGGCTGAAAGACCGTGCGGCAGGAACTGGCAAATAGGTAGTGACGCCTTGTTATTCCGAATGCACTCGGAGGAGAATTGGAATGAAGCAAGTAACGTCGTTACTAGATAATATATATTGCCATAATTGCGGACATGCAGTAGATTGATTCCAGAAATGAGGTTTCTGTGAATATTTTATTAAAAAATATTGCTATTGTCCAGAGCGGGCATCCGTTCCCTTCGATTCCGAATATCCCTCC
>DIZZ01000029.1 GCA_002428045.1 Verrucomicrobia bacterium UBA6015
ACCTGCGCGGTGCCGTGAGACGCTACGGCTGGTCCGGCGTGGCCTTCTTCGATACCGAGTCACTGGGCGGCAGCAGCCCCAGCGGACTGAACTGGAAAGCGCTTCGCGCCCTGGAGAAAAGCGACGAATGGGACATCGGTCTGCAGGGCCACAATGCGAGCCTGTCAGTCCCCTCCAGCATCGAAAAGAAAGAGGCCCGGTTCCTGACCAGCCGGATGTGGCTGAAGGAGGAGGGGCGCGTCGAGAACAGTGCGGAATTCGCCACCCGCGTGCGTACCGATTACGAGACGGCCTACGCCATGGCATCCATCCATCTCGCCAAGCCCCCGGTAGCGTTCGCCTACCCCTACGGTGATTTCGGACAATTCACCCAGCCGGACGAGCCTGCGCAAACGGCCAACCTGGCAGCCTCCGCCACCTTCGACGCCGCGTTTACCCTTGGGGCCATCGGGCGCAACACGATGTTCACGGATCGTCTGCGGATCAACCGTCTCGCCGTGGATCCAGCCTGGGCAGCCAACGACCTGCTGGAGGCGATCAATACGGCCAACCGGGCCGTGGAATCCGTGGAGGATATCGACCTAAGCTACAAGGCCACCGGCTGGGTCACGGACTGGGGAGAGTCCGCGATCGGCGGTAGCGGCTTGATCCTCCGCGATGCCAAAGGCTCCGGCGGGGCCCGTGCCTGGCTCGGCGGCAGCGATGTGCGCCGCGACCTGAGCGCCACCGTTGAGTTCCAACTGACCGAGGGCAAACTGTCGATCTTTGCCCGCACAACCCCGAATATGGCTGGCTATCTGCGGATCGACATCGACCGTGATGGCCATGCACTGCTGCAACAGAAATCGTTGCTGACCAGCGATCCCGTGACGCTGGCCCAGGCCAGAACCCATATCCAGACCAATGCCACGCATCGGCTTGCCATCATGCTGCGCGACAGCAATGTCAACGTGTCGATCGATGGGCAGCCGCTGTTCAATACCCGTGAACAGGCGGTCTGCGTCAAGGAGGCCGGATCCTTCGGCATCGCCGTCAGCACAACGCCAACGGATTCCCATGCGAGCCTGACGGTGAACAGCGTCACCCTGCAGTCCCGTCGATCAACCCTCGCCTCATGGAATTTCGACGAAGCACTGGATCCATTCGCCCTGGCCTGGATCAAGGCCCATGGAAGCCGCCTGACGGAGATCAGCCCGCCACTGGTTCGAGTAAAGGACTATGGCATGTCCAACCGCTCGATCGGGCAATCGGAAAACATCTATCGGCTACTGGCCAGTATCTACAATCTGCGGTTGACACCCTGCCTGCGTATCTCATCGGAAAGCGAGCTGGAGACCTGGAGCCCGATCGCCCTGGCCGGGGCGCTCAGTGATCTGGACTGCGATGGAATCTATGTGAACTTCGAGAATTACGATACCTTCCAGATCAACGCCCTTGAGCGCTGGTTGCGACAGACAGGCAAGATGCTTAGCGGATCCGGACGCCCTGTCCTGGTGCGCCTGCCCCGCATGCTGGAACGGCTTTCCTCGGTCTATGCCCTGCTAGCCGCCATTCCCTCCGTTGAACTGGTGACCGATGCCGGGCTTCTGATGCCGGTGGCCAGTGTCCAAGCCAAGCAGATTGTCGAGGAGCGGATAGCGACACCTACCGATGACGAGATGAAGGCGCTGCCCCCGATCTTTACGGTCGAGGAAACCATGACCGACAAACTCAGCAAGACGATCGGGATGCAGATCCGCGAACTGATCGATGCAGGCGAGAATGCATTCCGCGATGGCAACTACGAGATGGCCATCGCCGCTTTTTCAGAATGGAACCGTCTGGCACCGACCTCCCCTACGCCATCACACCGCATCGGCGATGCACTGATCAATCTTGGTTATCACGACGAAGCCTCCGGGTTCTACCGGCAAAGTCTCGTCCTGGATCCCAGCCAGATCAAGCTGGCCACCCGCTATGCACAACTGCTCAATGATACCGGGCGAAAGATCGAGGCGCGGCACATCCTCAACACCTACGCACGGCTGTTCCCGGAAAGCACCGACATCCTACTGGCCCAGGCGGAATGGTTATATCGCGAGAACCGCATTGAGGAGGCGTCCGAACGGGCGGAACGAATCCTGCGATCCAGCCCGGATCACTTCGACACCATCCTTTTCATGCTCCGGATTGCCGAGACCGAGGAGGGCCGCATCCGCGCCATCGAGAATCTGACCCGGCTTGGAAACACCCCCGAGCAGCAGGAATCCCTGATCTCCGCGATATGGCAACATGACCTGCTGACCTATCAGAACTCCCACCTCTTCGTGGCCCTGATGGAGCAGATCTCACGATCCACCAAGGATCAGCGCCTGAAGACCCTGCTTAGTCGGCTGGAACCACGATCCACCGCCGTCACGGAAACATTCACAACCACCCTGGGCTTGTCGGATAACTGGCAGCCCGAGGGGGCCATCATCACCGCAGATGCTGGCAGCATCACGATGCAGGCGGAACCTGTTCGCAATGAATTCAGCGCACGCCTTCTCCGCTCCGAGCGCTGGCGTGATAGTTTTATCGAGATCCGCCTCGATGCGCTTGAAGGCGGATTCTGGCTTTACAGCCGACGCTCGCGCTCGCATCTGGTACGCCTGGGGTTTGACGCCACTGGCAACCGTTTGAATATCCAGGTTTGGAAGGGGCGCAACAATGATGTGGTGGCCAGCCAGTTCATACCCTGGTCTTTCCCTGAAGGCGGCTGCACGCTGCGCCTTGAGATCCGCGGCAAAGGCATCACCGGCATGGTTGACGGCAAGAGCGTTTTCGACTTCCCGCTGGCGCTGCCCGAGGATTTCGGCCCGGGCTGGACAGCCTTCGCGGTCAACGCGGAAGCACGCGGAACCGCCATGGCCCGCCTCAGTTCGCTTTCCAGCGGGCCGCTACCCATGCGGATAGCCATGACACCCAGCGCCCCCAGCGTCGACGAGCAAGGGGTCAACCAGACCGAGCAGTTGCGTCGGCTGCTGCCCGTGCTGACCGATGTCAGCCCGGACTGGTTCACGGTCAAATCAACCGGGGAATGGGTCAGCACGCTGAACGAGGAAGGCGATTTCTACAACTTGTTTGCCCGCTATTACCGGTTGCGCCTGGTGCCGGTCGTGCGGGTCCAGCGAGGGGCGGCCGTCACCGCGACGGATATCATCACGATCTGCCGCACGCACCGTTTCGACGGGCTGCTGCTCTGGTTCGAGGCGGAACCTGCCGCCGAATGGTTCACCGCGATGGACCGTGAGCTTAACACCCCCGGACTGGACGTGGTCGCCATCACTGCCGGTGCCGCCCCCGGGACCGAGACCATCCGCGGCATCGCCGCCAGCCGGACCCTGTTCAAGGATTATGGCAGCCCAGTACCGCTTCAGAGTGTCAGCCCCGATCAAATCGATATCACCAACAGTCCGGACAGCAAAAACGCAACGGAACCGCTGATGTTCCGTTTCTGAGATGAAAGCACACGTGTCCATCCGTAACCTACAGACTGAGCGCGAGGCCCTTTGCACCGCGCCATACGCAGCCCGCAGCGCCGACTCCGCAGGCCGCCGGTATCCAGAACCCGAGCACCTGGCCCGCTGCTGCTTCCAGCGCGACCGCGACCGGATTGTACACAGCCGCTGCTTCCGCCGGCTGGAATATAAGACCCAGGTGTTCACCCGGAGCACCTGCGACCACTACCGCACCCGCCTGACGCATAGCGTCGAGGTCGCCGCCGTGGCCCGTACCCTCGCCCGTATCCTGGCTGCCAACGAAGACCTGACCGAGGCGATCGCCCTCGCCCATGATATCGGCCATACCCCCTTCGGACATGCCGGGGAGCACGAACTCAACCGCCTGATGGAGGACAGCGGCGGCTTCGACCATAACTGCCAGAGCCTGCGCTGGGTGGATCTACTCGACCTGCAGTATCCCGACTTCCCGGGGCTGAACCTCACGTGGGAAGTCCGTGCCGGCCTAATGAAACACGAAGCGGCCACCCCCGGCCTCCTGCTCGACGGACGCCCCATCGGCCCGAACCAGTGCCTGGAAGCCCAGATTGCAGACCTGGCCGACGATATCACCTACTTCGCCCACGATACCGATGACGCCCTGCTCGCCCGCATCCTGACCGAGGAACTACTGGAAACCCAGGAACTCTGGCGCCAGGCCTCAGAGCGAACATTCGCCGCCTATCGCAACCTGGACCGTGGGCCCCGCCTCCGGATGACCATCCGCAACCTGCTCGATCTGTTGATCGAGGATATTTCCGAAACCACGCTGGCAGTGCTCGACCGCTGCCAGCCGCAAAGCATGCAGGACGTTATGCAAGGCACTGGACGGCTCGTCACCTTCAGCCCCGACATGGCCCGACACGCCGCCGATTTCAAGACCTTCATGTACACCCATGTCTATTTCTGCCAGGCCATCCGCAACCAGGCCGAAATCGCCACCACCATGCTACGCCATCTCTTCGAGCATTACTGCGCCCATCCCGACCTGATGGGCCAGAAGGCCCGCTCCAGACTGGCCGAGGACGGCATCAAGCGCACGGTATGCGACTATCTCTCCGGGTTCACCGACAAGTATGTATTCCAGGAGCACGGCCTCTATTTCCGGTGACCGCACATAAATCCAACCAGCGTATAAAAGGAACGCTATGCGTGTTTGTAGTACCGGCTTCAGCGGAAATGCACGGGAATGTGCATCCACTCTGAGCATTGCAACAGCCTGGATGCTCTGTGCCACGGTTATCACCGCCAGCACCGGCGATGCCCAAACCAACCGGTTTGAGGCATTGAAACAGAAACTGCCCGAAACACAACAGGCGGCGTTGGCATTCCTGCTCGAGAATATGCCCGAAGGCGACCGCGAGACCTTGTCGCCCGATCTCCTCGCCGAGCATATCCAGTATGCCACCCTCGCTCGCGATACATTCCCCTGGGCAAAGGAGATACCGGACGCGATATTCCTTAACGAGGTCCTGCCCTACGCCAACCTGGACGAGCGGCGGGATGCCTGGCGCAAATCCTTTTTCGAGCGTTTCAGCAAGACGGTGGACGGATGCCAGACGGCCGGGGAAGCCGCCATCAAGCTGAACACCAGCATCTACGATGAGCTGAACGTGCATTATTCGCGCGAACGTTCCAAAGCCTGCATGAGCCCGCTTGAATCCATGGAGGAGCGCAAGGCATCGTGCAGCGGGCTTTCCATCCTGCTAGTGAGCGCCTGCCGCGCGGTCGGCATTCCCGCCCGTGTCGTGGGGACCCCCGTCTGGGTGGAGGGTGGCGGCAATCATACCTGGGTGGAAATCTGGGATGGCGGTTGGCACTCGATCGGAGCCGCCGAATCCAAGGCGCTCAACCGAACCTGGTTCGCCCGTCAGGCCTCCCAGCAGATCGCCGACAATCCCCGGCACGCGATCTACGCGGCCTCCTTCCAAAAAACAGGCATCCATTTCCCGCTCGTATGGGCTCCCACAAATACCTCTGTAAGCGCCATCAATGTGACCACGAATTATGCATCCACCACGCTGGAATTGATCGACGGCGATGCCATTGACAAGGCGTTGGCTGAACACCGGCTGGCCGATCTGCTCATGCAGCTAGAGAAAACAGACATGCTCATCCAGACCAACGAGCTGTCCCGCATCACGGAAAAGGTCTGGGCAAAATACGTCGAGGAGATCACGGCTGACACGCAGCGCCAGGCCGAGCAGGAAGCCAAGGTGATCACCTACGACGGGAAGACCATGCGCTATGCCTACACGGTGGTTGGCGAGAAACCCGCGACCGGCTACGCCCTGTACATTGCCCTGCACGGCGGTGGCGAAGCACCCACCGGGCTGAACGATTCGCAGTGGCAACACATGCAGACCTATTATCTCAACGGGGTCACGAACGGTATCTACCTGGCGGCACGGGGAGTCACGGATAATTGGAACCTGCACTGGCGTGAACAATCGTTCGCCTGCTACGATCGACTCATCGAGAACATGATCGCGTTTGGACAGGTCGACCCCAACCGCGTCTATCTCATGGGCTTCAGCGCAGGTGGCGACGCCCTATACCAGATCCCGGCACGCATGCCCGACCGCTGGGCCGCGTCCGCCATGTCGGCTGGCCATCCGAACGGCGTACCCCCTGATAATTATGCGAACCTGGGTTTTTTGATCCAGGTTGGAGAGAATGACAAGGCGCATAAGCGCAATACGGTAGCCGCTGAATACGGGGTCCGGATCCGGAAACTCCAGGAGGAACATCCGGGACTTTACGCGCATGCCACCTACATCCATGCCCGCTGCTTCCATAATTTCGCGGACCATGGAGAGAAAGGCTCGTTGCAACGCGTCTACACGGATCCCGCCGCCTGGCAGGAAAAGGGAACCAATGCACCAACGGAACGTATCGACTGCCACTCCATCCGCTGGCTGGACCAGTACGTCCGCCATCCCTTGCCCAGGAAACTCATTTGGGATTGCACCACCCGAGCCACCCGCCGCGGCGACAAGCATCCCGGCTTCTGGCCGACAACGGAAAAAGACAACCTGCATTACTGGATCGGCACCGACCGGTATGACAAGGATACCCCCCTCGAAGCGGAGCGGATCGTGATTGACGTGGATGCCGACACCAAACAGATCAACGTTCTGGAGATCGGTAACTTCGTGCGCCTCTACCTTCATCCGCTGATGTTCGCGCCGGGACAGGAGATCATGGTCCAGGTCAACGGCAAGGTGCTCAAAGCCACCCCGACACCAAGCCTGCGCATGCTGGTCCAAAGCGTTCTCGACCGGGGCGACCCGAACTACTGCTTCCCGGCATCCTTGACGCTGAGCCGCAACCCCGAAGGCACCTGGGCTCTCTCTTCGTCGTCTCCTCCGAAAACCGCGCTTCTCCAAAGGAAACGTTGATCTTATAAATACGCCACCTTTGCGCTTGTTTCCAAGGGATTGCGTGTTATCCTCGTTGCCTGTTTTTGCGTGTTATACGGCAGGGTTTAGCGGCAGGGTTTAGCGGCAGGAGTTTTTATATGGAGATTCTGGAGCAGGCGCAGCGTATCATTGATTGCGAGATTGAGGGGTTGGTCAGCATCAAGGCCAACTTCGTCCACGGATTCCGGGAGACGGTCAATACGATTATCGATGCCCTGGCGCGGCGGAACAAGGTCGTGGTCACCGGCATGGGTAAGAATCTGCATATCGCCGAGAAGATCTCCAGCACGTTAGCCAGTACCGGCAGTACCAGTGTGGTGCTCAATCCTGCGCAGGCCATGCACGGGGATCTGGGTATTCTCCAGCAGGGCGATGTCCTGCTGGTATTGAGCTATTCCGGCGAATCCGAGGAGGTCCTTCAACTATTGCCCCCCGCCCGCCGGTTGAATGTGATCATCGTGGGCGTGACCGGCAACCGGGAGAGTACGCTGGCCAGGCACAGTGATATTGTCGCCTGTGTCGCGGTCCCCAGGGAGGCTTGCCCATTCAACATGGCGCCAACCACCAGTACCACGGCGACGCTGGCCTGGGGCGATGCGTTGGCGATGGTGCTGCTCGAGGTGCGCGGGTTCAAGCGCGAGGATTATGCCAAGCTCCATCCCAGCGGGGCGATCGGGCGCGCCTTGTTGCTGCAGGTGGCCGATATCATGCGGCGGGATGCTCGGCTGGCCTGCGTATCGCAGGAGGCCGATGTCAAGACCGTCCTGCTCGCGATGACCGAGGCGCGCGCCGGGTCGGCGGCACTGGTTGATGGCCGAGGCACGTTGAAGGGTGTCTTTACGGATGGCGACCTGCGGCGGCACATCGGCAAGCATCCTGATATCTTACATCTGCCGGTGTCCTCCTTCATGACTCGCAACCCGATCACGGTGCGCGAAAATGAACTGGCCGTGGATGTGCTGAATATCTTCGAGACGCACAATATCGACGACCTGATCGTGGTGGATGCCGATAACCGTGTGATCGGGGCGGTGGATATCCAGGACCTGCCGAAGATGAAAGTGCTGTGAGCCGTCCGGCGGATGGTCAATTCCCACCCGTGGCGGCCATCGGCACGATGAACCCCGCCTGCGATATATTCTGTCATGTAATCGACAATTTCGGGGATGCCGGGGTCTGCTGGCGCCTGGCACGCCAGATGGTCAGCGAGCATCAACTCGCCGTCCGGCTTTGGATTACGGATCTCGATTGTTTCCGCCGGCTTTGTCCGCAGGCCGATCCCTTGCTGCGTCAGCAGCGGTGCCAGGGTGTCGAGGTGTGCCGCTGGGATGCCGATATGCCGGCGGTTACGCCCGCCGCCCTGGTGATCGAGGCGTTTGCCTGCCAGCTTCCTCGCCCGTATCTGCTAGCCATGGCCGAGCAATCCCCGCCGCCGGTCTGGATCAATCTGGAGTACCTCTCGGCCGAACCCTGGGTGGACGGGTGTCATCAAGTCGCCTCGCCGTCGCCGGATCTTCCCCTGACAAAGTATTTCTTCTTTCCAGGGTTTAGCCGCAACACCGGCGGATTGCTGCTGGAGCAGGATCTGATCGCCCGGCGCGAGGCCTTCGATACCATGCAAAAGGCGGCATTCTGGCAATCGTTGAACATCCCAGCCCCCTCCCCGGGGACCCTCTGCGTCTCCCTGTTCTGCTACGAGAATAACGGGTTGCCGGACCTTCTGGAGGCGTGGTCCCGCGGACCTCTGTCTGTGCTCTGCCTGGTTCCCGAGGGACGGGTAATTCCCCTGATCGAACGCTATGCGGGCGGTCCCTTGGCGTACGGCAAGCCGTATACCAAGGGGAATCTACAGGTTCAAAAGCTGCCCTTCGTTGCGCAGGCGCAGTACGACGCCCTGCTCTGGGCCTGTGATATCAACATCGTGCGAGGCGAAGATTCCTTTGTGCGCGCCTTGTGGGCTGGTAAGCCCTTTGTCTGGCACATCTACCCCCAGCATGATGATGTCCACTGGGTCAAGCTGCAGGCATTCCTTGATCGCTACCTGCCCGAGATGTCCACGCCCGCCGGGACCGATGCGTCGTCCTCACTATCGCGGCATGGTGGTGCGGCGGCACTGGGCCAGTTTTGGAAGGCCTGGAATGCCGGACGCGGGATGGCCGAGGCCTGGAATGCGTTCCTGCCTTGGCGGCAGGCCATTGCCTCGCCGGCCTCCAATTGGGCGCGCTTCCATGCGGATAACCGGCTCACGCGGAATTTGCTGTATTTCTGGCAGGAAATCGCTAAACTCCCGAAGCTTTAGAAAATATATTTCAGTTTTAGGGGAGGATGATTATGAAAATAGCACAGGAACTTCGCGCAGGTAACGTTATCATGGTCGGTGATGAGCCGATGGTGGTTCTCAAGGGGGAATACAGTCGGTCGGGGCGCAGCGGTGCCGTAGTCAAGCTCAAGATGAAAAACCTGCTGACCGATTCGGCCAAGGAAACCGTTTATAAGGCCGATGACAAGTTCGAGCAGATTGTCCTTGAACGGAAGGACGTGACCTATTCGTATTTCGCCGATCCGCTGTATGTGTTCATGGATGCGGATTACAACCAGTATGACATCGATGCCGAGAACATGGGTGACGCGGTTCACTTTCTTGAGGATGGCATGGAATGCGCCGTGGTGTTCTATAACGACAAGGCGATCTCGGTTGAGCTTCCGATCTCGATCATCCGCAAAGTGGCGTATTCCGAACCCGCCGCACGCGGCGATACTTCCGGTAAGGTGACCAAGATCGCCAAGCTGGCGACGGGCTATGAAATGGCGGTTCCGGCGTTTATCGAGACCGGCGACCTGATCGAGATCGATACCCGCACCAACGAGTTCAAGCGGCGCGCCTAAGCGTCGCGGGCAGGGGAGGGGATCCATGCGATGTTGTGCATTCACTGGCATGGTCATCCTCGCCGCGTGCCTGGCGGGGCTTCCGGAGGTGGCGTCCGGTTGGACGGATCTCGGGGTTTTCGCCGGGCCGAATGCAACGGTTGCCTGGCAAGCCGCGGGGGTCAAGCCGGCGCTGCCCACGCCCTCGCTGTATTACGGTCAGACCGGGCTGCGGTTTGATGCTGCCCTGACGCCTCAGGCGGATCGGGTCTACCGGGATGCCGCCATTCGCCTGGATCTTTCCTCCTACACCGAATTCTCGCTGGCAATACGATTGTCCGAACCTGCCGCCGTGTCGCGCTGTTCGCTCTATTTCAAGAGCGGCAGCGGCTGGTATGGCGGCTGGTTCAATGTCACCGGCACCCACTGGCAGACCATTACCTTGTCGCGTGGCAGCTTCTCCCCGGAGGGAACCCCCGAGGGATGGCACCGGATCGATGCCGTGCGCATTGCGCTCTGGAAGGCGAAGCCCCTGACGACACGCCTTGAGCTGGCGGCCCTGCGCGGTCGGTCGAGTCCGCTGCTGATCCTGCGTAACAGTGCCGCGATCGAGAGTACCCCTGCCGAGGCGACCCTCATCAATCGCACAGCCGAGCGCCTGGCGCAGTGGTTCGATGCCAGCGGGCTGCATGCTGCCGTGCTGGATGACCGTGAATTGGCCACTACAGGCATCCCCCCTGGGGGTCGGCTGATGATTCTGCCGTACAATCCGGTGATTCCTCCCGCGACCCTGAAGATGCTCACCGCCTTTACCGATGCGGGTGGGAAGCTGATGGTGATGTATGCCCTGCCGCCCGAACTGTTGCCGTTGCTCGGGCTGCGCGATAAGCAGTGGATGGCCGCTAATCCGGCGGATGCCTTTAGTGCGATCCGCCTGCGAGGCGAATCGTCTGGCGGGTTGCCGGGGACGGTACGGCAGGATTCCTGGAATGTGAATATCCCTGTGGTCGACACGGCACGGACGATTGGAACCTGGCTAAATGCCAAGGGCGAGGATTCCCGGTTGCCAGCCGTCACCATCCACAGCAAGGGCGTATACATCGGTCATGTCCTGACCAATGTCGACCGTGAAAACAAACTGCAGATGGTGCTTGCCCTGTCCTCGGCGCTGGTTCCTGAAATGATCCCGTTTTTCAATCAACAGCTTTCCCGCCGGGCGGAACGGTTGTTTGAATTCGAGAACTGGGAACAGACCCGGGATTTTATCCTGAGAACGGCTGAACGTCATGGCCAGTCGACACGCACCCTGCGGTCGCTACGCCAGATCGAACGCCTGCGCGAGGCGGATCCTGCGGCAGACGGTCAGTCGATGGCATTTGAGGCGGTTGTCAGTCGCGTCGGGGCGCTACGTGATCAACTTCGCGAAGCCTACGTCTCGTCGGTTCGCCCCCTGTCGCGCCAGCCGGAATGGCGGGGCGTCTGGTGTCATAATGCAGGGGGACCGCCCGGCATCGGCTGGCCGGAGGCCGTTCGTCGGTTGAAGCAGGCCGGGATGAACGCCCTGTTCGCCAATCATCAGTGGGCTGGAGTCGCCTACTATCCCTCGACCGTGCTGCCCGTCTCGTACCGGGTCGCGGCGGAAGGCGATCTGCTGCAGCAATGCCTCGATGCCTGTCAGCGCGAGGGCATCGCGATGCATCTCTGGACCGTGCTCTGGGTTCTTGAGAATGCGCCGGAACCCTGGGTCAGCGAGATGGAAAAGGCGGGACGCCTGATGCGGGATCGTGACGGGAAAACGATCAAATGGCTTTGTCCGGTAAACCCGCTGAACACCAAGCTGGCGGTTGACGCCGCCACCGAAACGGTAAAGCACTATGCGGTGGATGGTTTTCATCTTGACTATGTGCGCTATCCCGATCAGGACGCCTGCTACTGTGCCACCTGTGCCGCCCGCTTTCGCAGCGATACGGGACGAGCGGCCACTCGTTGGCCAGCGGATGTGGTCAGCGGAGCCGATCATGCCGTTTTCCTGGCCTGGCGGCGCGACCAGATGACGGCCATCGTCCGGCGCATCAGTCAGGCGGTCAAGACCGTTCGCCCCGGCATCCAGGTCTCGGCGGCGGTATGGGGGAACTGGCCGGGGGTGCGTGATTCGATCGGACAGGACTGGGTCAAGTGGGGGCGTGACGGGATCGTGGATTTTGTGTGCCCGATGAACTATGTCACGTCCACCGCCGAGGCCCTGTCGCTTTTCCGCATCCAGTGCGACGCCCTGCCGCCGCCGTATCCGATCTATCCCGGCATTTCCCCGACCACATACAACCTGCCTCCCGAGGAGGTGGTCCGGCAGATCGACGGCTTGCGCGGTGCCGGTGCCCGTGGCTTCGTGCTGTTCGAGCTGGATGCGGACCTGCTGAACACCCATTTGCCCGCGCTCCGTGCCGGGGCGACGGCGGATTGAGCGCCATGCCCGGATGGTCACACCTCCTGATCGACTGGTTTTCGCGGCATCGCCGCCCGATGCCATGGCGCGAGACGCCCTCGCCCTACAAGGTCTGGATCAGCGAGATCATGCTGCAGCAGACTCAGGTTGCCACGGTCATTCCCTATTTTGAACGCTTTTTAACGCGATTCCCTGATGTATATACGCTCGCTGGTGCTGAATCGCAGGATGTCCTCAAATGCTGGGAGGGGCTGGGCTATTATTCGCGGGCAAGGCATCTACAGGCTGCTGCGCGGCAGATCGTTGAGCTGGGCGCATTCCCGTCCACGGCCGCCGCTTGGAAAGTGCTCCCCGGGATTGGCCCTTATACCGCCGCCGCGATTGCCTCCATCGCCTTTGGCGAGCCGGTTCCTTCCATCGACGGGAATGTCCTGCGCGTCTATTCTCGCTTCCGTGGAATCCCGGATGACTTGCGCCGTGCCCCTGTGCGCCGTGCCATCTATAGCGAACTGGAATCCGCCTTGCGCGAGGTTGATCCGTCGACATTCAATCAGGCGATGATGGAACTGGGGGCGCTGGTCTGCCGCCCGAAGCGGCCGGACTGCGGCGAATGCCCTCTGCATACCGATTGCACGGCCCGCCAGCAGCATCTGACCGATGTCATCCCCTTCAAACCGGTCAAGCTGGCTGTTCCGCACCATATCGAGGTGGCCGCTATCATTATCGATGCCGGGCAACGGGTGCTTGTTTATCGACGTCCCGAGCGCGGACTTCTGGCGGGGCTATGGGAGTTTCCCTGCCTGCGCCGGGAGCACCGCGAACTGCTGCGGACAGTTGTGCAGCAAGGGATTGGACAAAAAACCGGCCTTGATTTAACGGATATACGCCCGTTGGGCCGCGTCAACCACGCCTTCAGTCATTTCACACAAACCTTCCACGTGTTGGCGTGCCGGACGACATCCCTGGAGGGGAAGGCGGCATTACCACCCGATGCGCAGGCACTGCGCTGGTGCAGCCGGGCCGAGATCGAGGCCCTGCCGATGTCAAAGGTCCACCGCACCATTGCCGGGATGCTCCTGGACCGTTGCCTAGAAAATCAGCGGACGCAATAACCTGTTGCCTGCCCATTTCGGTGAACGAGAACGGCGACGAGAACGGAAAACGATTCAATGCCGCTGCGGGACCGGCTATTTTGGAGGCGTCGGTGTGCCGGGAGGCTTGCATGACGGGCAGGTACGGAGCCCTGCGGTCCCAGGAGGGACGGGTTCAATCCCGTCCGCGTCATGCAAGCCATTGCCTCGAACGTACCCGGAGCATCCTGCTCCGGACTGGGGAAAGTCAATGGCATAGTCCAAGAGAAAGAGAAAGACAGGGCAGCAGCACCGTTTTTTGCCGCCGGGCGGGGTTCGACGGGCACGGCTCGACAGGAGTCTCGCCCTCCCATTTTGCAAATCGCAGTATTCTGCAAATCGTATCACTTTGGGCATCGCGTGGGCTGCCGATGGGAGGGCGAGAC
>DIZZ01000043.1 GCA_002428045.1 Verrucomicrobia bacterium UBA6015
AACAGACTATGGGATGCTAGTGAGGAGAACTTATGAATATCGGGTTTTCGTCCTGCGTATTGCAGGGGGGGCGCACCGGGGTGGCGTCCTACGTGACCAACCTGCTGCACACGTTGCAGGAGGTGGATCAGACCAACACCTACGAGATCATCGTCCCGGCTTGTGATGCCGGCTTGATTCGCGACGGAAACCCCCGCTTCAGCAAGCATATCCTGCCGGATTGGCTGGGTAGGCCCGTGCCCAATATCGCCTGGCACAGCCTTGCGCTACCCGCCCACAGTAGGACGCAGCACTATGACCTGGTGCATATCCCCAGCTACCGCCGCCTGCCGATCTTCAAGGGAACCCGCGTCGTTGCCACCGTCCACGATCTGGCGACCCTGCATATGGACGGCAAGTACGACCGCGCCCGCATGTTCTATAACCGGCAGATCGTTCCATCACTCATTCGTCGAGCGGATCATGTCATCACGGTCAGCCACTTTACGGCGGGCGATCTGGTGAACCTCGTCGGCTATCCTGCAGAGCGGATCACCGTGATCTATTCCGGCATCCACCGTGAGCACTACCATCCGATTCCCGAGGCGTCATGCCGTGCTCACCTCAAGGCCCGCTACGGGCTGGAGGGACCGTTTGTCGTGTTTGTCTCACGTGTGGAGCATCCGGCCAAGAACCCCCTCCGCCTGATCCAGGCCTTCGAGCAACTCAAGGCCCGCAAGCCGTCCGACCTCAAACTCGTCATGGCCGGGGCGGACTGGAACGGCGCCGATGTCGTCAAGGACTATGCGGCCCGCAGTCCGGTGGCTCGCGATGTGGTGTTCACTGGCTTCGTTCCCCTGGAGGACATCCCGCGCTTCTATTCCGCCTGCGAGGTGATGGCCTATCCGTCACTTTTCGAAGGCTTCGGGTTCCCGATTGTCGAGGGCATGGCCTGCGGGGCGCCGGTGATCTGCTCGAATACCTCATCCATGAAGGAAGTCGCCGCCGATCTGGCGCCGACCTTCGATCCCATGAACGTGGAGGAAATGGCCGCCGCGCTGGAGACCGCCCTGAATGCAGGCAAGGACGCCGCCCTCGTGCAGCGCGGCATCGCCTACGCCGCCACCTTCGACTGGCGTGAGACCGCACGGCAGGTTCTCGATGTCTATGGCAAGGTATGTGGGCATGGCATGACCGGAAAGGTGAACCCATGAGCAGCACCGCGATTATCATGCGATCCAAGGATGAGATGCCCCATGCGGTCACCGCGCTCGATCGGCTGGCAACCCAGCGATGGACGGACTGGACGCTTTACAACGTCGACTCGGGGTCGAGGGATGGCACCCTGGAGGTCGTGCGCAAGGCCAATCCCGACCGTCTCACCGAGATTGCCCCGTCCGCCTATGTGCCCGGCAAGGTGCTTAATGAGATGATTGCCCGTACGCACGAGCCCTTGATCGTGTTTCTCAATGCCGACGCCATTCCGCTCGACGACCGGTGGCTGGAACGGCTGCTACGCCCTTTGCAGGAGGGAACGGCGGATGCCACCATGAGCAAGCAGCATGCCCGCCCGGATGCACATTTCATCGTGGATTACGATTACCGCCGGGCCTACGATCCGAAGAACATCAAGGAGGAGAACGAGGATTTTTTCTCAGCGGTTGCCTGCGCCTTCCGCCGCGAATGGTGGGAGCGTATCAAGTTCCCCGAATCGGGCTACGCCGAGGACCTGGCCTGGGCGAAGACGTGCCGCGAGACGGGTGCCCGGCTGAAACTGGTGCTTGATTCAGAGGTCGAGCATTCGCACAACTATACCCTCAAGAGTCTTTACACCAAGAAATACAGGCATGGCCAGACCTACCACCGAATGTATGGACGGCAGCCGCACGTCGTGGCGCAGACCGTCGCCTGCCTGCGTGAGATCGTCCGCGACGGCCTCTATGCCTGTTTCCGGATGAAGCCATGGACGATTCCCTATAACCTGGCCTACCGCATCGTCATCCATGTCGCCCTTCACAAGGGCCTGCGACAAGCGGCCAACGCCTCCCGGATCTCGTCGTCATGACCGCCCGATTGAATTGTCCTTCTGAAATCGTTATCCATCATTTGGAAAGGAAGCGTTGACATGGGGATATACTCGCTCAAAGGCTCGGAGGTGTTCGATGCGCGCCTGCAGCAGGATCTCGACCGGGTCGTCCGCGTATTGACGGCATCCGATGCGGAGTCGACGTATCGTGCGCTGGTGCTGATCGGCGGGTATGGCCGTGGTGAGGGCACGCCGCGGATTGTCGAGGGACGCCAGGAACCCTTCAACGATTATGATTTCGTGGTCGCGTCCGTCCCGATGAACCGCCAGCGCCGGAACGTCGTCCAAGGACGCCTGCGTCTACTGGAAAAACAACTTTCCCGCGACCTGGGACTACCCGTTGACTTGCAGCTTTATCCGGCCAACAGCCTGCCCCATGCCGAGTTCTCGCTGCTCAACTACGAGATGAAGTACGGGCACAAGGTCGTCTGGGGCGATCCGGATGCCCTGCGTGCGCTGCCCGCCTATCCCCACGAACAGATTCCACGCTCGGAGGGCACCCGGCTCCTGCTGAATCGTGGCAAATTGCTGCTGGACATCCGTCGCGCCCTGAGAAACGGGCAAATGCTAGGCAAGGAAGATAAGCTGCGCTTCGTGAAATTCATCGGCAAAGCGTATCTGGCATTCGGCGATTGCGCCCTGCTCATGGCCGGGGCTTACGACTTGAGTTACGCCGTCAAGAAGGAGCGGATCGGTGGCGTTTCCATCGGCACGCCGGAGGCGGAATTCCTCACCGAGCGCTACCGTCAGGCGATCGCCCTCAAGGAATGGGGTGACTACGCCTTTCTGCCGGATTACCCACTGGCGGAAGAGTTCGAGATTGTCCGTCAGTATTTCCTGCGTTTTTTCCCATGGTACGAGTCTGCCCGGCTGAAAGTGGAATCCACGGGAACAGAAGCCTATACCCGCGCACTGATTCATGGTCCCCGCGAATGCCCTGCCTGGAAGGCTGCGCTTCTCAACATCGGAACCTTCGGCCAGGCGGCGGTATCACCGCAACCCGACTTCCTCTGGAGGCACCCGCGTTCACGCCTATACCTTGCGCTGCCGCTCCTGCTCGCGGATGAGCCTGTCGCCCTCCCGGCCATCGCCCGCCTGCTCCTGGCAGCCAACGATGACCAAGAGACCGTGGAGGAACGGTTTTATACCCTGCAGCGGAGGTTTTCGTGAGGGGGGCGTTAAGCGAGGGAGGGACTAAGGGGGATGGGATTAAGGGGAGATGGACTAAGTGTCAATGAGAGGGAGATGGTGATGCTTGATTATCGAGAATCTGCAACCCATGTTTTTGGTCATGAGAAACTGATTGTCTACAAGAAGGGGTTGCAATTCGTAATCTCTATCTTTGCGTTAAATGAAGGCATTTCCAGAAAGGTTATTGCCTGCGGCCATCTGTCTCGTGCTGCCGATAGTATCCCCATCAACATTGCCCACGCCAGCAACACAACATCCCCTGGCGAAAGAATCTCCTATCTCGGACATGCAAACGGATCGGCACTTGAGTGCGCAGCATGCCTCGATGTGCTTGCGGCCAAATCTATTCTCCCCGTGGAGAATGCCAGCTCATCCAAGCATCTGCTTGCCGACATCGTGAGCATGCTCATTTCGATGCAAAAGCATAACAGCACAAGAATCAGCGAAGCGCATGCAGAATATCGCACAAAGAACGGAAACTTGTTCAGCCATGAAGATCTATTGGTATATCAAACCGGACTCCAGCTTGTGGCCTGGCTTGAAACACTCATGAAGGCAACCGTCGCATCCCGAACTGATTTACTTGCAAGCCTTGATAAAACAACAACATCGATCGTCCTCAATATCGCCGAAGGGAATGGTCGTTTTTCGGGACTTGATCATGCTAGATTCCTCGACATCGCCTACAAAGCCACCGTGCGATCTGCATCCTTGCTGGATCTTCTTGAAACATACTGTCAATACGATTTATCCGCTGGATACACATTTCTAAGACGCATCGCTGCCATGCTAGTATCCCTGTCACGCCATCAGAAAATATCATCCAAACCTCCGCCTTAGCCAATCCATTAGTCCTCCTACCTTAGTCCTCTCTCCTTAGTCCATTCCTAAATCCTCATGCAAACCAAAAGGATCGCCATGCCTCCCCCCCCCTCCCATCCTTCCACACCCAGCAAAAAAAACATCGGGTTGTTCTTCTTTATCGATGCCTTCGGCTGGGAGGTTTACCAGCGCAACCGGTTCTTCCTTGCCGACCGGGTCAAGGAGGCCCGCAAGCTGGAGACGATCCTGGGGTATTCCTCCGCCTGCGACCCGTCGATCATCTCCGGGCTGCTGCCCTCGGAGCACCGGATGTGGTCCGCGTTCTACTACTCGCCGCAGACCTGCCCCTACCGCTGGTTGCGCTTCCTGCGCTTCTTGCCGGATGCCCTTTTCAACCGCGGGCGTGTCCGCTACTGGATGAGCCAATGGATCAAGCGCCTTCATGGGTTCACCGGCTACTTCATGATCTACAGCGTGCCCTTCCGCCTGCTGCCCTATTTCGACTATTCCGAGAAGCGCAGTATCTGGCATGAAGGACTGTTGCTTGGAAAGACCATCTTCAACCGCCTTGATGAGCAGAATCGACCTTATTATGTACATTCCAGCGGCACCTCGGATCTCCAGCGGTTCACCGAACTGCGTGCAAAACTTGACGACGGAGCCATCGATTTCGCCTATATCTCGCTGGGGCGGCTGGATGCCCTGATGCACCGTGTCGGCAACAGCGGCCCGGAGGTCAGCGATCTCCTGCGTTGGTACGACGAACAGATCCGCGCCACCATCGCCTCGGCGGAGCGCCAGTACGAGCAGGTCTCCTGGTACGTCTTTACCGACCACGGCATGCACAACACCATCGGCAGCCACGACCTCATCGCCGACGTCGAGCGTCTCGGCCTGGACTACGGACGCGACTACGTCGCCTTCTACGACGCCACCATGGGGCGGTTCTGGACGCTCACCGACCGGGCCCGTACCGCGCTTACCGGGTTGCTCGCGAACCACCCGCAAGGGCGACTCGTGCCGGACGACGAATTAAAGCGGCTCGGGGTCTACTTCGAGGACCGCATGTACGGCGACCTGATCTTCCTGATGAACTCGGGTATCCCGATTGTCCCCAGCTTCATGGGATCGAAACGCATCCCCGGACTGCACGGCTTCCACCCGCAGGACGCCGACTCCTACGCCTCCATGCTAAGCAACCGTCACCTGCCGGATTCCCTGAAGCGCATCAACCAGATCTATAGCCTGATGGAGGCCGAAACACAGGACACGGCGACATCAGGCAATAAGGGCAACACGTGATCGCGCGCTGATTATGATCATCCTAGCGGCGATATCAAAGCAGACCGGCCTGCTGTTTTGCCTCCAAGAATTCAATATCCGCGATGTCGGCAGCGCGGTGCGTTGCTCTTTTGCTTGCGAGCAGGTCTGATCCACAGATGCACTTCGCAACAATACCCTCCGACAAGGGACGATGCACGGCGCGAGATTCAAGCACATCGAATGTCGACAATCCTGGGGCACCGAGATGAAATTGCAAAATCCCCCAGCGGGTTTGATAGGTTTGAATGAAATTTTCACCCCGTGGTCCCAGCGGCTCCAGCGGGTAATCCAGTTCATCCTCAATCAAGGCGTTGATACGTGCTATGTTATTCGTATCATGCGGAGGTAACAATACGTCCCAGTCCATCGAGAATCTTGGAAATCCTTCCAGTCTAACCGCTTGGCCGCCGATCACCAGATATCGAATCGCATGAAGATTGAAAATCTCGATTAATTCTTCCATTGCAGACCTCCTGCACGGGCGATTTCCATACGGTACTGATACTTCCAGGTGTTCAGCTCCTCATAGCTGCTGAACCGTTTACAACCGAAACGGGGAAGATTCATAGGAACAGGTGAAGAGAATACCGGAGGATTACTAATCCACATCCGGTACTTCGCCTTATAATCGTCTTTTGCGCAGTTCATAACTTTAATGATGCGGATTAATTCAGAACCGGTCAAGCGCACAAATCAGAACCCATTCCTTCGTTCTTTCCTGAACCTGTTGGCTGAGGAATAAGGACCGCTGAGTCTTACAGCGCCTTGGTCTTCGTGTCCTTCCATACACCGGCGAGCTGACCGCTGCGGAGGCGGTGGTTCGCCGCGACAAGGACCGCCACATCCAGCAGGAATGCGGCGGTCGCTACCGGGAGGCGCAGCAGGGCTCGCCAACGCGGAAGATTCCGGAGCCGTCGCCAGCGCACGGCAAACGCTCCCGGATACATGACCCATCTGCCGCGTTGCTTCACCCGCGCCCGGATCAGGGCACAGAACCAGTCCGGATCGCGCGCATTGTTCTCGGCAATGATTTCTCCCGCGTCCTTTTCCCCGACATGCGTCTGCAGGTAGTCGCGCAGGAACGTATAGACCGCATGCCCGATCTGCTGGCGGCGCTGATTGAAGAAGATATCCTTCAATCCCGTGTACGCCTCGAACACATGCGAGGCATCCGGTGCGCGTACCACCCGGCGGTTATCACAGGGGCTGCGCATCATCTCCGAACAAAGCATCTGTTTCAGGAAGCCATCCTCCACCAGCAGCCCCAGCGGCATATGCACGCGCCGCAGCAAGGGGCTGCGGGCGCAGTACAACTGGCCCGTCAACTGGCCGGGGGCGGCCTGCGTCATCCCACTCACGGCAAGCGATAGCCGGTCCGCCAGGCTTTTATGCGTCTTGGTGGCTATGTGCTTGCGCGGCAGATCCGTGGACACTGCAGCCTGTGCGTCCTGTACCAGTGCACATAGCATATTGCCGAGGGTATCGGGATGATCCAGCCGGATATCCGCATCCATCAAGAATATGCAATCCGCCTGTGGATTGCTGAAATGGTGCACAAAAAGGTTCCAGGCATTGACCTTGCCGGGGGTTGCCACCGATTCCACGCGCCAAGTGAAGGCGCCCTCAGGAAGCGCGTGCGCCCCCGCCTGCAACGCGGCGACCGCCTGTTCCGCCGTGCGGTCGCTACAGCCGTTGGGGACCACGATCACCTCGACATGCACATCGCCCGTCGCCGTCAACTCCCGAATCAACCGCTGCGCAAGCAATGACCGCAGCGTGCCGCCAATGCATTCTTCCTCATTCCACGCTAATATTCCAATGCTGATGATCATCATTGAATGTATCCTTTCATCGTCCAACCAGTCGTAACCAATGATGGAGGATGCCCATTTTTCGCTTATTGGACAGCGCATGATAGAACCAGTGCCGTCCGAAGAGAGAATACGGCAAGGAGGTGCATCGGATAAAAAACTGCCGATTGAATCGGGTATCCAGCACAACCCCCATTCTGCGCTGACGAATAATTCTAGAAAGCACGCGTTGATCCCAGTAGGGTTCCGGGTCGTTGAGTGCCTCTGCGAAGCATTCAGCAACGACGTCACCGGGTGCGTAAATGAGCACACCGCTATTGATCTGGTTCGGTAGTTTATCAGGCACACTTGCAATTCGTCCAGCAGGAACGACCGGCAGGGCAGGCGCATCATTCGCGACAAGGATATCACTATCCATGATGCAGATCTGATCGTACTCACGCCACCAAGGCATCTCCGGAATCAGGGTTTTCTGCCAGGTCAACTTCTTGCCGGGAAGATCACGAAGCACGGACGTCAGAATCTTCAAGTCATACTCATGCCGGGTGCAGTAGCTCTCTAATCTCGCACGGCAGAAGCGGTCGAAATCATGCTGGTACTGTTTTCCGATGACAAGGGTCACGATGCATGTGTTCTCTTGATTCATAAGCGCTTATCCGTTAGGCTAAAATAATGATGCTTACCACTTCGACCATCATGACATTCATGGTGAAAGAAAATCCTTCAAGTGACGGTCACCGAAAATATCGATACCGAAGGCTGACTTGATATAGTATAGCAGCAGGAAAACACCAATACCGGCAAGCAGCAGGACAATCCCCGCCACGATACAAAGCCCGACGCTGCCGACCAGCAGGTGGGCCAGCGCGACGACGGAGGCCCGAAACCGGTAGAGACGGGCGGACGGGGTGGCGATCTGCCGGTCGATCTCCTCCGCCCGTTCGATCAGCAGGCTCTGGATCCGGTCCATTTCGAATCGGCGCACGGCATCGCGAACCGCCCGCACCAGCACCTCCGTCGCTACCGGCTCGACCAACCCCCGGAACAGGCATCCCGCATTGAACGCGTCAATCAGGTGTGCCTGACCAGCGGCATCGCAGATCAGAACGATCCTGACCTCCGGATGGGTCTGGTGCATCGCGCGGCACAAGGGGCATCCATTCTGCGTGCCAGCCTGTTCCCACACCACGATGGCACTGATGCTCTGACGCGACAGCAGCGCATGAACCTCAGCGTCAGTACCCGCAACCCGGCAATCGAACAAGCAGCCCAGCGCCAGCTTGCATTCCTCGCATCGCGCCCGGTCCGGAACCAGTAAAGCAATCGAATCTTTTTCCTGCATCCCCCCCCCTCACATGCATCCGGTCACGTTGCCAGTCCGGAGCAGGATGCGCCGGTCACGTCGGCGATGATGTCGGGGGCGATGCCCCTGGCCTGCAGGCGGCGGGCGATGGCCGCGCGCTCGGCGCGCCGCGCCTCCTCTGCCGTGCCATACGGGAGCACCGATTCTTCACGAATCGCGGCTGGTTCACATAGCGGCAACCCATTCAGCGCCTCAATCCGGTGCGCGCCTAGGTTGCGGGTCCGGCCCGAGAATTCAACGCCGACCAGGGTGATCGGGCGTCCGTCGCCGAGGTACGGCTCGGCATACCGCTTTTCGCGGATCTGCGCCATGGCCGCATCGGCGGTGCCGTTGAGCTTGAACTCGAAGATCGTGATGTGCCCCGCCGTCTTGACCACGGCATCGATGCGCCCGATGTTGGTGCTGACTTCCGCTTCGATGCTGACACCAATCAAGGTGAACACGGTGAAGAANNGTCTGGTAGTACTTCTCGTTCTCAATGGTGATGGTGTTGGGAACCTTGGCAAAGAAAACATTCAGGATCTCCAGCATGTCGGCAATCCGGTTTTCCCGCAGGGAGGCGGTCAGGCGGCGCAGGGCACTGCTCATGTCGTCGGGCGGCAGGCGGGAGAATCCGTGTACCAGCCAGAAGCTGAACGATTCCTCGATCTCGAAATTCGGAAAGCCCAGTTGAAAGAAGGTTCCGCGTCCCTCGCGAATGGCCGACTTGATCGTCAGGTAGCCGGTCTGCACCAGCAAGGGAAGCGGAAAGAGATCGGACGGGTCATAGGTGGAAAAGGCGGCATCCGGGGCTTGCAGATCGCCTAGATCCACAGGACTCTCACGCAACAGATCCACCAGAAAGGTCGGGATTCCCGTCTCGAACCAGTAGTTCCTAAACTCCTGCTCATGCATGCACTTCATCACCGATACCGGATTATAGACCGTCTCTGCACGGTGATGGAACCGGTATCCGTTGTACCAGTAGCGCAGGGACTCCAGCGTTTCATTTCTGGTGTTTCCAACGGCACCGGCCAGCCGTTCGATGTAATCCGGGAAGTTCGTCTCCAGCTCGGTCTGCGTGTAGCCCAGCAGTGTGGCGGCATGGATGCTCATCGTTAGGTCGGTCAGATTGTTCAGATCCGAGAAGATCGACACCTTGGTGAACTTGCTCACCCCGGTAATCAGGGCGAACCGCTGACTGTCTTCGGTCGTCTTGATGACGCTATAGAACTGCTTGAGCACCGTCTGGATGGGCTTGGCCGAAGGTTGTCCAAGATGACCGAGCAGCGGCTTGTC
>DIZZ01000081.1 GCA_002428045.1 Verrucomicrobia bacterium UBA6015
ACGACACACGAGCCGTATAATGCCTCTCTTTTTACCGCATTTGCCGCCACCGGTAAAGCAAACGGGAAACCTTCGCGTTCACGTTTTGCATAATTCTCGGAAACTATCTGGAAAATCGCAGCGTATTCGGCAATGCGTGAAAAAATATCGGGGTCACCGATGTCGGCCATGACCGCCACCCGTCGTCATATATCCAGCAGATCGGCGATAAAACTGTCCTTGGCCTTGATTTCCTGCGGCGTGAGGCCGTCGAGTTCATGCGGGAAGACGATCCAGCGGTCGGTCTTGCGCAGGTAGTAATCGGGCTCGATATCGGTCACGTTGGCCCCTTCCTTGTAATACAGCGTGGCGATGCGTATCTGGCCGACACGCGGCTTGAGTTCCTGCACGACCTTGCTCATGGTGCAGCCCGAATCGAAGATGTCGTCGACCACCAGAACCCTGCTCTGTGGCGTGATATGATCCAGCAGCCGGTCGAAGTGCTCCAGTTCCGGCTCGCCCCGCTCGCCAATCCCGCTGTAGGACGTGGCCTTGATCGCGGTGTGATAAGTCGCTATCCCCTTGTAAAGCAAAAATTCATGGATCACGATCCCGACCGGAGTCCCCCCGCGCCACAGCACGACCAGCACATCCGGCACGAAGCCTGAATCATAGATCTTCCGCGCCAGAGCAAAGGAATCGCGAACCTGGTCATCCGCCCGGATAAACGTCTTCTCGGTCATCATTCACGCTCCTGCCCGTCAACCGCCGCCGCACCGGCCAGCAATGCCCCGGTGTATGCGGCCAGCTTCACTACCGTCGGCCCGTAGCCTCTGGAATACATTTCCTCCTCCAACGCCTGCGACAAGGCTCCCGCAGTCGCAAAGCGCGCCTCCGGCGACTTGTCAAGCATACAAGCCAGGATCCGGGCCGTGCGCTCGGTCAGGCAAGCCCGGTACTTGCGCGGGTCCGGAATCACGGTGGTCAGGATACGTGTCACCGCCATGGCCAGGTCGGTACCCTCGGAACGCAGCGGACGCTCACCGGTCAGCAGTTCGTAGTAGACCAGTCCCAGCGAGTAGATGTCGCTGCGGCCATCCACGCGCATGCATGAAGCCTGTTCGGGCGACATGAACTCCACGCACCCAACCAGGTCGTCGGAGTCGTCCTCCATGAAGTGAGCCGCCCGCGCCACGCCGAAATCGGTCAGTTTCACCTCGCCTTCCCTGTCGATCATGATGTTGTTAGGCGAGACATCCCTGTGCACGAGGTGCAGTGACGCCCCGTTATCACCCCGCCGGGTGTGTGCATACTCCAGGCCGCGTGCCACCCGGCTGACAATGAACGTCGCCAGGTCAACCGGGACCTCGCGGCCCTGCCTGAGGTGAAGGGCCATGAAGGTGCCCAGCGTCATGCCGTCGATATATTCCATGACGATGTAGTAGCCGCCTTGATGCCGTCCGAAATGGTGTATCTGAACAATGTTCTGATGCACCAGGTTCGCCACCAGTCGGGCTTCCCCCACAAAGGAGGCCACTTCGCTCTCCCGTGCGGCGAACTCGGGCAGAATGGTCTTTATCGCCACCCGCTTGACAAACCCTTCCGCCCCGAATTGCCGGGCCTCGTAGATCGAGCCCATGCCCCCGTCCGCGATCTTGCGGTTCAGCGAGTAGGTTACCGTGCCGAAAATACTGTCGGTGGCTGGAACAGCAAAATCCATGTCGATCAGGCCCGTCTTCGACATCACCGGTCTCGACACGATCTCCGCCTTCAGCAGGACCCGAATCCGGGAATCGCCAACCTGTAGCAGATCCCCGTCGTGAAGCCGCTCGCTGACAATGCGCCGACCGTTGAGCCATGTGCCGTTTGTCGATCCGAGATCGGTGACAAACGAGCCATCATCAGCCACCTGCAGGCGGGCGTGCAGCAGGGACAGGGCGGGATCGCCGATCACCAGGTTGTTGGTCGGGCAACGCCCCACCAGCACAACGCCGGAAAGATTGAACTTCGAGCCTTCAAGCGGCCCCGCCTCGACAATCAGATTCATGCAGCCTCCGCCATCAACGCACAAAAAACACCATGGCCATGGGCGGGAGCGACCCCTCCGTGACCTGCTCACCCGTCAGCACGCGACCGTCTTGTAAACGGTAGAGCGTCGTCGGGGAATTCCATTTAGCCCCGCAGATATCGAAGGCGCTCCGCTTGGCGGTCAAATAGCCGCCATGGACATAGCCGACGAGGATCCGCGTACCCGATGGCAGGGCATCGACCTGTTCGCGGGTCATCTCGCTGCCCTGCCTCACCCGTCCGTCCTTGAGGAAATAGATCGTGGTGGAAGCCAGGGCCTCGTCGCCAGCCAGGTCGCCGACACCGCTTTCCGTACCGATCTCCAGCAGCCGCTCCTCATCGTTCTCGCGGGCGTCGGCAGACAGCACCACGCGCGTCCCCGCCGGCATCGACTTCCAGTTGGTCACCTGGTCGCCGCGCAGTTCCCTGCCATCGGGGAAAAGATAGCGCGTATTCGAATTGCGGTACTTGTCGCGCGCGATATCCCATGCACTGCGCCCGGGTGCGATGATCATGGCCGAGTCGCCGTCGAAGTGCGCAGCCGCCTTCGTCTGCTCGCGCGCCGTGCCGAACAACGCCAGCGCTAGGTAGGGATCGGCATTGACCAGCCGCCCGGCCTTGACGTCCGGATCAAACAACGGCTGGCTCTTGAGCCCCAGTTTCTCGCGCAACGAGCGGTCGGCAAACTGCATCCCGCAACGTTTGCGACCGCGATGCGAACGCCGGTGCCAGCGGTTCGGCGCCCCGTAGGCCACCATCGAGTGCGGGATGATGTTCTGGTCCGGTATCCGGTAAGTCACCTTCAACTGATCCAGAAGCTCGCGCAAGGCGGCAATCTGCGCCTCGGTGATCGCTCGGTTGTGGTACCCGGCCACTTCAATGCCGATCGTGTAGTCGTCGAGTCCGGTGATGCCCTCCCACATGCTGCGCCCGGCATGCATCGCCACCCGTCGGTGCTCGATAATCCGGTATACCAGCCCGCTGGTATCGACCATGTAATGTGCCTCGCCATAGCGGTGGAGCTTGGCTAGGGCACCAATCCCGGAACCCTCAGTCGTATGCAGCAGGATGTAACGGGTCTGCTTGCGCAATCCCCGTTCCTTGTTCAAGGGACTGTAATGATCCTTGAACTCCAAGGCATTCACCACTTGTGCCAGCACCCCTGCCAGCAGCACAAGATGCACCCTGCTGAACCATCCTTTGCGCATACTGCCCGCCTGTTTTTTCGTCGCTTGTTAGTGCTTCAGTAGGCTCACGGCTGTCATTTCAGACGGAATCGGCAGGCCCATCAATTCAAGCACGGTCGGTGCGATATCCGACAGCTTGCCCCGCTCGGCCAGACGGCGTCCCGCCGCATCGTTTGCCACATAGATGAACTCCACCGGATTCAAGGTGTGGCTGGTCTTGACCATACCCGTGTCCAGGTCGATCATCTGTTCGGAGTTGCCGTGATCCGCCGTGATCAGCACATGCGCATCCAGTTCCAGGCAACGATCAACCAGCCTCCCGACACACTCGTCCACGATCTCGATCGCCTGGCGGGCCGCCTCGAACAACCCGGTATGCCCGACCATGTCGCCGTTGGCATAGTTGATCACCACGAAGGCATAAGGATTATCCTTCAGACGGGCCAGGATCGCGTCGGTCAGGTTATAGGCTTCCATCTCGGGATGACTCCCGAAGGCCGAGGGGTCGAAGCGGCTGGGCACATCCACTTGGTCCTCGCCCTTGTACGGGCGTGTAGATTTGCCGTTAAAGAAGCTGGTGACATGCCGGAACTTCTGCGTTTCGGCAATACGCAACTGCCGTAGGCCAGCCTTGGAAACCACCTCACCCAGCAGGTGCTCCATCCCTCCGTCGGCATCCATGGCACCCATCATGTACTCCGTGAATTCGTCGAAATAGCGGGTTAATCCGACAAAGGTAATCGCCGGTCGAACCTTACGGGTGCCAGCATAGTCGTCCGCCGTGAAGGCCAGCGCCAACTGGATCGCGCGATCCTGGCGGTAGTTCGTATGCAGTACACAGTCGCCATCCTTTACCCCGTCATACCCTTCCATGCAGTAAGGCAGCACGTATTCATCCACCATGGGTTCCCCGTCCGGTGTCTTGTCGTTGGCATACGACTCCTCAACGGCCTGCCGTACGGTTTTTGCTTTTCGCCCCTCCCCGCACACGATGCAGTGATAGGCGATATCCGTCAGCCGCCAATTCTGGGAGCGGTCCATGGAGTAATAACGCCCCATGGCCGTGCCGATCCGGCAGCCACCCACCTCCGCCATCACCTGTTCGAGCTTGGCGATATATTCCATTGTGCTGCGCGGTGGCGTATCGCGCCCGTCGAGGAAAGGATGGATGACGATCTCGCCCGTGGGAAACTCGCTGCGTGCCCGCCGCATGATCTTGAACAGATGCTCCTGATGCGCATGCACCCCTTCGTCCTGCAGCAAGCCCAGCAGATGCAGGCGGCTTCGGTTGGCCTTCCATGCCTTCACCAGGGCCTTCCATTTTTCAACATTGAAAAGGGCACCAGTACGTAGCCCGTCATCAATGCGCTTGAGCTCCTGGATCACGATGCGGCCAGCACCCATGTTCAAATGCCCGACCTCGCTGGACCCCTGATAGCCATCCGGCAATCCAACGGGTTCGCCGGAGCAATCCAGCTTGGTCCAGGGAAATTGCGCCTTGTAGCGGTCAATATTCGGCGTTGCCGCCGCCATCACGGCATTCCCCCGTGGATCCTCGTTGATGCCCCATCCATCGCGTATGATCAAGATCACTGGTCTCATTCGTATACCCCTTATCGTTAACCTTAAATGTCGTTAATTCACATGCCAACAAGGCTGATCATACCGATTGGACAGGCGAATGCGCAAGTGATAAAAATAAAATAGAAAATTGATGACAATCCACTCGTTATGTGTAATATTTACACTAAAAGCAAAAAAGAAAGGAGCTTGTGTGCCATGGCTGAGGCAAAGGAAGAGAAAGGCGCAACGCATCCAAAACTGTCGACGGCCAGTCGCTTCGGGTCGCGGCTGCGCCGCTGGCGACGGGCGGAAGGGCTTCCGCTCAAGCGTGTCGCACATGATCTGGACGTTTCGGTGTCCGTGGTCAGCCAGTGGGAACGGGGATTGCGTTTCCCTTCGGTCCTGAACCTTGACCGTATCGCGCAGTACATGAAGATCCCTGTCTGCAGCCTGCTGTACGACGGGGCACATGAGTGTCCCAACAAGAATCGTTGAGAGTCACCGATGAAATCTTTATATCCAGCCCCCTTTATCCGTGCCATCCCCAAGAGCGACCTGCATGTGCATCTCGACGGCTCGCTGCGACTCGCCACGTTGATAGAACTGGCCCATGCGCATCACGTCACACTTCCCTCCGACACCGAGTCGGGGCTGCTGGAGCTGGTCTTTAAGGAACGTTACGCCAATCTCGGGGAATACCTGCGCGGATTCGGGTTGACCTGCGCGGTCATGCGCGATGCCGAAAGCATTGAGCGGATCGCCTGCGAGCTGGCCGAGGACAACATCGCCGAGGGCGTCCGCTATATCGAGGTACGCTTTGCCCCGCAGCTGCATGTGCATGATGAACTCGAAATGCCCGCTGTGCTGGAGGCGGTCGCGCGCGGACTGCGGCGCGGGGCATCCGCGCACAATCAGAGCCGGGCGGTCGCCGAACAAGTAGACATTCCGTTCGAGTTCGGTATCATCGCCTGTGCCATGCGGGCGATCGTTCCCGGGATGAGCCCGTATTTCTACCGGCTATTTAAACTTTTTTCCGGAGCACCGAAGAAAGAACTCTGTGCCATGGCCTCGCTGGAGATGGCACGCCAGGCGGTTGCCATCCGCGATCAACATGGGATTCCCATCGTCGGGTTCGATCTGGCGGGCGAGGAGGCCGGGTATCCGTCCGTCTACCACACCCAGGCCTACCAGTTCGCCCATCGCCACTTCATGCGCAAGACCGTTCATGCGGGCGAAGCCTACGGCCCGGAATCGATCTTCCAGGCCATCACCGACTGTCATGCCAACCGTATTGGACACGGCACGCACCTCTTTGCTGCCGAATGCATCAAGGATCAAGGGATTAGCGATCCCAAGGGCTATGTCGAGGCACTGACGGATTATATCGCCTCGCAGCGCATCACCCTCGAGGTCTGCGTCACCAGCAATCTGCAGACCATCCCGTCGCTGACGTCGATTGCCGACCATCCGGTGCGGCGCATGATCGGTCACGACCTGTCTGTCTCGATCTGTACCGACAACCGGCTCGTCTCGCGCACCACGGTTTCACAGGAGCTGGAGCGGATCACCTCCGCCTTTCCGGTCTCGCACGCACAATTCCGTAATATGATCGCCGCCGGCTTCAAGGGCAGTTTCTTTTCCGGGGGCTATAGCCGCAAGCGCCAGTATGTGCGCCGGATGCTCGAGTGCTATGACGCCTGCGTCCAGCGCTATCTCGGGGGATCCGCGCCGCAGGGCGCAGCCGCCCATGGAGTCGCAGACGCATGATCGCCGCCCGGGATCTCAGGATTACCGCCCTGGATTTCGAGGGTACCGGTCCGGTCAGTGGCTGGCCCGACGAGCCGTGGCAAATCGGTTTGGTGGATCTGCAGGACGGACAAATTGTCGCCCGCTCCGCCTACGAAAGCCTCCTGAAGGTTGGGGATCGGCCGTTCAACCCGCATGCTCCCGGCCGGCACAGCCAGATCCGTGACGCCCTGCGGCAGGCCCCTGCGCTGAACAGCCTATGGCCGGTGCTGGCCCCGCGCCTTGAAGGGGTGGTCCTGGCCGCCCATAATGCAGCCACCGAGACGCGCTACCTCTCCTGCGCGTTCCCGCTGCACCCGCCGGTGATCGCGCTCGACACGCTCAAGCTAGCCCGCGTCCTGTACCCCACGCTCGGCTCCTACAAGCTGGACGACATCCTGGACCGGCTGCAGCTGAACGCCCGCGTGCAGTCACTCGCCCCGGGGCGCTCCCCGCACGACGCCCTGTACGACGCCATCGGCTGCGCCGCCCTCCTGGAACATCTCTTCACGCTGCCCGGCTGGGGCACCGCCCCGCTCGACACCCTGATCCAGGCGCAATCCCGCCGCCGTAAAAGAAAAGATAACGTAACTACTCAGGTCGCCGCCCGCATCGGCACGGCTACATGAGTAGTTACCACAGTTTCTTGGGTCGATCGTTGGAAAGGTAGACATCAGCGCGATGCCGCGAGTACTCTTCGTCTTGCGGAACAAGATTGACGCGCACAGTTCGCTGGCGGCTCGGTGGACGGCTACTCCGTCGTCTGCCAAGCATTGTTCAGAACGGCGAGTCCGTTATAACCAGGGAGTTGAGACTGAAAATGCAACACATTGGTGCCAGCTTTTAATTCCGCAATCGGTGACTCCCATGACGATTGTTGCCCACTTGGCAATGAAGCTGTCGCCAGCGCTTGTCCATTCAATGTTACTGAAATGGGCACGACATTGCCGATCGTTGCCAGCGGTGCAAGATCAATCCGGATGGTTCCTCGAATGGATTTCTCCCCGATATTGATCAGGTCTATAGAAGCCCGATTTCCCTGCCGAACGCGATAGTAAAGAGTTTCCATATTACTAATGCGCTGCTGCTGGATTTCCCAGCCAGGAAATCTAAATAGCACCGATTCACCGCGGTTCAAGGCTTGCTTGACTAAATCCTCTGGCGTGTTGAAGTAGATATCGGTGACATAAGAAAAACCGTTGATTATCTCACGTGGTGTCCCTGGATAGATTCCCATCTTGATCAACTGGCGCAAATCCGTGTTTGCAAGACAGACGCGAGACCGAAAATTACGATGCGGCCAGTCCCATACACCGCCGGGCTCGTTCCAGTTGTGATGCGCTGATTCAATAAACGGAGCTTCAGGAAAGCGTTGCATGAAATCCATCTGACGTGCATGAAGCCGCTGGAGTTCCTCCTTTCCACTGCCATGTACATAGGGAGCGGCTGGAATAAGTCCCGGAACCGGATAGAACCCTCCCACATAGCGCAGTTCGTATGCACTTTCCATCAGGAACGGCGTTCCAGGAGACTGCGTTTTCCTCAGCCAGTCCGCAATTACTTTGAAATCGACGGATTTTGTCTTGAGTGCAAAATAGGGAGGCAGAAACAGACCCGCATGCACGCCAATTGCTACCGTCAGCAGCGCGGTTGCCGACGCTGCTCTGATAATCTTCCCCCTAGCGATCTTGCCAACTGCAAAATCTGCGACAAAGAGAAAGGCTGCCCCGGAAATCAACCCCATCACAGGAGCAAGTGTCATGAAATAACGGGCCGACAGGTATTGTGTGCGGTAAGCAGCAAAAGCGATAATAAGAAAGGCTAGCGCGAAGGCGCCAAGAACCCGGATCAGGCCTGTACGTGTATGCCCCGCCATGATAAGCCACCCGATACCAGTCCCACAGATCGCCCAGCCACCAATGACGCCAATCACATGTTCACCAAACGTCATGCGTGCGATCATATCCTGCAACATCAGGCTAATCGACATACTCGAATGCATCATTAAATGCGGATTCTGTTTGGTCAAAATGGCGACGTAATACGGCAGCACAGCCAACAAGCCGACTCCGATACCGAGCAATGTCAGGAACAAGCACTTAAGATGCTCAGGTTCACGGCGTTTCCAAGCCATCAAAAAGGCAATCAGCGTTACAAAAGCGGTTGCTCCCATCATCAAGGCTGCTGTCAAATGTGTCAATGCCAGTGCGATCTCCAGGCAAAACCACGCCAACCAGAACCAAGTTCCGCCTTTATTATGATTCCAGATATGCAGAAGCATGCGCCAATGCCATGCTGCCAGGCACATCAGCAATGGGTAGGCATGCACTTCTCGTGAATAGAATACAAAGTAAAAGGTGAGCATGGCCCAGATTGACGTGGTCAGCATAAGTCGTCGGCCCCCTGCTGCAAATCCCATTTGCGCAAGTGCGGGAATAGCGAGGGAACCAAGCACCACACCGGGAAGCCGGTTTATAAGCGGCGAAACAACCAGTGTCGAATCCAGTGCTCCCAGTATTTTCAGGAAGATGTACTGTATGGCTGCTGGCAACGGTAGCCAAGCCATTGAGACCGCAATATTGATCGAGTTTGCCAAGACCTGTGCCAGCGTCTGGGCGGGGTTGGCAGTTTGAACCAGCAGCATTTCATCCTGCCAGAGATCCGCGCGTCCAAGCGCGATGCTCCGAATTGCCAAGGCGAGAAGCGTTGCTAGCCACGGCCAGACCTGCACAGAAAGGATCCAATTGCTCAGTTTCGTGGTTCTCATCGTTCACTTGTTGATGAAGGTTTGTTTTCAAAATCTAGGGTTGTTACGCTTTCCAGTAAATAGAGACAATCACGAATGGGTATAAACGAGGCCATTGCCCGGTTATTCATCACGGCAAACAGGAAGAACGAGGCAGCCATGCTGGCTGACAGAAACAGTAATGCAAAAAAGACCAGAAACGCCTCGATTACCGGAGCGAAAGTCCATTGCAGCCAATAATCACACAGGATCAACAGCACGGCAAAGCTGGTCATGCAGGTAAATCCAGCGACACTTGCAATGAGAATCCGCGTGCCAACTAAATCACTGAATATAGACAGGGCGCTGATTCCGTGCCCAACCCAGCCAGCCAGGTTCATCCTCGATTTCCCAGCCAGTCGGCGTCCTCGATGAGTTGGAATCGACGTATACGGAATGCGGGAACGTATAACGGATGCCGCATAGTGATTCCACATTTCAGAATAGTTGACGAGTGTGCGGATCTGCTGCCTGTGCAAGGCGGAGAAATTTCCGAATCGTACGGGAATGCCCGTCAGGCAATAATGCACCCAGCGATACAAATAATACCCCAACCGAAAAACTGTATTTTCGGAGCGTTTTGCACGGGCAGCAAATACCACAGCATCCCCGTTGTATTTTTCGGCGGCGTCAAGCAGGCGGAGAATATCCTCCGGCTTATCTTCGCCGTCAGCATCCATGACTACGACACTACCTGCATAGTCCTGCGTCAGCGAGTGGCAAAGCCCCAATGTTATTGCCCACTGATGACCAACATTTCTCTTGAGGTTCAGAATCCGTACGGAGCGAATCCGGCCATGCACTGGGTGAGTTATGCAGGCAAGCGGTGGTGGTAAAGGGGAATCGTTGACCACCAGCACATCAAAATGGCGTGGGGCTTCTAAGGCGTCAATCACGGCTAGTAGTAGGTCTAAGGCCGCCCAGTCATCACATACTGGGATAAGAATCCATGACCTCCTGTGCACTTCCTGTATTGTTGAACCGAGCATTCTTGTAATATATAGATTCAATCGGAGAAAATCAACCACTATAACCATCGAAAATTCTGCGGAGGTGCGACAAAGGCCATCCTTCACTCACCGCACAGGGCCAGCAGGGCGGGGGTGGGGCGGAGGAGGCGGCCTTCCGGGCTCATGCAGACGTGGTGGGTGTAGCCCGTGGTGAGCAGGGTCTGGTCGCGGAAGACCTCGTAGCTGATGTGCAGGCGCGGTCCCTTGAACGGATGGCAGGTGCTGAGGATGATGAGCCGGTCCTCGTACCGCGCGAATTGCTTGTATTCGCAGTGCGCCTCCACCACCGGTAACATCACCCCGGCGGCTTCCATGTCGCGATACGAGATGCCCGCCTCACGTAGTAAGGCGGAGCGGGCCATCTCGAAGTAGACCAGGAAGTTGGCATAATAGACCACGCGCATCTGGTCCACATGGGCATAGGGAACATCGAAGTCAAAGCGGTAGGCCTTCATCACAGCGTCCCGTCGAGCCCTGCCCGGATCTCACGCACCAGTGTCCCCAGCCGCCCCGCCCGGGCGGCCGCGATCAAGGCGCTTCCGACCACGACGGCATCCGCCTCGCGGGCCGCCTCGGCCGCCTGGGATCCGCTGCTGACGCCAAACCCGACCGCGATCGGCAGGGCGGTGGCCTGGCGGAGCTCCGTCAGACGGGCTTCGAGATTGGCAGCCAGCGACGTCCGCGTCCCGGTTACACCTGTCACCATGATGTAATAGACGAATCCCCTGGCATCGCCCAGGATCATCCGTAGTCGTGGCAGTGGTGTGGTGGGTGCCGCCAGCGTGATGAAGTGAAGGTCATATTTATCCAGATCCTCGCGCAGTTCCCCGCTCTCTTCGAACGGCAGATCCACCACCAGCATGCCATCCACTCCGGCGGCCGCCGCATCCGCACAGATCTCGGCATAGCCATAACGGAAAAACAGGTTGACATAGCC
>DIZZ01000278.1 GCA_002428045.1 Verrucomicrobia bacterium UBA6015
GTTGGGCAGCAGGCTAAGCATAACGCAGAGACGGCTACGCAGGCTAATCAACTGGCGTTGATGGCCAAGGTAGCGGCGGAGACCGGATCACAACGGATGGATGCACTGAACCACTCGATGGCGGCGATTACCGAGTCGAGCGGTCAGATTGCCAAGATCATCAAGACGATTGATGACATTGCCTTCCAGACCAATATTCTGGCCTTGAACGCCGCCGTGGAGGCGGCCCGCGCCGGGCGTCATGGCAAGGGTTTTGCCGTGGTAGCCGAGGAAGTGCGCAGTCTGGCCGCCCGCAGTGCCAAGGCGGCCAGGGAAACCGCAGACTTGATCGAAGGCTCCAAAGGTCGCGTGGATGAAGGTAACCGCATCGCCAAGGAAACGGCCACGGCATTGAGCGAGATAGTCGGTGGAATCATCAAGGTCGGCGATCTGGTGGGTGAGATGGCGGCGGCATCGAATGAGCAGGCGCAGGGCATCGCGCAGATCAGTCAGGGCCTTGGTCAGATCGACCAGGTGACGCAGCAGAACACGGCGACGGCGGAAGAAACCGCTGCTGCCGCCGAGGAACTCTCCGGACAGGCCGATGAACTGCGCGGGCTGGTCGGGCAGTTCACGCTGAAGGGGCAGACTACAGACCGCAGACTGCAGACTGCAGACTGCAGACCGCAGACTCGGGGCCAGGAAGGTGCCGGGCGTCGGGCGTTGGGCGTCGGGCGTCCTGCCGCTGGCGAACGCAAGGCATTGCCCGAGCGGGCGGGGGGCGCTGGATCGCTGATTGAATGGTCAGATGCCCTGTCGGTCGGAAATGCTAAGCTCGACTCCCAGCACAAGACGCTGGTTGGACTGGTCAACCGCTTGTACAGCGGGTTGCAGTCGGGTAAGGCCAATACCGATGTACTTGCGATTCTCGATGAGCTGGTCGGATATACGGTCAACCACTTCGCGGACGAGGAGAGCATGATGCGTCTCTATAAATACCCGGGGCTGGATGATCAGATCGCCATGCACCGGGATCTGGCCCGGCAGGCGGTGGAATTGCAGAAGGGTGCCCATGCTGGACAGCCGCTAGGAACCAAGGTCTTCCAGTTCCTTAAAGGCTGGCTGGTTAACCATATCCAGAACGAGGACATGAAATACAGCGACTATATGCCGTCCCACTAGGGGCGGCAGGTGACGTATCCAGTACCTGCCGCAACGTGCGCGCGAGTTTGTTGCGGTTGAATGGTTTCGAGATGAACTGCACGCCCTCGTCCAGTACGCCGCGTTGGGCAATCACGTCGGCTGTGTAGCCGGACATGAAGAGCACCTTGATCTCCGGCTTGATCGTGCTGACGCGTTGCGCGAGTATCCGCCCATCCATTCCCGGCATGATCACGTCTGTCAGCAATATCTGGATGTCACCGGGATGTTGGTCTACCTTTTTCAAGGCTTCCTCCGGAGTGTCCGCCATCAGGACGTTGTAGCCAAGGGATTCAAGAATGCGGCAACAGAGTACGCTCAGCGATTTCTCGTCCTCCACCAACAGAACGGTCTCCCCCTGACCTCTAGGCGCTTCCGCTTTGTCGGTGACGGTTGTCTCCATTGTCGCCACGTTCTCTGCGGTGATCTCGGGCAGATAGATCTTGAACGTCGTGCCCTTGCCACGTTCGCTATAGACGTTGATGAAACCATTATTCTGCTTGGCGATGCCGTACACCGTGGCCAGCCCCAGTCCGGTACCCTTCCCGACGCCCTTTGTGGTGAAGAACGGCTCGAATATCTGCGCCAGCATCTCCCTATCCATGCCGCAACCATCGTCGCTGACTGTCAGGTAGACATACACGCCGGGAATGGCTTCCGGATGAATGGCGCAGAATGCTGCATCGACGGTGACGCTTCCGACTTCTAATGCAATTTCGCCGACACCGTCAATGGCATCCCGCGCGTTGAGACACAGGTTGACTAGGATCTGGTCAACCTGCGACGGATCGAGCTTCACCAGTCGCAGTCCTGAGCAGGGTTTCCAGGTCAGTCTGATATCCTCGCCAATCAGCCGCTGCAGCAGTTTGAGCATCTCGGCCACGGCGTCGTTTAGATCCAGGACCCTCGGCGCGATGGTCTGTTTGCGGGCAAAGGCCAAAAGTTGCCGGGTTATCTCGGACGACCGCTTGGCTCCACTGATGATTTCGTCAAGCCACTCCCGGATCGGATGGTCTGGTTGGATATTCTCCAGGCACAAATCAGTGTAGCCCATGATGCCCATCAGCAGATTATTGAAATCGTGCGCCACGCCGCCCGCCAGGCGGCCCACCGATTCGAGTTTCTGAGCCTGCTGAAGTTGGGCTTGGAGTTCGCTCTTCGCCGTCTCTGCCCGCTTCCGCTCGGTAATGTCCACGGCAATTCCCAAGAGGTATTTTTTTGCCCCATCACTCCCCCTGATGCAGACCTTACGAGTATGAAGCCACCGTGGGCCCTTTTTCTGCGTCATCAGCGGTATTTCCGCCACGTCGTCGAGTAGTGGAATCGTTCCGTCCAGCACTTGCCGTTCCTTGGTCAGAAATTCTGCCGCCACCTCCGGTGAGAAGAAGTCTTTGTCGGTCTTGCCGATCACGTCCTTGCGGTCATGGCCAAGAAGTTCCTCGCCCGCGCGATTAAAGCGTAAGAAACGGAGGTCGGTTGCGTCCTTGAGGTAGATCATGATCGGAACGTTATCCACTATCGATTCGGTGAGGGTCTGTGCTTCCTTCAGCTCTGTCTCTGCTTGTTTGCGCAGCAGGGCTTCACCAATACGAGACGCAATGCCTTCCAGGAGTTCTACCAATTCGAGGTTGAAGCGGCCTTTACGCCGGTCAGTGAAGTGGAGTAGACCCACAATCTTGTCTTTGGCCCGAATGGGAATCAGGGCTATGGAGGCATAGCCGTCATGGATGCACTGGTTGCGTGGATGATGCCTAGGATCCTGATCGCCCGGCAGGTCGAGCAGCTGGAAAGAATCGTTAGTCCAGCAACTACCGCCGCGCGTGAATAGCGGGCTCGTCGCATCGGTCTTGCCTGAAACGACCAGGCCGCAGGTGCATTCCAGGCATACGCTACCGTTTTTGTCCCGGCATACGCCGCCCTCCTTATCGCGTTCTATCAGCGTGTTTTCCGTCAGCAGAAACGTCTTGGAAAAGCCGTCCTGAGCGGAATAAGGGAAGTCCTCGCCGTCTTGCAGGCGAAGCCCTACGGCATCGAACCCGGTACGGGTCTTCAACATGCCGACGATGCGCTGAATGGCATCCGGCAGAGCTCGAGGCTCATTGAGGATGTCCAAGACTTCCACGCCCATGGCGCGATAGTCTTCCGCCTGCTTGCGCTCGGTTATATCCTGGAAAGATCCCTGCACATGGATGATGGTGCCATTTTTATCTTTTACGGCTTGGCCGATCGTCCGTACCCAGACGCGTTTGCCTTTCGAGGTGAGGATTTCCATTTCCTCGTCGTACGGAATGCCCTGTTCCGAGCAGGCCCTGAACACTCGGGTGATTCTTTCCTGCCATTCGGGAGCATAGAAGCTGATGCTTTCCTGCACTGGCGGAGCGTACCCGCGGGGCATGTCATGAATATCGGCCACCGCATCCGACCAAGTGCAGATGTTTGCTACCAGGTCCACGCTCCAACCGCCGAATTTCGCCGTTTCTCCGGCGATCTGCAGCAGCGCATAATTGGATCGCAGAGCGTTTTCCACCTGTTTGAGTTCACTGATGTCTCGGTGGGTCCCCACAAAGCGTTGGCGCACACCCTCTGGGGTGCGTTCGACGATACTTCCTTTGCCCTGAATCCATTGCCAGGCTCCTGATTTATTTTTGAACCGGAATTGAACACAGAATCGGTCGATTGTTCCCTGCAAGTGCCGTTCCGCCTCCCCCATGACGTATTCAACGTCATCGGGGTGAACCCGCTTCGTAAATTCAGCCAGTTCATGGGGGAATTCATCCACGTCGTAGCCCGCCATTTGATAGTAGCGGGGATCAAAACGCACCTTGTTTGTTACTAAATCCCACTCCCACATGCCGTCATTTGCGGCCAGGCATACTTTGGAAAGTCGGTCTTCTTTTTCCTGCAATCGTTTTTCTGCCTGCTTGAACTCGGTGATGTTGGTGAAGGCAACGATCACTTGGCTGATCTGGCCGTTCTCGTCGAGTTGAGGATAGGCGCTCCACTGCACCCAGTTGGGCTCGGCCCGGTCCGGCAGGCAAATGCCGAGGATCCGCCCTGCGAACGACTCCCCCGAGGCAAGCACTCGGTTGACCGGATAGTCCTCAAGCGGTAGCGGCCCACCGTCTTCGCGCAGGAAGCACCAAGCGGGGTCGGTCCCGGTCTTGCCCTGCATCTGTTCCAACGTCAGTCCTAAGATCCGTAATGCTTCGGGATTGGCGAACAGCACGGCGGTGTCGGCGGCGTGGACCACGACGCCGGATGGCAGACGCTCAAAGAGGAGACGGAGATCTTGCTCGCTTTCCCTTCTGGCCGCGTTCTCTTTTCTCAAGTCATCGAGCAGCTTCAGTGCGTCCGCATAGGCCAGCTCAAGCTCGCGGGTTCTTTCGGCCACCAAATCGGTCAGATCATCATTGTTTTTGCTATTCATGCCCAATTCTCCATCGCCGGAGCGCACACGCCCCCTCGGCTTACAGGCGATCTAATCGCCCCTGCAAATCACTTTATGATCGGAATACTTTTGTTCCTGCAATGTTCTGGCGAGGCGCTGTGTTCAGTGTACATTTGGCAGTGCTTTTAGAATAGAGGGTGAGTACAGAGGTGTAAAGCGGTAACTTAGGCAGGACAGATCTAAATCCAGGGTGTGCATTTCACCTCCGATTAAGAGAGATCCCTACGGAAGTGAAATGCGCCCCGGTGGGACTCCACGACCAAGTTGATGCGGGAAGAGGCGTTTGAGGCATTTCAGGCATAGGCATAACGGAGAAATGGGGACGGAGGTGTATCGTGAAGTTGTGGACTAATATATCGTTGCGATGGAAGATGGTTTACCTAGGAATGATGGGAACCCTGATGTTGGCGGTGTCCGTTCCGGTCGTCCAGATCATAGTGGCCAAGCGGGTGGCGTTACAGGTTGCTGGCACGGTTACCGATGCCACCCGGCAGGGCATAAAGACGAGTCTGGAACAAAAGACGGATGTCGCCTATGCCCTGATCAGGCATTTCCATGCAAAAGCCGGTGAACTCGGGACGGACAATGCGAAGAAGGCGGCCATCGAGGCCGTCAAGGCGTTGCGATTCGGGGTGGGTGGGGTGGATTATTTCTGGATCCATACGTATGATCCCGCCACGGTGGAACGTCCGGTGATGGTCATGCATCCGACGATTCCCAGCCTGGATGGCACGGAATTGCTGACCTTCATCGACAAACAGCGTTTCCCCACGCTGGTCGTCAATGCGGTTTCCCACGCCAGTCGGTCGCCCGAGGTTGCCGATATCAAGGAAACCAATCTGTTTGTCGATATGAATCGCGTTATTCGCAGCAATAATGGCTCGGGATTCGTCGGCTATTATTGGAGCAAACCAGGGCAATCCTCGGATACGGCCTACTCCAAGATCTCGTATGTTAAGCGGTTTGAGCCTTGGGGGTGGGTGGTTGGCACGGGTGCCTACGACGACGAGATATACCTGGTGGCGAAGGAGGGAGCCAAAAGCATCACGGATGCCATTCGTCGTTCGAGCCTGGTTCTGGCGGTTGCCGCCTTGGTCATCATGCTGTTTGCGTTGCTTATATCGCTATCCGTATCGTCCGGGATAATCCAGCCTGTGCTGGCGATGATGAGTTTGCTGACGGCGGCCACGGAACGTTCGCGCAGGGGAACGGACGCGGTCAAGACCATGGCAGAGGGCGACTTCTCGCAGGACCTGCTGAGTGACCAGGCGAGTGACGTGTCGGTATTGGGCCTCGACCGGGGCGATGAGATTGGCCAGTGTGTTCGTTTGGTTGTGGAAGCACAGTCGCAGCAGAATACCCTGATCGGACATCTCACAACGATGTGTGACAAGATCGGAAGTACACTCGTCCAGACCCGTACGGCGGTGGACGAGGTCGGCAGCGGCACGACGCAGATTGCGGATGCCTCGCAGAGCCTGAGCCAGGGGGCGACGGAGTCGGCGGCGAGTCTGGAGCAGATCAGCGCCTCGGCCACGCAGATCGGCCAGCAGGCCCGGCAGAATGCCGAAACGGCCACGCAGGCCAATCAACTGGCGCATATGACCAAGGCGGCGGCCGAAACCGGGGCACAGCGCATGGAGGCGCTGAACCACTCGATGGTGGCCATTACCGAATCCAGCGGGCAGATCGCCAAGATTATCAAGGCGATTGATGACATCGCTTTCCAGACGAACATCCTAGCCTTGAATGCCGCCGTGGAAGCGGCGCGCGCAGGTCGGCATGGCAAGGGGTTTGC
>DIZZ01000102.1:0-6497 GCA_002428045.1 Verrucomicrobia bacterium UBA6015
CGTATCGTTCGTCGGTCTTTGATGCGGGTGAGGGTGGGTTCTGGCAGGCGGTGGAATGGGATCTGCCAGCGGACATCGCGACGGATACCGCGGGGCTGGTTGGGCTCTGGCGGATGAATGGATCCTGGGCCGATGCGATCGGCGGGGTGATAGGGGTGCCTTCCGGCGCGACGCTGATTACGGATACCCCCAAGCTAGGCATCGGTGCAGCCCGTTTCGATGGCACCTCCAGCGCGAGTTTTTCCCTTGGCAAGGCCGTGCGGTCGCTGGAGTTCTGGGTGGCTCCGAATGGTTCCGAGGGCGGGCTGCTGGAACTGAATCCGGGTTCGACGAATGCCGCGAATGGCCGGGTGGCCGTGGTCTCCGCCAATGGCGTGCTGCGCCTGGAAGGCACTGGCGCGGCGGGTGCCCAGCTTTTTGTGAATGCGCGTGACCGATCACGGGAACTGCTGCCGGGGTGGAATCATGTGGCCCTGATCCTGGCGGCGAATGTGACCGTGACCAACATGACGATCGGTGTGGCCGGGGGGGCCAACTGGCCGGGGATGATGGATGAGCTGGCGGTCTATAGCCGTGCCCTGCTCAAGGCGGATGCCGTGCAGCGGGTCGCCAGCGGCGTGCCGCAGGCCGGGGGACGCGTCACAGCGAAGGCGCGTTTCGGCAATGCCCTGCCGCTCACGGGGGCCTTCTCGGGCAGCTACCAGAGCGGACAGGCCATCGGGATTGCCGGGCAGCGCTATTTCCAGTATGAGCTGGAGTTGAGCGGCGGCGGGATGGTGACCCCGGCGGTTGGTCAGGTGCGCGTGGTCTCCAGTGCGGGGACCTTTGCCAGTCGGACGCGGGCGGATTTCGCCAAGGGCGATTTCGGCGGGCTGACCACCTGGCATGGCGATACCCTGCATCTGGTGGATCTGGCGGATCGCGGGGCGGTGGGGCTCACCGCCGTGGGGCAGACCGGCCTGGCTGCGCTGTGGAAGATGGACGAGGCCTCCTGGACCACGGCCGGTGCGCAGGTGCTGGATGCAGCCGGTTCGCGGCATGGCTCGCCCGTGGGCGGGGCAGCTACCGAATCGGCCGGAGGCCTGGGGCTCTACAGCGGCAAGTTCAGCGGCAGCGGCCAGTATGTGGCCTTGCCTGCGGTCTCGCTGCCCGCCGATTTCGCGGTCTCGATTTGGTTCCAGGGCAGCAGCACCAACCGGGCGGCGCTGGTGGCGACCGAGCTCACGGGCAGTCGTTCGTATGCGCTGGAGCTGAACGGCGACGGGGCGGCGGCTGCGCCCGGACAACTGACCTTGGTGCTCAACGGGACCGGCGGGCAGGTGCTGGTACCCTCTTTGCGGCGCGACCTCAACGATGGGCGCTGGCATCATGTCGTGGCCATGCGGCAGGGGCAGCAGGCGCATCTGGTGGTGGACGGTGTGCGTGAGAATTCTGGCAACATCAGCGGCGCTGTCGAGGATTACGGTGCCGGTCCGCTTTTCCTGGCGCGCTATGGGGCCGATGCGATCTACTTTGCCGGGGCGCTCGACGACCTCAGTCTCTGGCAGCGGGCACTGACCCCCGGCGAGATCGGTCGTCTCTCCAGTGCGGGCTACGAATCGGCCCGGACGGCAGACTTCGAGTCGGCCATCCTCGATGCCGAGGGGGCCTCGATCTGGGAAACGCTCGACTGGACCGCCAATGGCCGCTTCGGCAGCGGCTTGCCGTCGACCGACAGCGGGCTGCTTGCGCTGTGGCGTGGCGAGGAGTCGGCGGGGCATCTGACCAACTCGGTCGCCAGCGGCACCCTGACGGCCACGGCCTATTCGTTGACCTACGGGCAGGCCGGGACCTTCGGCCAGGCGATCGGGTTCAACGGCACCAGCGGGTATGGCAGCGTCCCGCACAGTGCCCCGCTCGAGGCGGGGACCTTCTCTCTCTCGCTCTGGGTCTATGTCGAGGCCGACAACGCCCGCACCCTGATTGATAAGCGCACGGCGGGCTCTGGCTACGGGCTGGCGATGGATGCCCAGCGGCGGCTGGTATTATGGATTTCCGGCAATGCCTGCATCGCCCCGGTCCCCCTCATGCGCGAAACCTGGATGCACATCGCCGCGACCTATGACGGCACGCGCATGCGCCTTTATCTTGACGGTCGGCAGGTCTGCGAGTACACGCCGATGGGGGCCAATCCCGCCTCGGCGGCACCGCTGGTGATCGGGCGCGCCTACAGCGGCGGCGGGTTCTTCCGCGGGATGATGGACGAGATCGCCTATCACAACCGTGCCCTGGGCGCCCAGGATGTGGCGGCGCATTACCGGGCAGGGAAGGGCACGCTCGCCATCCAGGTGCGCAGTGCAGCCTCCACACCGCTCGACGGGGTGCCCTATGTCGGGCCGGATGGCACACCGGACACTTGGTTCACCGCCCCGTCGGCAGGCAATCTGCTTGGCGTGGTCTCGATCAACCGGTATTTCCAATATCGCGGCCAGTTGCGCAGCGAGGATCACCGTTTCTCCCCCATGCTGCATGGGGTCTCGGTGGCGGCCTCGCGTTATCCGGAAGAAGCGCCCTGGGTGACCCCGACGGAGGCTACGGGGTATCCCTTCCTCGGGGAGCTGATCGGGTTCGAGCACACGCGCACGTTCAATGCCGGCACGGATGTTCGTTACCAGATCAGTGGCGATGTCGGGATGGGTGCCAGCAACCGCTGGTTCTACTACAACACCAGTTCGAAGCAATGGACACCGCAGGAACAGACCAATGCACTGAGTGTGTACAACCTTGAGACCAGCCCCATAACGGATGTCGTGGCCAATATCGGCAAACTCTACAGCCAGATCTACAACACCACCGGTGGTGTGTTCCGCTTCAAGGCCTTCCTCAAATCGGGCGGCGACCAGCAGGTGGCGGTGAGCAATGTGACCGTGACCGCCTCGCGCGGACGGGTGGTTGTTGTCGCCCCGAACGGCGAGGAGCGGGGCGACAAGGCACTGATCACCGCCGTGCCGACCACGATCCACTGGTCCTGGGCGGGAACGGTCAGTGATAACCTCGAACTGGCCTATTCGATCAACGGGTATGCCGGGCCGTTCACGGTGATCTCCGCCGGTCTGGCCAAGGGCGCTGGCGGCACGAACGCACTGGCGTGGGCCACGCCGCAGCCGCCCTCGGGGGTCTCGGGATTCACGAACGTGGTGGTGCGGATCCGCGATCTGGACGATGCCACGGTGATCGACTATTCCGACCGCCCATTCGAGATCGTGCAGCGGTTCAAGGTGATTGTACCTAACGGCGGCGAGCGCTGGTATGTGGGTGAAACCAATGCGATCCGCTGGGCATCGGCGAATGATCTCAGTGTGCGTTCGTCGATCTATATCGCTCCCGACGGGGTGAATTTCTATGCTAATGAAGGCGGCATGATGATCGAGTTCGCGGCAACGAACCAGAATGCCTCGACCGACAACCTGTATACCTGGGCAACGCCTCGGAATATGTCATCCCTGCTCTCGACCAACGCCAAAATTCGCATACAGGCACCGAACGGTTCCTATGCCGACGACTCGGATAGCGAATTCGCCCTGGTCGGCGTGGTGGTGACCACGCCGACGGCGGGTCAGAAGGTCAAGCGCGGCGACCCGTTCATCATCACCTGGCGCTCGATCGATGCCGGTACTAACGTGCATGTGGATGTCTCGCTGGATGGCGGGGTGACCTACGCGCAGAACATCTACTCCTTCGTGGACAACGCGGATGGCGATAATTCCCTCGTCTGGGATGTGACCCAGGCGGAGAGCGACACGACCGTTCTGCGCGTCCGGTCGCTTTCGGATGGACGGATCATCGGCTATTCCGAGCCGTTCACGATCGCGGGGGTCGACGTGCTCGCGCCGGACGGCGGCGAGGAATGGCTGACGGGGACAACCCAGACCATCCGCTGGGTGGCGGGCGGCGCGGGCGATACCGTGAGCCTCTTCTACACGGACCTGTATGCGGAGACGAACACGGTGTGGCTGCCGATCGCCCAGAATGTACCCAATACCCTGTCGTATGCGTGGGTAGTCAGCGAGCGGGTCTCGCCGCAGGCGCGGGTGAAGATCCAGTCCGACGAGGATGCCAACCTGAATGCGATCTCGGGACAGAACTTCAGCATTGCCGGTGTGCGGGTGACCTACCCGAACCTGTTCAACGACACCCTGGTGATGGGGTCGAATGCGGTCATGACCCATGCCGGTGCCCCGATGGGCTGGCAGCGGGTGAAACTGGAGATTAGTTATGACCGAGCCGAGACCTGGCAGGCGTTGGGGCCGAGCGCGGAGGAATGGAGCCTGCGCCAGTGGTTCGAGTTCCGTCCGACCTTCCCCTCGAGCCAGACCAAGGTGCGGGCGACGGTCCTGGATGCGACCCAGCCGGACCACGTCACACCGATGACGAATGTGTTCGACCTCTCGGATGAGTATTTCACCGTCGAGGGCATCATCATGGAAGCCCCGCTGGCGGGATCCACCCACACGATGGGGACCCAGACCGAGATCGGCTGGGTCTCGGCCGGTGCCGGCCCAAGTGTGGCCTCGATATACTATTCGCGCGAGGGCACGAATACCTTCCAGTTGATTGAGCAGGACGCCATCGTCAATCCGAACTATCCCGGACGATCCTCCTATGCCTGGGTGGTTCCTCCCACCCTGCGTCCGAGCAACCGGGCGCTGGTCAAGGTGGTCTGGGACAACTATTCGGCCATTAGCCAGCCCTTCACCCTGCGCGGGATCCGCATCACTTCGCCGACCAACGGGGTGGTCTGGACGGCCGGTACGCAGCGCCCGATATCGTGGGAATATGCCGGGTTGCATAGTTCCGCCAGTGGACCGCTCAGTCTTTCTCTTGATGGAGGATCAACGGTCACGAATCTGGATGCGTCAGCACAGGTATCGGTGTTGTTGTATAACTGGTTGATAGATCCTGAAATCGACCCGTCGACCAATGCGATTTTACAGTTGCGCGTGGACGCATCGCCAAATCCGGCCGATGTCGGGTTCACCGCCCGTTCCGACCGCTTCACGATCAAGGGCATCAAGATTGTGGATCCGGCACCGGGCGGGGCCATGAAGCTGGGCGAGACCAACACGATCGCCTTCATCGCGGCGGCGGCGGGCGACAAGGTGACGATCACCTACTCGGCTGATGGTGGCCTGACGTATGATCCGGTGCCGGTGGTGGCGGATCTGCCGATTTCGACGGGCTCGAACACCTACAACTGGGCGGTGGAGCTCGATCGCATGCCGTCGACCAATGCCGTGATCAAGGTCACGGGCACGGCGGATTCCAAGGTCTCGGGCGCCTTCCGCATGGGCGGCATCCGGGTGGATCGTCCGTTGGCGTACGACATCTGGGCGGTGGGCGAGAACAATGCCATCGCCTGGGTGGCACAGGTGGCTGAGCCGGTATTCAACATCGATCTGGTCTATGAGGACAACACCACCCTTAGTGTGGCCCAGAACGTGGCGGGCACCTCGCGGGTCTATCCGCTGCCGGCGTCGGCCATGCGTGACCAGGAGTCGCTGAGTAACGTGGTCCTGCGTGTCTCGGACCGGCAGGGGACGGCGACGGCCTATTCGGCCCCGTTCCGCCTGGTCAGCCAGCCGATCATCGAGGTGGTCTCGCCCGCCGAGGGGGAGTACCTGCGCGTGGGCGACGAGGTGCAGGTCACATGGATCAAGGGCGGCAGCATGAATGCCGAGGATTTCACCGTGTGGTTCCTGGGTGACGGGATCGTCACCACGGATGTGACTCGTGCTATTTCCTTTAATTCTGATAATAATACCTTCTCCATGCCCTGGGTGGTGCCCGACAAGCTGGGACCGACCCAGATCATGGTCACCAACAGCGCCAATTCGCTACTGACCGCCTTTTCGGGGAACTTCAATATCGTTGGCTCATTCGAATTGACCTATCCCAACGGGGAGCTGGGCGAGTCCCCCGTGTATGCCAACCAGACCAAGTCGGTCATCTGGCGCACCCAGGGCACCGTGTCGTATGTGGACCTGTACTACAAGTTGCCCGGCGGTGTCTGGATCAAGGCCAATACGACACCGATCGACAACAATCCGCGTCCGTCTCGCTACCAGTCGTCCTTCCAATGGACGGCACCGACGCTGCGTGCCGATGGGGTGATGCTGAGGGTGCAAGATGCGTCCTATCCGGATCCGGATCTGTTCGACGGATCCCGCCTTGGCCCCTATGACGACACAGATCATCCTTTCGATCTCAAATACTTCCTGGTGACCTGGGTGATCGGCTACATGGAGGAAGACCTGGATACAGGGGTAAAGACGCTCAAGGAACTGGACAAGCTCAGCGTGACCGACAGCGCGGGCTGGTCGATCACCGGACTGGAGTCGCCCTTTGTGACGAACTATCCCTACGGCTATTTCGACACGGTCTGGTACCGGCAGTTCTTCAACGACAAGGTCGACTTCCGCTGGCTCTCGGACCGGGACCAGACGCGCACCCTGATCATG
>DIZZ01000102.1:6534-6750 GCA_002428045.1 Verrucomicrobia bacterium UBA6015
CCTGACGATCCATTCCTGGATCGAGCGCGGCGGGCGTATTGTGAACAATCCGGATTCCACGACCGTCCGTTTCTTCGACCAGAGTGGTACGAGCATCCACCAGTTGACATCCTCAACGGTGCTGGCGGATGGCTTCTTCCGCATCGAGTGGGATATCGCCAGCAAGCTGGCCGATGGCACGTTGCGGGTGGGGCGTACCTATCTGGCCCGGGTGGA
>DIZZ01000102.1:6775-8665 GCA_002428045.1 Verrucomicrobia bacterium UBA6015
CGCCCGAGTTCGAGACGGTGGAAAGCATCAAGGATAGCGTGCTTTCCCTGGAGTCGAACTTGGTCGGGCGGGTGAGTGGGTTGACCACGAACCTGGAGAATCTGGCCTCGATCACGACCAATTTTGCTGCGCGGGCAATGGACAGCCTAAGTACCCTGACGAATCAATCGGGGGCGATTTTAACCAATGTCACCGACATGGTGACGCGCATGGATGACCTGACCAACACCTTGGTGGCCCCGCTGGCGGCGCTGACCAACCAGATGGTGGAGGTCTTCGGGCCGACCATGACCAACATGGCTGCACAGGTCGAGGCCATTCAGCAGGCCACTGCCGGGGATCGGGCCCGCATCCTGAGCCGTCCGACCACGGTGCAGTTCGGATCGACCAACACGATCATGTACAAGACCGCGCGCATGCTCGATCCGGGGATGGTGCGACTGACCGTCGAGGGAACCAGCGAGCAGCAGACCATGCTGGAGATGGTCGCAGGGATTTATAGCGCAGATGTCATCGCCGACTGGGGATTGGGCACTTTCATGATCTCCTGCAGTGATCCGACGGCCAGTGACCGCATGATCCTGGAGGTGGTGGTGGCCGGTGCTGGGGCGCTGGGCGGGTTGGCGGGTACGGTGGAGACGCTGGAGTCGCAGATGACGAACATGTTCGAGGTGATGCGCGAGTTGAGTGATCCGACCGCCGGTGTGAACGCGACGCTGTCCGATATCAACCAGAATATCGCGACGATGGAATCGGCGCTGTCCGGCGGGGGGGCGGCGGGCGGGGCAGGTAGCGGTGGTGCCTCGGCGGCGGCCTCGGCGCTGGAAGCGCTGCTGGGCGGCGGGGATGGCGGGGCTGATGGCACCGCCTCGCTGTTGCAGAGCCTGTCGGGGATGACGGGGCGGATGGATGAGATCTTCGGCAGCGCCTCGGAAGCGGCCAAGTTCGCCATGAGCGCCCGCAATGAAGCCAGCACGGCGGCCAGTGCCGCGCGTGAACTCAAGGCCATGTTCACCGGGGAGTACTCGATGGAGGCGGCCATGGAGCGGCTGGATGTGATCCGGCGCTCGGTCGATTCCGTGGACACCAACGTGGGCAACATCCCGCAAGCGCTCGGCGTGCAGCGGATGCAGGATCAGTTGCTGGCCGTCGCCCGCCAGATTACCGAGATGGCCCGCCAGAATGGCTTCGACGACTACGAGGTGACGCTGAAGGGGTCGGGCGAGGGAGCAGGGGGCGAGGGTCAGGGTTCAGGAGGCAGGGGAGAGGCGGCAGGGGTCGGGGGTCAGGAGTCAGGCGAGCCGGGCGTCGGGCCTCGGGAGTCGGGCGTCCAAGACTCTGATCCCGGCGCTGGCACCGGTCCCGGCACTGGCTCTGGCGCCGGCAGTGGCTCCGGGGATACGGACGAGGCCTCGATCACGGTGCTGAACCAGAATATGAACCAAGTGAAGGTGTCGTTGGAGTTCATGCAGAGGGTGCTGGATGAGAAGATGAACGAGCCTGTAGTGCAGGAGTCGTGGATAGGCGTGGAGTAGGGGGCAAGGGGTAAGAGGGAAGAGGGAAAAGATGAGGGAAGGGATGAGGGATGAAACCTGAAACCTGAAATGGGGAGGGGGAGGGGAGACTGCAGACTGCAGACTATAGACGGCAGACTTGGGGAGGGTCGGGTTCCACACCGGCCGCGGCGTGCAAGCTTCCTGCCATTGCCACAGGCGGCTTGCCCGGAGGTCTTCGCCCTACCTGCCAATAGCATTGCCAGTAACGTACCCGGAGCATCCTGCTCCGGATGGGAAAGCCAATGGCAAGGCCGACGTTCAGCGCATCAGCCCTCCGCTGCCGACCGGCCTTTGCCCCGAACGCGCCCCTTCGTGGCGCGGCTACAGGGCTCCC
>DIZZ01000219.1 GCA_002428045.1 Verrucomicrobia bacterium UBA6015
CACCCGTAGGGAACGCCTTTTAAACCAAAGCAGACCGAGCATATCCACCAAGGGCATGAGCGCGAATTTCTTAAAACCGTAGTTTGATGTGCCGCCGTTACGGGCACGGTGACGAACGGGGATTTCGGTGATGCGGAATCCCCCCGAGACAGCCAAGGCCGGAATAAAGGAGTAGAGCGTCCTGATGGGCAACAGGCATGAGACAACTTCTCGGCGCATTGCTTTCAGTGCGCAACCACTATCTCGCATGTTGTCACCCAGAATCCGTCCCCGGATTCGATTTGCCAGGCGCGACATGGCGCGGCGCAAGGCGGTGTCGTTGCGTTCCGCCCTGATTCCGCAGACCAGATCGGCATGTTCCAAATGCCGTAGAAGGGCTGGAATATCGGACGGATCGTTTTGACCGTCGCCGTCAAGCGTGATGATGACCTCTCCGCGTGCCTCATGCAGTCCTGCCCATAAGGCGGCGGCTTGCCCCCTGTTCTTTTGGAAAGAAATTACTCTTACCAGTGCCCCTGGCTGCTTGGTGAAGTTTCTGATGGCAATTGCCGTCCCATCGCTGCTTCCGTCGTTAATACAGACACACTCGGCCGGGCCGTCCAGTCTCGGCAGGATATCAAGGATTTCCTGGATCAATTGAGGCGCCGCGTCTTGCTCGTTGTAGAAGGGTACGACGACAGAATAAGCGGGGCTTGTTGTAGCGTAAGTTGGTAACGAAAAGGTTCTGGATATTTCATTTGGTTTCATGAGCCTGCATGTTTGCAGGGCATGTTTAAGAAGTGTTTAAGACGAAAAAATGATTCCATCACGACCAGATCATTTGGCCATTTGTGCGGGGAAGCGAAGTCGTACGGAGAAAATATGTTCCGGGGTCAACTCGATAGTCACTCGGATGGCTAGGGCATCCGCCAAGGCTTTTACGATAGAGAGGCCAAGTCCGGCATGGGTTCCCGCTGTTCGCGCAGCGTCCTTGCGCCAGAAACGTTCAAAGATATGCTCGATATCCTCGCTTCGGAGCCCTTGGGCAGGGTTGTTTATGATTATCTCCAATGCCCCGTCTTCGCTTTGTTTGCCATCGCACGTCACGTTCGCCTCGAGGGGGCTGTACGATGCCGCATTGTCCAGGATATTGTAGAGAAGCATCTCCAGTTTAGCCTCGTCCGAGTGAAGGACCAGCGATTGTGCGACACGGTTTTCCAGGTGTCCCTTTGCGGCACCATCGTTGTTTGACACACGAGCCCAGCAGGAGTCGATTAGAAATGCCAGGCGAATATCCGCCCGATGGCTTTCATCTGTTCCTCGTTCCAGGCGGCTCAGGTCGAGAAGTCCGTTTAGCATTCGTTCCATGTTGGCTGCTGCTGTTCGAAGGTTCTCGAAACGCCTTTTTACAAGGGCTGGATCGTCAGACCACCTGGCCCCGACTTCACAGGCGGCACGGAATTCCGCCACGGGTGTGCGCAGTTCGTGAGCGGCATCGCTGGCGAAGCGCTGTTCCCGAACGAACGCAGCCTGAAGCGTAGCCATAAACTCGTTCAGCGTGGATGGAACAGAAGCGATTTCGTCAGGTGTGTCTGGCAGATCAATCCGAGCCTCGAGGCACTCTGGAGATAGGTTTGCTATCTGTGCATTCAGCAGTGCAACGGGTCGGAATGCCTTGCGCAGTGCATGGCGAACGAGCAAAACAATCAGGGAAATCAGCAAAATGTCCATGAATACAAGCGCCGCATAGACGCTCAGAAGCAGGGCATCCAGGCCCTCTCGGCTACGCGCCACCCCAAGCACCACCAGCGCTGATTCGGAATCATCCGGATTTCGGACTCCCTTTTCCTTCTTGAAGGCTTGGTTTGCATCCATCGCCCGCGGTTGGAATGTGAGTTGAATGAAGCGTCCTGATCGCCCGTCTGGCAGGTGGGTATTCCTCAGCAAGGGATTTTTAATGCTTTTTGAGAGGAATGGCAAATCTTGGGCCTTTAGATTTTTAGAGCGTCTGATGGTGGCCCCGTCAAGAAATCGAAACTGGAAATATTCAGCATTTTTAGAGGTGTTGAATTCAGGTAACAAATCGGCGCTGAAGTCTGCCTCCGTCAGTATTCCGTCGTGAACAACCAGTGTTGCCAATAGCCGTGCCTTGGTCTCAAGATCTTGATCGAACTCCCTAATATCCAGATGCCGGATAGCAAGCCCCAACAGTAGGCTTCCGGTCGCGAGAACCAGTGATGCCCCGCAGATGATCCGAGTGCTGAGATACTGACAGATGGATTTCATATCCGCCTATTCTATGTAATACCCGTAACCCCGTCGAGTCTTGACGACATCATCACTGCCTTCTTCGGCAATTTTCTTACGAAGATTGCACACCATGACCTGGATGGTGTTGACGCTTGGCGCGTCGTCGCTGCCACGCGATGCATCGATCAGTTGATCGGCATTGATCACGCGTCCCCGGTTGAGCACGAGCACCTCCAGAATTGCATATTCTCCAGGTGTCAATAGAATCGATTCAGCCCCTCGTCGAACGTCCCTGAGTGCCGTATTGATCGTTAAGCTGCCAGCCACGATAAACGGGTTTTTCGAGTCATATCGGCGGCGGACCAGCGTGGCGATCCGCGCACACAACTCATCGAATGAAAACGGCTTGATCATGTAGTCGTCAGCACCAAGGTGAAGCCCGCGCACGCGATCATCGACTTTATCTTTTGCGGACAGGATCAATACATGCGTGTTCTTGCCAGAAGCCCTCAACTCGCGCAGAACGGAGAGCCCGTCCATACCGGGCAACATCAGATCAAGGATGATCACGTCATATTTCTTGAACCGGGCATAGTCCAGTCCTTCCTTGCCATCGCCGACGGCGTCCACCCCGTAACCCATTTTCGACAGGCCGTCCTTCAGTGTGTCGCGCAAGGATATTGAATCCTCGATCACTAGGATATTCATACACTTACCCTTTATACCGCTCACCGTCCGATCAAGCCAACCCTGCGATGAACAGTCGATTGTGTTATTTTCGTTCATAATCCGCTAGAACAACCGTATTCTTGAAGATGTCTCTTAAGATATCCTTAATTTGCATCAGAATCGATAGATATGGGTCAGGCAGGTGTAGATTCCCGCGAGGATGAAGGCGGTGCCAGCTAGGCGGCGGATCCAGATCTCGATCTGGGTCAGCAGGTTGAACGCTTTGCCAAGGGTGGCGGAGCCAAACGCCATGATGAAGGCGAAGATCACCACCGGCAGCGAGGTGCCGAGCCCGTAGGCCACTGGCAGTAGGAGCGCAGACTGTTGCTTTATTGCCAGCGGTAGCAATCCGCCGAAGAAGAGTCCTGCCGATACGGGGCAGAACGAGAGCGCGAAGAGGAAGCCGATCGGCACGGCCCAGATGATTCCGCCCTGTTTCGCCCTGGCCTGCAGTTTGTCGGCTCCCATGTGTAGCGAGGTTCCCGAGCCGATCCAGCCCAGCAGGATGAGTCCCAGGATGATCAGGATCGGGCCGAGCGCCTCGCTCATGTACTTTTGCAGGAAACGAGAAATTTCCGCGCTGCCCAGCAGCCCGGTGGTGATGATGGCCCCGAGAATAACATAGGCCAGTGTGCGTCCGGCGGAATAGAGCAGGCCGGAGCGGATAACATGGTTCTTCTGTCCGGCTTTGCGACCGATGAACGAGATCGCGGCGATGTTCGTTGCCAGCGGGCAGGGACTGATCGACGTGAGAATGCCGAGCCAGAACGCGGTGAAGACGGGCGTCCAGATCATACCCCACCCCCGGTCTTTTTAAGGTAGCCGTCGATAGCGGTGCTAATATACGCATTGAACGCTGCCGGATCCTCCATCAGGGTCCAGACGTCGTCCAGCCGCTTGTAGTCGGTGACGATACCATCCTTCATTTCCGCGACCACTACGCAGCTCGCAACGATCTCGAACTGTTTGGCCATCGCGGTATTCTCAGAGAAATCAACCTCATGCCATTGGATTGCTCCAGCCGCCAAGGCATCGCTGTAGGTGCTGTCGAGCAGCGCCTTGGTCATCGACTCGATGGTGTTGCAGGTGACGCAGCGGAAGGTGGAGTGGAGATAGTAGACAGCGATCTGGCGGCCATTTGCCGTGGGCAGTTGAGGATCCGCTGGCACATCCGGTTTCACGGCGTGCTTGCCGAGGGCGAATCCAGTGCTGATCAGGGCAAAAGCCAGCAGGGCGTTGGTTAAAATCTGTTTTAGTTTTTCCATAGGGTACTCCTAGCGGGTTTTAGTGGAGGGGGCACAACGAATGAGGCACGCAGCGAATGGGGGATGGAGAGGGGCACAACGAATGAGGCACGCAGCGAATGGAAAAAATATGGTTATGGTTTGACATGTTTCAGATGCAATTCGTTAGATCCAAAGTTGGCGATAATACCATCAGATAAATTGGTTTTGCGTAGATAGCTAAGCAACCGAGCTAATTGAACAGCTGAAGCGTTTTCACACTGGGCACTAACAAGTATGAGCACGTCGGAATCAACGCAAAAAACATCTGCCTGTTTTTCCCCCAACGATAACGAATCGTAATTTAGTGGAATGACTGGGCGCTCACAAGGAATGTTCTGGAAATGACACTCTGTGTGCACAAGGTTGCGGTAAACATACGTTCCATATCCAAGTCCGTGGGCATTCAAGACGGCTTGGAGAAGGGATTCTGTTTTTTCCGCTTTTGAGGGATATTTCTCATGAAACCGTTTAAATGCATCGTCAACTTTTAGTGGGCCGGTGCGGGGGGTAAAGGGAATCCGTTCGAATTGAAGGCGATCAAGGCCAAAATTAAGTAGAATTCCCAAGTCTTTGTTCCAAAATTTCTGATAGTTGATCAATTGAATCATGTGAGCGGGATGAAATCGATCCATCAGGTGTTTTAGTTCCAGAATGATCGAATCTTCGACAAGTATATCCAGCTCAAACGTATCCGCGTTCAGATCGCGATGTTTAAGTATACCGCGCAGCTTGCTTTCTGCCTTAAGATCAGATTTTCGTAAAGCGTGCAGAAGCGCAGAATGATACGCATCCTCATCCCAGCCAGGACCGAGTTGATTGTGGACATTCATAGCCACGCCCATGATCCTGTAGGATAGCTCAGGATAAGCAAGGTTATCGTTCCGAATGTTCAAATTTCCCTTCGCTGTGCGATTCCCATTCGCTGCGTGCTTAATTCGCTGTGCCATCCCATTCGCTGTGGGCTTAATTCGCTGTGCGATTTAATGTCACGCCAAACGCCTTCCACTTCTTCAGGATATCCTCCTTGGAAATGAAGCCTTCGTGCCGCCCGAGTTCCTTGCCGTTGGCATCGAAGAAGATTTGTGTCGGTATCGACTGGATGCCGTACTTCTGGGCTTCAGCCTTGTTCTCGGGCTGCCAGACATCGATGAAAACCACATCGAATACGCCTTTGTATTCCTCGGTCAGTTCATCGAGAATGGGAGCCATCTTCTTGCAGGGAATGCATTTCTTGGCGCCCAGGTCGACCAGTTTCGGCAACACCTGCTCAACCTTGGCTGTCGCCGTCGGCTCGTTTGTGGTGGCTTCATCCCTGGCGCAGGCGGTCAGCGCCATCATACCTGCCAGGGTCGCGAAAAAAACAGCGGGTTTCATAAGCATGTTCATAATCCATCTCCTTTTACGCGTGAAGCATTTTCTTGATATTTTCAGGGCTCAACACTTTTCCTGTGCTTTTAACTACGCCATCGACCGCGAGGGCGGGGGTCATCATCACACCCATCGCCATGATGTCGTTGATGTCGGTCACTTTCTCGATCTCGCAATCGAGCCCGAGTCCCTTGGTTGCCTCTGCGGCGTTCGCTGCCAGTTGCTTGCATTTTGGGCACCCGGTGCCCAGGATCTGTATCTTCATGTTACTCCTTATTCTTTTTTTGTTGTAGACTTTCAATCAACCGCTTCATCCCGTTCTCAATCTTGTAAGCGATGGAGTCAAGCGCTTCGAACTGGTCAGGCGGTATGAGATCTGCTGGGCGGCGAGTTTTTTGAGCTCAAATGCGAAATTGCGAAAGCCAGAGCATGTCAGCTTAAAGAGCGCTTCTGCATCTTGCCATACCGTCAGGTTCATATATCCGCGATTGATGTTTTTCTATCAGTCATTGGTATCCCTCTATTATGCTAGCGATTCCACCATTCCATCATTTCAAAGATTCCCCCGAAGATCATCCCGCTGAACGTCGCCATGACGATCACCAGGGAGACGAACACGACGGTTTTCTTCGTACCGAGCACACTGCGGATCACCAGCATGCTCGGCAGGCTCAGGGCTGGGCCGGCCAGCAGCAGTGCTAGTGCGGGGCCCTTGCCCATGCCGTTGGCGATCAACCCTTGCAGGATCGGCACTTCCGTCAGCGTGGCGAAATACATGAAGGCCCCGGCGAAGGAGGCAACGAAGTTAGCGCGTAGCGAGTTCCCACCGACTAAATTGGCAATCCATTCCGACGGGATCAGCCCCTCATGGCCGACGCGCCCGAGCAGGGCTCCCGCTACCAGGACGCCGATCAGCAGCAGCGGCATGATCTGCTTGGCGAAGCCCCACGACGACGAGAACCATTCGCCCGTCTCGCCCTTGTCGAGGCTGGTGAACCAGGAAAGGCCGATCACGGCGGTGGCAAACGCTACCATCGGCTGTTCGGGAAAGACGGTGGCTAGCGCCACCGTCGGCAGGGCGGTCAGCCCGACCTTCCACCATTTGACCTCGAACCAGATGACCAGCATTACGCCCAGCGCCGCAGCAAACAGTGCGGACACGATCCATTTGGTGGCATAGATGGACGCCCATAGCCCAGTCGTTTCCTGCGGCTTGCCCCAGTTGGCAAACACCAGGATGCCTACCATCGAGACGAAATACAGCGCATTCTGCCAGAGCGGCCGTTTAACTTCCTCTTCCGGCAATAGCATCTGCGCGGCGGCCTTCTGCTTCTCTTCCCTGATGAAGATCAGATGCATCAACACACCGATCACGATACTGAAAAGTATGGCCCCGACGGCACGGGCGATTCCAAGCTCGATCCCGAGAACGCGCGCGGTCATCACAATCGCCAGGATGTTGATCGCTGGGCCGGAATAAAGGAATGCCGACGCTGGCCCAAGCCCCGCACCCATGCGGTAGATCCCCGAAAAAAGCGGCAGGACGGTGCAGGAGCAGACCGCCAGGATCGTGCCCGACACGGCGGCCACGCCGTAGGCTAGGATCTTGTTCGCCTTGGCCCCCAGATACTTCATCACCGAGCCCTGGCTCACGAACACCGCGATGGCACCCGCGATGAAGAATGCCGGGATCAGACAAAGCAGTACATGCTCCTGAGCATACCATTTGGCCAGATGCAGCGACTCCATGATCGCGTTATCGAACCGTTCCCGGCCCACCGGCAGATAAAAGAACGCCAGGAATATGCCCACGATCCAAGCCAGCTTCTTCCATTCCTCTTTCCAGTTCATTTCCTTCTCCTTTACGCCACCAGATCCGCCTGCTCCTGCGCTTCCGAAATCAATACCGCTTCCACGCAACCGAGGAAATTGAGGATGCAGGGAACCTTCAGTCGGTAGAAGACTTGCTTGCCGCGCTTATCATCTTCCACAAAACCAGCCTGCTTCAAAATGGCCAAGTGTTTCGAGACCGTCGAGAAATCGACACCGATCGCCTCCACAAACTCGCATACGCACCGTTCGCCGTCGGCGAGCTGCTCCGCCATCCAAAGTCGTGTCGGATGCGCCAGGGCCTTGAGCACCCGCGCCTTCGCCTCGTAACGCCGCTTGTTCATCGCCTCCATAAACACAGCCTCCTTATACTTGAATAATTGGTAAAATAGCCAAATATAGTGTCGGTGTCAATCGTTTTCTCGGCGTATGCACTCTATTTATCACCAAAAGGCTGCATCCGTCCCCCTGTAGATAGTATGAGAGGCGGACGAAGGCCGACATTCAGAGCTTCAACCCTTCGCTGCCGACCGGCCTTTGCTACGACCGCGCCCCTGCGTGACGCGGCTACAGGTGCGTGCATCCTCCCCCTTCATCGGTCTTGATATCGACACGGCAAGCCGCTCTGCAAATACCCCCACAATAACAGCCTCATTACAGTTGACGGTTGATGTCTTTTGGCTAATGTTTATAGTTTGAGGGGGGGGTAGCGCTTAAGCATAGCGTAGGAGGTGGACATGCGTGGTGTAGGGTTGTTGATGGTGACTATTATGGTGTTGGCAGTACCGATGGGGTTCTCGCAATCCGCATCGGCCGATTTCCAGTCCTGGAAGGCGGCGGAACGCGCCGTCATGGAGGCGGCGGGTCAGTCTTGCGTCGTTGATCCGTTTGTGATCCGGCGTATCCCCCTTGGCTGGGTGCTCTCGGGACACAAGAAACTGGCCTATTACGGGCACCGCCCTGCCGTGGATGCCCAGCCGATCGCCAGTGCGGTGCTGCGAATCTCCCCGCCCGATGCGGAGTCGATGGCTTGGCCCTCTGCTTTTTCTGGATGGGATACCGTTGCGCTGCCCTCGCTCTGGGCGCAGCGTATGCGGCTGCCGCAGCCCGACCAACGGCAGTTGCTGATCCTGCGCATCCCTGCGACCGATGCGGTATTGACCCTTGAAGTCAATTGCGAGGAGGACGCTGGCATATGGCCGGATTTTCTGAAAGGACTGGCTGAGACGCTGGCTTACGCCGGTCCGGGGCACGTGCTGGTGCCACCTTCCAACGCTGTGCCGGAGAAGGAGGGAACACGCTCCGCAACGCGCTCACCGACGCTCGATGTGCGAGCGGATGCCCTCTCCGGTTCCCCGCTGCATGATTACACCGCCCGCCTGCGGCAGGCCCTGCATCAGGGCAGCGATCCGGCCGAGAACAACCACGCCGTGTTGCTGGAGAATGGCTTTGATGCCATGCTGGCACGCTTGCACCTGATCCGCTCGGCCAGGCACGCGATCCGCATGCAAACCTTTATCTGGAGCAATGACGAGGCGGGGCGGCTGCTGCTGTACGAGCTGATCCAGGCCGCGCACCGCGGTGTGAATGTCCAGATCATTGCTGACCATATCGCCTCCTTCCGCGATGTCGAGCTGGCGGCGTTCGTGTCCACGGCCCATACCAACCTGATGTTCCGGCATTACCGTCCGGCAGCCAATCGGATCGATCCGGCCCCGCTGCAGGAGGCTGTGGACTTCCTGATCCCGAACGACACCAACCAGCGCATGCACAATAAGCTGCTGGTGGTCGATAACGCCGTGGCGATCACCGGCGGCCGCAACGTTGAGAACACCTACTATGCCCAGGCGACGGGGTTGAACTTCAAGGACCGGGACGTCTTGTTCACGGGACCGATGGTGTCCTATGCCCTGCAATCGTTCGCGGCTTACTGGGACTTTGACGAGACCGAGCGTACCGAACGGTTGACCGATGTGCGGCGGGTCATCCGCAGCGGCAAGTTCCGGCGGCGGGAAACCCGCGACGCCTTTGATCTGGATGACCGTTTCGATGCCGTCTGCCGCGCTGCCGACGATCCCGAGGTGGTGCGCGTGCGTCTGGTGGATCGGATCCGCCCGGTTGCCAAGGCCCTGTTCCTGGCCGATCCGCCGGGCAAGGCATCGCGGGTCTACACGGCCTGGCGACGGGGCACCATCGCCCGGCAACTCGAGCTGATGATGAAGTCCGCCCGCCACAGCCTGGTGCTGCAGACGCCCTATCTGGTGCTGGATGGCGGCATGTTCAAGATCTTCAAAGAGCTGCGCGAAACGAATCCGGAGATTCAACTGCTTATGTCGTCCAACAGCCTTGGTGCTACCGATAATGCCCTGGTTTATGCAGCCGGGTTCAAGATGCGCCGCAGTTATTTCAAAGCTGGTCTGGATGTGTTCGAGTACAAGCAGCATCCGTCCGCCCTGCTTGATCAGATTCCCGATCTTGAGGCCCTGCGCCGCCGGGGTGCAGCCGTCCGTTCCTCGGGCGGTGGCGATGCTGGGCGCGATCCGTTTTTATGTATCCACGCCAAATCCATGGTGATCGACGAGACAGTCTCCTATGTTGGCTCCTACAACTTCGATCCGCGGTCGATCAGCCTGAACACGGAAGTAGGGCTGCTGGTGCAGGATCCGGGCTTTGCGGCGGCCGTCATGAAAAACATCCTGGCGGATATCCAGCCGGGGAACAGTTGGGTGATTGCCCGGCGCGAACGCCCACGCTCCGCCGAGGATGTCCAGCGAACGATGCCGGAGGACCTCGAAACAACCCGCGCCGCGATTGACCTGTGGCCGTTCCGCAATACCGCAGGCTATGCGCTGAAAGCGGGATCTGCCCCACAGGTTCCCGGAAGCGCGTCATTCTACCAGCACTACGAGGACATCGGCCCGTTCCCCGGCGTCGAGGAGCGGCTGGCAACCAAGCGGATCATCACCTGCCTGTCCACCCTGCTGGCCGGCCTGGCAGTCCCGCTGCTGTAGTCTGCGTTGCAGCTCGTTATGGATAGGTTCCATGGGCCGCGCGGGCGAACTCAAGCTGGGCAAATATCAGCGGTATAATCCTTGCAACGCAATCCCGGACCGTGTACACCACGACGTTGCCTGATGATGACGAGACGCAGTTCTTCCGGATGGTGGTGCTGGCCCCCTGACCGGGATTATTCGCGAGGTAATCCGTCCAGATTGCGCCGGGCACTTTGCAGTGCCGGATCCTTACGTAGCGCCAGTCGGAACCGGACTTCGGCCTCCGCGCGGTGTCCCGTCGCGAGCAGGACGGCCCCCGCCAGGTTATCAAACGTGGCGGGGCATTTCCTTGGATCGAAAAGTGCGGAGCTTTCAAACCACTTCAGCATGCGCAAGGCGTCATCCTTCATGCCCGCCTTCAGGTACAGCGTGACCACACGATGAACGGCTGCCAAATGATGTTCGTCGCGCCATAAACGCATCTGTCGGCTCATCGTCAGGGCGGCATTCCTGGCGTCTCCAGCCTGTTCATAAGCCGTCGACAAGTTTTTCAATGCCGTTGAATAGTCGATTCCCGAAGCCGCCCAGGCTTGATAGACCGCGATTGCCCGGTTCCAATCGCCACGATTCGCGTAGACATTGCCGAGATTGTTATAAAGAAGCACATCGCGATGACCCATGTGCGCATGCTGGAGGGTTCGCAACGCCCGGTCATAATCGCCGTCATGCGCCAATGCCGCACCCATTAACGCGTGGAATTTGTACATCTGGGAGGGGATGTAGGCGGCCGCCTCGGCTCTGGAGGCTGAGGCACGTCTGATGATGCGGGGTAGCATCAGATTCAGTCGAGCCTCGATGCTGCACCAGGCCAGCATGGCAAGGGACAGTCCTAGGAGGAACACACGCAACCCCATGTGACGCCAATCCCACTGTGACGGCGGGTGGGGGGGGGGGGGGGACGGATGCCTATC
>DIZZ01000049.1 GCA_002428045.1 Verrucomicrobia bacterium UBA6015
AGGTAAGACGGACGGAACCCTGTCCGGCTGCAAACGCATCACCCCGTAAAAATTGATGCCAAGAAACGCCACCGCCAGCAAAAACCACTTATGCTTCCCGAATCCGTCCGATTTCATCTGCCCCCCCTTGATCCATTTAACTGAAGGGCCTCATCAAACCACAGAATTGTGACAAAATTAAGGCAGAAATGTGAACAATTGTGACAAAAATCCTGCGCTCGATCAATTCCACGGCGATTATTCGGTTTTTACAGGCTCCCGCATGGCTGACTTCAGCAATGCCGCCAGCTTGGTCGCAGGATAGGTCACGTTGAGCAGCAGGGCGTCGTTATCCCGTTTGATGGTGATGGCTTTCATGACATCCGCCACCGGGGGGTTCTGTTGCTGCGTCTGCATCATGACCATCCCCAGCATTCCATTCAGCAGGGTCAGGGATTGCTCCGCCTCTTGCGCGGAATTCTGCTTGACCGCCGCCTTAATGCTGAAGTTTCCCTCGCTTTCCCTGACTTGGATAGTCACGCTCTTGGCGCTCACGTTGTTGGCCGCCAGCATCGGGTTCGCAGACAGATCGACATTGCTCAAATCTGCCGTGACCGCCATCATCACCCCGCCGACAGAGAGGGGTTTTGTGTTGATCCCGCCCTGCGACAGGTTCTTCTGTTTGCCATCCGCCACGTCGATCGCCTTCTTGACCGATTTAAGCGTCTGTCCGATGATGGCCGAATTGCGGTCGAGGATCACGCCATACACCCGTTCAGCAGCCCCTTCGCCTTCGTTCTCCCAGCTATGGATCTCCCGGTTTCCGTGTTTGGCTAACTGGTAGGCAGGCATGGTCTTGACCTTTTCGACCAGTTTGGCAGGGTTGAGTTTCCCGTTTACCAGGATCACTGACGCCTCGGGCTCAATGCCAGCGCCGTATGCCGTGACGGCATGCAGATCGGTTTGCGGATCCATTCCGAACATCTCCTCGAACGCCTTCAACTGCTTCAGGGACTCGGCATCCTGATTCTCCTGCAGCATCAGCTTGCCCAGGGTGGACGTCCTGAAAGTTTCTGCATCCAGATGCATCGCCCAGATGGCATCTCCCGATACCAGTTTGGCATTAAACGGTCCGCCCCAGACCCATGTTGCCAGCATCAGGCTGGCGATAACCGCACCCTTCATCATCCGCTTCATTCGTCACTCCTCGTTAAGGTTTTCAAAAACAGGAACAATCCTACTCCATCTGGATTTGTTTCTGCAAGCATTCGATGAACGGCATCAGTGTGTGGAGCAGATGCCGGTCTCAGGGTCGCACTGCTCCGCTTCGGTTTCCATCTCGATGGTGGCGTGAGCGATTTCAAACCGGTCATGCAGGAGCTGCTTGATGGTCTTGAGAATGGCCGGGCAATCGCCATGCTCCCCGTCAATCACGACATGTGCTTCCAGGGCGCAGTGCGCCTCGTCCAGCTCCCAGATATGGAGATGATGGACGGTCTGGACCCCGGAGACTGCCAGCATGGCAGTGATCACCTCACCGGCAGAGATATGCGGGGGAACGCCCTGCATGATGATGCGGGAAGTCGTTTTCAACATGCCGACGGACATCCACAGGATATAGCCAGCGATCATCAGGGTGATCGCCGGATCGACCCAGTACCAATCCAGCCAGGTGATGGCCGCCCCGCCAGCGAGTACCGCCACGGAAGAGGCGGCATCGGTCAGGTTGTGTAGGAAGGCGGCTTTCACGTTTAGGCTGCCTTTAGACAGCGCCCAGAGGAACCAGGCGGTGGCAAGATCGACAATCAGCGCGACGGTTGAGGCGATCATGATCCAGACGCCCAGCAGTGGTTGCGGATCGAATACGCGGTGTACCGTCTCATAGACCAGATAAAGCCCTACCAGGATGAGCGCGGTAAGCTGGATCATCGCCCCGATCAACTCGGCACGACGATAGCCGAAGGTGAAACGCTCATCCGCGCCCTTGCTTGCGATTCGGCGAGCGACGTAGGCAATCACCAGCGCGGCCGCGTCATTGGTATTGTGCAGGGCGTCCGCCATCAGCGCCACGCTCCCGGAGACCAGGCCGGCAATAAACTCGAACACCGAAAGGCCCAGATTGACGATTACCGCCCCGAGCAGCGCCCGGTCGCTGACATCGGCAGCCCCGTGGTCGTGATGCGCATGTGCATGGTCATGTGACATGATTGTTTCTCCGCTTGTTTCTCCATCCAGACGTATCCACTAGCCTCATGACCGCCATGACACTTCGCTTCCATCCCGTCAAGCAACATGTTTTTCCATTTCAGTGGCAAGCGACGCGGAAAACACAGAGGCTTCATGCTCCCTTACGAAAACTTTTTCTATCGGCATCTTATTGAGGATGTTCCCGGCCTTCGTGTAGGCGGGGCGCATTCCCTCAAGGGATGGCTCACCCAGCAGCACATGCAGGACGAACTTCTCAGGTGCTTCGCTCAGGTTAGTCATGCGGCCAAGCCAGCGATTAGCCTTGCCGGTGATACTCTCGGCATCAAGCAAGTCAAATGAGAGAGGTTCGTACATACGCCAACTCCCGTTCTTCCATGCGTGCTCGAACTCATAATCGTCATCCGGCGCAGTGATCCGTTTCGGGCGCAACCGGCCGCTCACGTGATGCGAATCGAATTCCTTCTTGAAAGCGCGCCAAACCTCGCCATCGTCGCGGCTGGATCGCACCTGCCTGGATTCATATCGAGCAACCATACGCTCATAAAGCGATTCAAGTGTCTTGCCAGGATCATCCGTCTGTCCACCGCCCGGCATTGACCATTGAAGGGCACTGTCGTCCGGGGGCAGGATGCGCTTCGCGATTTCCATGATGTCAGCGGGCATTCCATTCAGGGGAAGTTCACTTCTCATCGCGTCGCCAATCTCATCGAAACGAGCTTCGATATACCGCATCAACCCGCGAAAATACTCGCCGTCCACCTCGCCCTTGCCGAACATGTTGGTAAGGCGTCCGTATCGCGTATTGCAGAGCCCCCCGATATATTTCATATCTGGCGCATAAAGTGCCACGCCGATATTGACGAATTCCCCGGTCATCACGTCATGCACGTACCTGAGCACGACAAAGGAATATGCCGTTTTCATAATTTGTCCCCAAAACAGATGTTCTCAGTCATCGCCCCACACTGCGGGAACTTGGTCTTCCAAAGCCACCCCACTCTAAAGAGCACAAACTATTGCATAAAGCTTCACAAGCTGGCAAACTCTTTAAAGCGTTTTGGGACCGGGCGATGGCAGAAGCGGGAGGCCCAGCTCCTTGAGGAATTTGTTGTGCTTTCTCGTTGCCGCCAGGATTATGGCCTCGATTTCAACCAATTCGCCATGAGTCGCCGCTAGGTCGATTTCGGGTTCGGACACGGCGGTGCTGACATATCGCGAGATATTAAGGTTGTAGTCATTTGTTTCTATTTCCTTTATCTCCACGCGCCGAGAATATCGCTCCACTTGCTTTCGGAATTGGTAGGTGTCGACAATCTTGGCGATGTGCTCTTCGGTCAGTTGGTTCTGCCGAGCTGTTTTTGTTCGGTCATATGGTTTGTCCTGTTGTAAGTGTGGCAGCCGTCGTCAGCGCGGGCGTGGGTAGGATTTCTGGTAGATAGAAACCAAATCGTACAAGAAAGTCTCTAAGCATGCTACGGAACAGGATCTTATTATCATCGCCCATCTCGATGGGCTCATAGATGGCGTACTTGCCGTGGCTCAGAAGGTTAAGCGCCCGGTTGTAGAGGGCTTCGTTTTCTTCGTTGTTGAGAGACTGGAGGCAGAAGGAGATATCGAACTCGAAGTCGGCATAACAGCTGAGGAAGCCCGCGATGGTTTCGTCGAGAGCGAGTTCGATCAGGCCGTTGAAGAAGTTGGATTTATTGTTGATTTGAAGGTAGCGAGCAGTGTCGCCGTCAAGATCGTTCTCCCAAGTGAAGAGGTCTTCGGTGTAAGCGTTAAAATAGAGTGTGTCAGCGTTGCCGTTGTCTTTGCGCTTTCCCGCATCCTTGAACTCCATGGCAAGGCGCGTCTTGCCGGTGCGATCGGGGAAAGCAATTCATTAGGTTTTCCCCCTGTTTTTTCCTGTTTCGGCGCAGCGGCCGCTGCGCATCTCGACCAGATAGTACAGCGCCGGCAACACAATCAGCGTGAGCAGCATAGCCGATAACATGCCGCCCAGAACGACGGCCGCCAGCGGACGCTGAATCTCCGACCCGCTTCCCGTGGCCCAGACCAACGGCAACAACCCCAGGAGTGTGGTCATCGCCGTCATGAGAAGCGGCCTCAAGCGCAGTTCGCAACCGCGTCGAACGGCTTCTTCGGGACTCAGTCCCTCCTTGCGCAACTGATCGAAGAAGGACACCAGCAGCACACCGTTCTCGACCGCTATTCCGAACAGCGCGATGAATCCAATAGACGCCGAGACGCTTAGCGGGATTTTCAACAGGACGATAATCAGAATGCCTCCGATCAGGGCAAACGGCAGGTTCACCATCACCAGTAACGCGCTCTTCACTGAGTTAAATGCCGAAAACAGCATCAGGAAGATCAGCAGGAGCGATACCGGGACCACAATGGACAGTCGCTGCATGGCGCGTTGCTGGTTTTCGAACTGGCCGCCAATGTCGGTGAAATAGCCTTCGGGCATCGCCGCGACAACCGGTTCAATCGCTTTTTGGACTTCCTCCACGAAGCCCCCCATGTCCCGCCCTCGGATGTTGCACTCGACGACCACACGGCGCATTCCATTCTCGCGGCTAACCTGAGCGGGCGCTTCGACTTCCCGTATCTGGGCCAGTTCGCCCAAGGGGATGCGGGCACCGTCAGGGGATGGCACAAGCAGTCGTTCCAACTCCGGAATGTCGCGCCGCAACTCGACGGGGAAGCGCACCAGGATCGCGAATCGCTTCTGCTCCTCGACGACCGTCGAGGCGACTTTGCCGCCCACCGCCGTCTCGACAAGTTCGTTGATGTCCGCCATGTTGATCCTGTGCCGGGCGATGGCCTTGCGGTCCGGCACGATTTCCACCTGCGGAAATCCAGAGACCTGTTCGACTCTCACATCCTCGGCACCCGGAATACCCTGCATGAGGGCTGCCGCACGGTTGGCGTTTTCGCGCAGGACGTCCAAGTCCGCGCCAAAGAACTTGATGGCCAGGTCGCTCTTGATCCCGGAAATCAACTCGTTTACGCGCAGCGCGATGGGTTGAGAGAATGACATGCGAATCCCCGGTATGGCCGCTAGTTCGTCCTGCATGGCCGCCACGAGTTCGGGCTTGGATCGCTTGCTTTTCCACTTTTCCTTAGGATGCAGCATGATGATGACGTCGTTCTGTTCCGGCCCCATGGGGTCCTCGGAAATCTCGGCTCGCCCTGTTTTGGTGACGACCGTTTGCACCTCCGGGAAGCGCGCGAGGAGCCGACGTTCGATCTCCGTCCCCACAGCGACCGATCCGTCCAGCGAGGCGGAGGGCAGCCGAACCACGTTGATGGCGATGGCCCCCTCGTCCAGTTGCGGAAGAAACTCCGTGCCCAGCCACGGCACCAGCGCCAGGGAGCCGACGAGCAACAGGCTGGCAAGTGCCACAAGGGTTTTTGGCCATCGCAACGAGAAGGCGAGTGCCGGCAGATAGCCGCGTTTGACGAAGCGGATAGCCGCATTGTCGCGGCATTCCCCTTGGGTTTGCATGAAGAAGGAACACAGTACTGGGACAACGGTCAACGACACCAAGAGCGAACCCACCATGGCGAAGCACATGGTCAGAGCCAATGGACGAAACATCTTGCCTTCCATCTGCTGAAGCGAGAAAAGCGGCAGAAATACGATGATGATGATCAGGATGGCGAAAACCACCGGCCGTGCTACTTCACGAACCGCCTCGTAGATGGTCTCCAATCGCGACAACCCACTATTCGCTTTCTCGGAAAGGTGCCGTGTGATGTTCTCGCAGACGACGATGGACGCATCCACGATCATGCCCAGGGCGATGGCCAGACCGCCCAGGCTCATCAGGTTTGCGGTTACCCCCTGCGTCCCCATCAGGATGAACGCGAAGAATGCTGTCAGCGGCAGGGAAAGCGCGACGATCAAGGCTGCGCGCAGGTTACCCAGGAAGAGAAACAGGACCAGGATGACCAACAGTCCTCCCTGCCAGAGGGCATCCGCCACCGTGCGAACGCAAGCTTGGATGAGCGCCGTCCGGTCATAAAAGGTATTGATCTTCACCCCTTTGGGCAAGCCGGCCTGGATTTTCGGAATCGCCTTTTTGACAGCCTCCACCACCAGCTTGGAATTCTGGTCCTTAAGCATGATGGCCATACCCGCCACGGCTTCGCCCTTGCCGTCGCGCGTCACCGCGCCCGACCGGGTTTCGGGACCGAGTTTGACGGTGGCCACATCGCGCAGGAACACGGGTGCGCCGTCCTGAGCCTGAAGCACGATATTCTCGATATCCTCGATGCCCTGGATCAGGCCAAGGCTCCGCACATAGGCCTGCTCCCAGTTCCGCACCAGGAAGTTACCGCCTGCATTGGCGTTGTTGCGCTCGATGGCCTCCAGCACGTCTGCCAGCGTGACGCCATACGTCATGAGACGGTTCTGGTCCACGAGGACGTGATACTGCTTCACGAACCCGCCGAAGCTGTTGACTTCATTGATGCCCCGAAGGGTTCGTAACTGCGGAGCGATATACCAATCCTGAATGGTGCGCAGTTCCATCGGTGTATGGGTGTCGCTTTCCAGTGTGTACTGGTAGATTTCGCCAAGACCGGTGCTGATCGGCCCCATCTCAGGCTCGGCCCAGTCGGGCAGTTGCGCTTTGGCCGCCTGCAGCCTCTGAAATACCAGTTGTCTGGCGAAATAGAGGTCCACGCCATCTTCCAGAACGATGATGACCTGCGAAAGCGCCGCCTTCGACAAGGAACGCACCTGGGACACCCCCGGCAGGCCTTGCATCGCCAATTCAATGGGGGCGGTGACCTGCTGTTCAACGTCGAGCGGTGCCAGCCCGGGCGCATCGGTGAGAATCATCACCTGAACGTTGGTGACGTCGGGGAACGCATCGACCGGCAGCGACTTCCAGGCGAACAGCCCGGCTCCAGTCAAGAGAAGCGTTCCGAGAATAACCAGCAACCGCTGGTGCAAGACAAAGCGTATGAGTTTATCGAACATTGAAATATCCTTTCATCAGTCGGCGCAGCCAGCGCCCATCTTTTCCCGCAACACGTCCGATTTAAGAAGGAAGGCGCCGTCCGTCACGACGGTTTCACCGGCCTGCAGGCCTTCGATAATCTCCACCATGTCGAGGAAATACCGCCCCCTACGCACGTCTCGCCGGACGAAGAAGTCGTCTTTCCAGTGCACGAAGACGAAGGATGTGCCTTCGTCCGTCATGAGTGCGCCGCGCGGCACGGCCAGGACCTCTTCCGCTTGTCCGTTAACGATAGCGATGCTGACATCGCAGAACATCCCCGGTCGTAGTTCCATCCCGGAATTGGCTACCGTGGCCCGCACTTTCACCGTGCGGGTTTGCTCGTTCATGGTCGCCCCGACGTAGTCGAGCTCGCCTGTGAACTGCCGGTCTGGGAAGGCGGATACCGTGATGGCGACGGCAACGGGGCCGCGTTTTTCCGCCTGAAGCAGCGGCGCGAGATCCCGCGATTGGATGTTGGCCCAGACCCATACCGTGGTCAGGTCGGCGAGCAACAGCAGGTCTTTCCCCGCCTCCGCCATTTCGCCGGCCACCGCGTGTTTCTCGATGATCATGCCCGCGATGGGGGCACGAACAGGCAGACGCCCCGCGCCAACGCCATGCGCCGGCTCGCGCATTCCCGCCAGATCCTCATCCGTCAACCCCAGCACATGTAACATCTGTTCGGACGCCTTCAGGTCCGTGCGGTGCTGTTCGAACGTCATCTGGGCTTCAATCACATCCTGCTCGGATCCCACTTTCTCATCCCTGAGCTTCGTTTCGCGAGCAAAGACTTTCTCGGTTAGATCGCTCAGGGTGCGGTTGCGTTCATAGTCCGCCAGGGCCTTGCCAAGTTCTACGCTGGCCAGGGTGAGCAGCGTGTCTCCAGCCTTCACGTGCGCTCCGATATCGACGGAGACGGACTCGACGATGCCGGCTATGCGAGGGCTGATATGGACCGCCGCGTTCTCGTTCAGTGCCATTTCCCCGGTCGCTGGCAATGTTGCCGACACCGCGGTCCGCACCACTGCCTGGGTTTGCACCAACCCGCCGCCGTCCGCCCGCTTGAGGAGGCTGGCGTCCACCTTCACCACGCCGAATTCGTATCGGCATTCGGCGCACTGATAGGTCGGTATATCGTGCTCGCATTTGGCAGACTCAAGGTCTTCCAGCGACAATGCCGCCGATGATCCGTGCCCGTGCCCATCGTGATCTCCGTGCTCTTCATGGCCTTCCTCCGTGGCAGGCGCAACAGGTTCGGCTGCCTTGTCCTTCCCGCATCCGTCGTCTTTTCCACACCCTGCCTCCGCGGCCTGGGGTAGCGTCTTGGCGGCCTGTTCCTTGCCGTATCCACTGGTCATCGTCAACCCCGTCAGCAGGGCGCAGAGCCCGGCGGCCATTGTCCATCTTCTTGCGTTCATCTTCATCGTGTTCCTCGCTCTCTTGGTTATTGAATTGTGTTGAGTGGTGTCCCGGTCAGTCTTTGGATATCGATCAAGGCGTCCTGGTACCCGCTCTGCGCGTCCAGCAACGCGGCTCTCGCCTCGAGCAGTCCCCGTTGGGCGTCGAGCATATCCAGAAACCCGAACTTGCCTTGCTGATACCCCTCGTGCGCGGCCCGGAAGGCCGCTTCCATCGCGGGGACCACCTTGTCTCGCAGCGCTGTCACCCGTTGGTGCGCCCCGATCAGCAGGGCATGCGCCTCAGCCAATTCGGCAGACAGGGCGATTTCCGTCGCCAACCGTTCCGCCTCGGCCTTGGCAAGGCCATGCGTTGCCGCGGCGATGTTGCCCTGATTACGGTCAAAAAGCGGCAGGGGTAGTCCCACACTGAAAGCCAGCGCCGACGTCCCGTCCGCCTCGAATTGGACAACCCCGACCGCTCCGTGAAGATCCGGGATACGGGCCGCTTTTTCCGCCGATAGGGACGCCTGGCCTAAACGCAATTCCGTCTCCCAGCGTGCCAGATCAGGATTCTCTGCCAGGTACGGTTGCAATGCGTCCAGCGAGGGAACCGTCTGCATGACCTCGCTGAGCGTGCCGCTGACGATTGCAAAGTCGGGTTGCTGCGCTCCCCACATGGCTGCCAGCTTCTGGCGCGCAATCGCCATTGCGTTCTCAGCGGCAGTCGCATCCAGACGCGCCAGTTCCAGTTCCGCTTCGCTTTTGGAGACCTGCAGCGGCGGTTCCTTGCCTGCCGCAACGCGCTGGCTCACCGCCTGGTGTACCTGCTCGGCCAATTCAACGCCCGAACGTGCGAGGTCGAACCGTCCCTGCGCCGCCAGCACCGCAGTGAACCGTTGCGCCGTCTCGGCGAAGACATCCAGGCGTTTCGTCTCATAATCCCATCCCACCAATTCGCCTTCCGCTTCTGCCATGCGCTTCCGCCAGCGGCGCTTGCCGCCCAGCTCGAACCCCTGTCCGAGCGTCACCGCCGTCTCGGACGAATCGAATCCCGCACCGTCCCGACCGTATTCATCGACCGACAGCTCCAGTTCGGGATTGGGCAGCAGCCCGGCCTGTAGCACACGGGCTTCCGCCGCCCGCACGGCATAAGAGAACGCCGCCAGTTCGGGATTACCTTGCAGTGCCAGCACCAGTGCATCCGTGAGTTGCAAAACCGCCGGTGTGTTCGTTACCACTTCCGTCGTGGCGGCAGCCGGGGCATACGCAGCGCCCAGCGGCCGGGGCGGCGGCATCGCCGAGGTCCCCCCGCTTGAGGCGCACCCGGCCAGAAGCGCCGCGAGCCCTGTCATCGGTAGCATTTTTAAGTAAGAGTGATCATGTTCCATATTAATTTCCTTTCCTTTACGGTTCCGACAGGATGAACAGGATTAACAAGATAAAGACGCTGTTTATTCGCCCCATTTCATCCTGGCAATCCGGCCAACAAAGGGCAGGAATCAAACGCGCAGGACGATCGTCTGCTTCACGAGCAGTGACTGAGCAAGCCGGGGCATTGCCTCGCAGGGCGAGTGCTGTTGCCAGTATGCAGTAGACCGCAACGAGGCTGCGGTGTCTCCGAAAGGCGACATGGTGGGCAGTGGTCCGTTCGCAAGATGACGATGGGCCTGCTGGGTTTTGGCGACCAGCGAGGCGATGTCTAGCGGGATATCGTCACATCCCCCATCCGTATGGACGTCTACCTTATCCGCAGGCTGATCCGCATTCTGATGAACACAGTCCTCTGCATCGTGCGGGCAGCCCCCGTGATGATGATACGCGGATTCAACCGCGACATGTCCATCGTCCCCGACGCACAAAACCAAGTCGCAATTGCCGGAAAGCAGCATGCTGCCCATCAGCATCCACGCGGTCAACCCTCGTATGAATTTACCAATCATTCGGTTGAAGCGTAACACTCACATCCCGCGCAAGCGACAAAAATCGAGATCCCCCCGAATACATATCGCAAACAGCCCGAAGAAAATGGCTTGATATGTGGGCGGATTATTGGACAATCCGCTGTGGTTTGGAGTGTGGAGAGATGGGGGATTGGATAATTGAGTCTGTGGACTGAAGTCTGTCTTAAATAGAGGGGGGACGCGATGAAGGCACCGGTAGGAAATATGTTGATTGCGCAGAGCGGCGGGCCGACGATGGTCATCAACCAGAGCCTGGTGGGCGCTGTGCTGGAGGCGCGCAAACACAAATGCATAAAGCATGTTTATGGGGCGTTGCATGGCATCCAGGGTATCCTGGATGAGAACTTCCTTGATCTTGGTAACGAAACGAAGGCAACGCTTGAAGCGGTGGCGGTGACGCCTTCTGCCGCGCTGGGCACGGTGCGCAAGAAACCGACGGCACAGGATTGCGAGGCGATCTTCCAGATCATGAGCCGCCATGATATTGCCTACTTTTTCTACATCGGGGGTAACGACTCGGCCGAGACCGTGCATATCATCAACGAGGCCGCCCGGCGTGCCGGGAGTCCCTTGTGCTGTTTCCATATTCCAAAGACGATCGATAATGACTTGCGAGAGAATGACCATACGCCGGGATTTGGCAGTGCCGCCCGGTTCGTGGCGTCGGCCTTCATGGGCGATGACCTCGACAACCGGGCGCTGGGCGGAGTGAAAATCAATATCATTATGGGGCGTCATGCCGGATTCCTGACCGCAGCTGCGGCGCTGGCGCGGACGGCTCCTGATGATGGACCGCATCTGATCTACCTGCCGGAACGTCCGTTCAGTCTGGATCGTTTCGCGTCGGATGTGGCCGCTGTCTATAAGAAGCTGGGTCGCTGCGTGGTTGCGGTGTCGGAAGGAATAGCCGATGAACATGGCACATCGATTGCCTCGGCCTTCAGCAAGGAAGTAGACTCGCACGGCAATGCCCAACTCAGCGGCACCGGGGCGCTCGGGGATTACCTGGCGACCGAACTCAAGGCGCGGGCCTTGATCAAGCGGGTGCGGGCCGATACCTTCGGCTATCTGCAGCGTTCATTCCCGGGCATTGCCTCCAAAACCGATGCTGTCGAGGCGCGCGGGGTGGGGGCCGCCGCCGTCAAGTTCGCCACGGGTGGAGAACTTTGCGGATCGGTGGCGATCTGCCGGGTTCCGAGTGAGGATTACGCGGTCGAGTTCAAGTGCGTGCCGCTCCGGAAGGTGGCCCGCGAGACGCGCGAAATGCCGCCCTCGTTTATCAACAAGGCGGGCAATAATGTGACCCAGGCATTCATCAAGTATGCCGCCCCGATTGTCGGGGACCTGCCGAAGATCACGCGTTTCGAGGCATTGCGATAGGACAACGTATGACCGTAGCGATTATCGATTACCGGGCGGGTAACCTGACGAGTGTTAAGCTGGCCTTCGATGCCCTCGGCCAGAAGGCGGAAATCACCGATGCCCCGGAGCGGATCCTGGCAGCGGACCGGGTCGTGTTCCCCGGCGTGGGGGCGGCCGGTGCCGCCATGCGCCACCTCCAGTCGCTGGCGTTGGCACCGGTCCTCCGCGAGGTGGTGCGGCGCGGTACGCCGTTTCTGGGGATTTGTCTCGGTACCCAGATCATCCTGGAACATTCGGAAGAGGATGGCGGTGTAGACACGCTGGGACTGGTGCCGGGCAAGGTCATCCGGTTTATGCCGACGAATCCCTATGACAAGGTTCCGCACATGGGCTGGAACCGGGTCACGCTACGCCAGCCGCATCCGCTGTTTGATGGGGTGGACGAGGGGACCGAGTTCTATTTCGTGCATAGCTATTATCCCGTGCCCGCCCGGCCCGGCGATGTGCTGGCCACGACCGATTACGCCGGTGTCGGCTTTGCCGCTGCCCTGGCCTGTGACAACCTCGTGGCAACGCAGTTCCATCCCGAGAAATCAGGCAAGGCCGGGCTGCGACTGCTGGAGAATTTCTGCCGCTGGCAGCCCGCCAGCAAGGAGCAAACATGCTGACTCGCCGTATTATCCCCTGCCTCGATATCCATAACAAGGTCGTGACCAAGGGTGTCCGTTTCCAGAATAACGTGGTGCTCGGCGATCCGGTCGAGATGGCGGCCCGTTACTACGAGGACGGCTGCGACGAGCTGGTTTTCTATGATATCACCGCTTCGGCTGAGCGCCGTCCGATCGATATCGAGATGGTAACCGAGGTCGCCCGGGCGGTACGCATTCCCTTCGCGGTGGGGGGGGGCATCTCAAGTCTCGGCGACATGGAGCGAGTTCTGCTGGCCGGGGCGGAAAAGGTGTCGGTCAATTCGCTGGCGGTGCGTAATCCACAGATCATTGCCGATGGGGCCAGAGCTTTCGGGGCGCAATGCATCGTGCTGGGGATGGATCCTGTGGCCGTGGCAGATCGCTCGCGATGTCCCAGCGGTTATGAGATCACGGTGCGCGGATTCCGCGAACACACGGGCATGGACGCGTTGGAATGGGCTAGGCGTGCCGTCGACCTCGGGGCTGGTGAAATTGTCGTTAATTCTGTGGATGCGGATGGGACCCGCAGCGGGTTTGAGATCGCATTAACAAAGCTGATCGCCGACAACGTATCCGTGCCCGTGGTGGCATCCGGTGGTGCGGGAAACCCGCAGCACCTCGTGGATGTCTTTATCCAGGCACACGCCGATGCCGCCATCATCGCCGGCATGATCCACAAGGGCGACTACACGATTGGCACTATCAAGACAGCGCTCGTCGCCTCCGGCATTCCGATCCGCCAGCACTGGTAAAAGGAATCCTCAGGGTTATCCGCCGTAGGTTTCCTCATAGTCGGTGTGGCTGGCGCAGATGACGGCTTTCGCCCGTTCCGGACCATAGAGCTCGAGGACCTTGACATTTCCGGTAGCACCCGGCACGAGCTTGTAGGTCTCGAAATAGTGGCGCAGCCGATCCAGCAGGGCGGCAGGCACGCTGTCGATATGATTGGTGTTGGCCCAGAATCGGTCTTCGTGCAGCACCGCGATAATCTTATCGTCGGCCTCGTCATTATCAACCATCTGGACGCCGCCAATGACGCGGGCACGCAGGATAACCTCGCCACGGTTGATGGGCCGTTCGGTGATGACGCAGATATCTAGCGGATCAAGGTCGCCTTTCACCGATTGCGAGGAGAGCGCTTTGACGCGGTCACCGCAGTAGGTGCGGGGGATGAAGCCATAGAGCGTCGGTGGCATGGATGAGGTGAGCTGAGGACGATCCACACGCAGGTAGCCGGTGGTCTTGTCGACTTCGTATTTGACCGCGTCAAACGGAGTCATTTCGATATAGGCATTGACGACATCGGGCATTTTGCTGCCGATCTCGAGGCCATGCCACGGGTGGGGGCGCCAACGGTAGAATGATTTTGGAAATTGCATGACTTGAATCTAATACGATGTGTTGGTAATTGCGAGAAAAAAGCGCGGCGACGATTCAACGTCGCCGCGCTTAAAGGAAATCGCCTAGGATTTATGCCTTTGCTTGCTGGTCGAGATCACGCATAGCCGCCCGGCGGCTAAGTTTGACGCGGCCACGATCGTCAACACCGACGCACTTGACCTTCATGATGTCGCCGACTTTGCAGATGTCCTCAACGCTGTTAACGCGGAAATCGGCAAGTTCACTGATATGCACGAGCCCGTCGCGTCCAGGCAGGATTTCAACGAAGGCACCGAATTCCTTGACCCCGGTAACCTTGCCTTCGTAGATCATGCCTTCCTCGGGATCCATGCTGACCATCTGTACTTCTTTGATGGCTGCTTTCATGGACTCGCCGTTACTGGCGTAGATGGTGACCGTTCCATCCTCGGCAATATCAATCTGGGCACCGGAACGTTCCGTAATGCCGCGGATATTCTTGCCGCCGGGGCCGATCAACTCGCCGATCTTCTCGGGATCAATCATGATCGTCTCGATACGCGGTGCGTATGGCGAGAGTTCTGCACGCGGGGCAGGAATGACGGTTTCCATGAAGTCAAGGATCTGCCCACGGGCTTTCTTGGCCATGGCGAACGCCTTCTCGACCAGTTCCCATGTCAGCCCCTTGATTTTCAGATCCACCTGGAAGCCGGTGATTCCCTTGCGGGTGCCTGCCACCTTGAAGTCCATATCGCCGCAGTGATCTTCGGTGCCGAGGATGTCGATCACCAGATCAGCCTTGTTCTCGCCGGTGAAGAGGCCGACCGAGATGCCAGCCACCGGGGCGGTAATCGGAATACCGGCATCCATCATCGCCAAGGTGCCGACACAGATGCTGGCCATGGATGACGACCCGTTGGATCCCATGATCTCGGAGACCAGGCGGATGGTGTAGGGGTAATCGGCTGGAATCACCTCAACCAGCGAGCGCTCGGCCAAGGCTCCGTGCCCGATCTCACGACGACCGGTGGTTCCCAGGCGTCCGCATTCCCCGACGCTGTAAGGCGGGAAGTTGTAGTGCAGCATGAAGCGCTTCTCGGTTTTTCCGCCGGTAATGGCGTCCATGCCCTGTTTGTCGGACTTCGTGCCCAGTGTGACCACGCCGAGCGACTGGGTTTCGCCCCGGTTGAAGACGGCTGATCCATGGGTACGCGGCAGCACATTGACCTGGGCCGAGAGCGGGCGCAGCGCATCGAAGGCCCGGCCATCGACGCGGATGCCATGATCCAGCACGTTCTTGCGAACGGTCTCGATTTCAAGGGCGTCGAACATGGCACGATACTGTTCCCCGGTCATTTCAGGGAACTTTTCGGTCATGCTGGCCTGCAGCGACGCCTTGATGGCGTTGACGGCGGCTTGACGTTCCAGCTTGCCCGCGATCTGCAGGGCGCTGGACAGCTCGGCACCGGCGATTCCGCGGGCGGCATTGATAAAGGTCGTGTCTGCCACAAACGGGGCTACAACCTTTGCTGGCTTGCCCAGGGCTTTCCGGAGCTCAAGCTGCAGGTCGCATAGCTTCACGCAGGCTTCATGAGCAACCTTCATGGCGGCGATCAGGTCGGCTTCGGAAATCTCCTTGCCGCCGCCTTCGATCATCAAGGGCAGGTCGCGTGTCGAGGCGTAGATAAGATCCATGTCGCTCAGCAGTCGCTGTTTCTGGGTGGGGTTGACGATGAACTGGCCGTTCACCCGTCCGACCCGGACGCCAGCAACCGGACCCATGAAGGGGATTTCGGAGATGATCAGCGCCGCGCTGGACACCGTGATGTTGAGCACATCAGAGTCGTTCTCGCCATCGGCCGAGAGCAGCATATTGTTGATCTGCACCTCGTTGAAGTAGTTTTCCGGGAAGAGCGGACGGATCGGGCGGTCCGTGAAACGGGCCGTCAGGATATCGCTCTCGCTAGGACGCGATTCCCGCTTGAAGAAGCCGCCGGGGAAACGACCGCATGCGTAGAACTTCTCACGGTATTCAACCGAGAGCGGGAAGTAGTCAATCCCCTCGCGCGGCGAATCGGTATTGGTGACGGCCGAGAAAAGCACGGTATCGCCGAGGCGGATCGTGCAGGCACCGGCTGCCTGCTGCGCGAGCAGCCCGGCTTCCAGTGTGATGGTCTGGGTTCCGACGGTGGTCGAAACAGTGATTGCGTCTTTCATGGTTTTCTTTCCTGTTGGTGCCGACGCAATATGTTTCTTTTAAACGCCGGCTGCTTCTTGTTTTGTGTGCCACCTCATCGTTGGTTGCCGAATGCCCGTGCGACCATTGCCGTCACGGCTGCGGCGCGGTGCGCTGCAGCAGCGGGACGGGGGAGTGGCTTGAGGGCGCTAGCGACGTATGCCAAGATCCGCGATCAGGCTCTTGTAACGCTCGGCATCGGTACTCTTGAGGTAGTCAAGAAGACTCCGACGGGCACTGACCATCTTGATCAGCCCATGCCGGGAACTGTGATCCTTCTTGTTGTCCTTGAGATGCTCCGTCAATTTCTCGATGCGTTTGGTAAGTACCGCGATCTGGACGTCAGAAGACCCGGTGTCACGTTCGTGCCGCTGATATTGCCCTTGAATTGCTGCTTTGTCGATCTGACTCATGTCCTTACTGATTCCCTTCTGCTCTTGTTTTTATTCCTCCAAAGTGGGGCGAATATAGACGGTAGATGTATCGCTTGTAAAGCAGGATTTTTTTGTCTTGTTTGAATCGTAGCATTTATTCGCTGGGTGAAGCGTGTTTCATGAATTGCAGTCACGCTTGCCGTCCCCGTTTTTTTGGGTGAAAAAACGAGGGGGTAACTTCTTTGGAAACTGAATATCCAACAGGGAATGTCCAACGGAACATATGTGGACGATGAAAGGCGAAGATCAGGTAGGGCGAAGACCTCCGGGCGAGCCTCGCCCGTCGAACGCCGCCTGGCAGCAAAAGCGCTGCCGTTGCCCTATCATTTTCTTTTTCTTGAGCTTTCCCATTGGCATTGCCATCCAGAGCAAGATGCTCCGGGCACGCTAGAGGCAATGCCCATTGCCAGGACTCCGTCGGAGACCGTCGGCACCAACAGTGGTATTGAATCGTTCACCGTTCTCGTCGCCGTTGTCGTCCACTGCCCCGTTCATAGTCCCACACTTAGCCTCCCCACTCTTAGTCGCTTACCCTTAGTCTGTCTCGCGACCCCCCCCGTGCGCTACGCCGGGGGTGGCTGAGAATCTTATTGCCCCTGGCCCCGAAATATGCTTTACTCCAGAAATTATGAATAAAAATGCAATATTGTCTGTTCGCCTTGATTCCAAAGATTTTGAAAAACTTGAGGGTATTAGTGACGAAACCGGTATTTCCGTGTCTTGCTTGATCCGCCTTCTGGCTAGCTCGTTCATCGACAGCTACAGCCGCACCAATGGCAAGATCGAACTTCCCCTGCGGTTAAACCGGGAAAGATGCTAACCCTCACGCACCTGTGCTCCGCACCACCCCAGTGTCCGCTTCAGGGCTTCGGAAGCAAGCGAAGGCAATGCGGTCGAGGGTAGGGCTCAGCAGGTTGACGGCAAGAACGGCGGGGACGATGCCTTCAGGCAGATAACCATGCCAGCGGATAAAGGCGTTCAGAATCCCTGCCAGGAGACCGGCGACGAGCCTCCCCAATTTCGATCCCGGCATGCTGCGCGGGTCGCTGACGATATAAACCGCAGTGGATTTCCGAGGGACAGACCGCAGAACAGGCACCACAGAGGAAACATTCATTAAGCTGGGCCTTCAGCGCCCGCGACGGTTGGCGCTCACGGATTCGATCCGCCATCGCGGTGGGGTGGAGCCCGAGCGGGCAGGCATCGAAGCAGGACCCGCACAGGATGCAGGGTTCTTCCGGCTTGGTGAACCGCCGCTCGATCGGCAGCACGAAAACCGCGTTGGTCCCCTTGGTGATAGCGGTCCCTTCGGATACGCGCGAGCCCATCATGCGCCCTCCGGCAATCAACAGGTGGGTTGCCGGGTTGAACGTGACGCTGGCACGCTCCAGCAGGGTGCCGATGGGACAGCCGATCGGGGCGATCAGGTTGCGGGTGGGACGACCGGGAACGACAAGCGACAGCGGCCTCCAGATGGAGGGCTCGCCGTCGCGCAGGCGACGCCCGATGGCCCAGAGCGAGGCCACGCTGAAGACCAGATAGCCCCGCTGCATCGGCAGGACGCTGGCGGGCAGCTTGCGTTTGTCCAGGCGGGCGATGATCAGGCGCTCGGCACCGCCCGGATAATAATCTGGCATCTCCAGGATCGAGGCACCCAGTGCATCGGCCAGTGTGCGCACTCGCCCTGCACAGGCTTTCTTGGTCGCCAGGACCGTGGTCTCCACATTCAGCGCTTTCCGCAACCCCACTAGACCGATGCGTACGGCGTCGGTCTCGTGGTGCAGCAACGCCTCATCGATTTCAATACCGGGCTCGCATTCAACCGCGTTGATCACCAGTGTATGCAGGTTACGTGCCGCCTTGAGCTTGATCGATCCAGGGAAAAGGCTCCCGCCCATGCCGGCCAGCCCCATCTCCCGGGCAAAGGATGGGAGGGAATCCAGGGACGGTGCGGCAATCGGCGCAAAGCGCAGCGCCTCATGATCGGCGGATGCCGGCACGCCCCGCAGATGAATATGCCCGTCGGTGGTCTTTTCAACAACCCCCGGTAGCGGGGCGTGCAGGCAGATAGCATCCCCCTAGGCAATCAGATCACCGGCAGCAACACGGAAGCCCGCCTCGACGACCGGACGCAGAACGCAACGATGAATGGACGGGTTCAGATCCACATCAAGCAGAACGCCTTCAAACCCCGGTCGCTCAATCGGAGCGGCAGGGGTTCTGGAGGCGGATGGGATGCGACGATTCACGGCGTAGCCCCTTGGCGATTACAGCAATGGCTTGCGCGGCCAGCCGGGATCGGTGGTCAAGGTTTCAATCGTCCGGGAGGTCATCAGGGAATAGCTTACATAGATGGCCTCTAAGTACTTGGTGGCGCCAGTCACGCCATCCACCAGTTTGCGGGGCTCCTTGCTATCCTTGAACGTATTGCCCTTAATCTTGGTCAGTGCGTCCTGGGCAAGATCCTTGGACTTGCCATGGAAGGATTCGATATCCGGTATCTCTGCTGAGCTAATCTTGAATTGGTCGCCTTCCACGACAACAGTCACCACGGCACTGGTTTTCTTGTAGGTCGGCGTCTCACGCACCGCCATACCGGCAACCGCCTTGCCTTCCGCATTGTAGCCGATGACCATGCTCGAAATCCCGCCGCCAAACGGCTCCTTCTCCGCGACCTCCACTGCACCTTCCGCCTTGAGCACCACGCTCATCTCGGGCGTCACGGCGGCTTGGGACACCCCGCCTATCAAGATTGCCGACGCCGCTACCATCCACGCCAACTTCATTGATCCATGCTTCATGTTGCACTCCCCTCCGTTTTCGTTATAACCAACCCAATTTCTTTAACAATAATACGATCAGCCCGTGATTGCATTACAATATTTCCAGTCCGATGATGTCGCGATTGTGGAACAATGGCCGAAACTGCAGGAGATTCGATGAGAAGATCCATTAAGCACAAGGAATGTCAAATATCCAAGGCCAATGCCTCCAAACTTGATCCGTTGGATATTCCTTGTTGGATATTTGGATATTCCATTCTCACTTGCCAACGTTAACCGAGTGGCCGGGCTTGCCTATAAGATCAACGTTTTCCTAGGAAAAACGCGGTTGTTGGGGAGAGGACTAAGGGAAGATCGACGAAGTGGGAACGACTAAGGGTATCCGAGTAAGGG
>DIZZ01000142.1 GCA_002428045.1 Verrucomicrobia bacterium UBA6015
AGGGGTTTTGCAAGAGCCTCATTTATCTCAAAGGCAAGCCGGAATCGGTAAAAACAGAGAGAACCGTGAACGATTCATGGTTCTTTGCGCCGATGAGGATTGTATTTCCGGCTTTCAACCAGGCGTGGGCAGAAACGTTCCCATCCGGATCTCTCCTCATCCCCAGGAATAAATGCGTTCGCAAACCGCGCCGTTTGAGCAGATACTTTCCCGTGATGGATTGCACCAGGCAGGCACTCTTCCATGGCGTGTGCCGGGCGGCGGTGGCGATGGCCCACGCGATGCGATGCGCCCATGCCGGGGGATCATTGACGTCCAGATCATCGGGCTGGCTGGCAGTTTGAGTGCCAAGGCGCGGGGCGATATGCTTGAAGGGGACAAGCAGCAACAGGGCGCGTGCAATGCCCAGGCACCCAATAACGTTTAGCATCAAGAACCGATCCGCGCGGGACAGGCTCAGGAATTTTTTAATTCGCTTTGTGATCAAGCAGGATCATCCCATTCTCAAGCAATCTTGCCATAAATCTGAGTACATCGGCCTGGCATTGTTCGTGCGAAACGGCATAACGCACCTGCAGCGCGGTCACAATACGACTGACGGTGGACGGTGACTCAATCAACGCCCAGATATCTGCCGCGATCGGATCCATCGCGTAATATGCGCCTTGCTCCACGTTCAACATCATCAGTTCCTTATTCACAGGGGCGGTTACAAATCCACCCGCGCGCGAAATACGGGTTTCAGGGCTTATCGTTTCCATAGACTTATTTTTCCTTATCCAACGTTGCTGCGGATCATCCTACGTTTACAAATAGCCGAAGCGTTGCATCATGTCAGCGTTAAATTCAATAATTCGATCAGCCAGTGCCTGGGGTAGTTCTTCGCGCCATGCGCCCGACCTGCCTTGTCGGAAAAAGGGCGCATCGGCCCGCATGGGACGTTCTTTGAACCCGGTCTGACGTTCCTGCTGCCGGACGGCTTCAAAACTGGATAATGCGATCGCGTTGGAAAGGCGAATCGGATCAACATCCAGCTTGAGCGCCCGGATGATGCACTCAAAGGCCTTTTCGGGCTGCGCCAGCATGTCTTCATACCGGACGACCGTAACGGGTAAACCCGAATCGTCCACCCACGAGCGGACATGCGCGCTCCAGGAAAGCAGTTTTTGCGGGAGCTGCGGAGACAGACGCTTCGGGTTCTCATAGACAGACCCATTCATGTCGCAAATAAGATCAACCACCTGCGCCATGGAACGGCCCATGTGATGTGCGTAGGATACGGTCACATCCAGAGGATTGCGGATCAAGTAAATCACGGCGGAGGTGACATCGCGCGGAAAGAGCATGTCGCCATCGCTGTTACGGGTACAGGCATCGTGAACCTTGAGATATAGTGGGTGTTTGATGTGCAGCGCCATCTGACGATAGACATGCGGTCGGAAGTCGTCGATATCATCAAACGACAAGTCAGAGGCTTCCACGCCTGCCCAGCGGTCGAACAGATCGCGATCACTGGCGATCGGGCCGCCTTCAAGCCGGTTTATATCCAGTGGCCGACCGGTATTATTCAGATAATTCGTTAGAAAGATACGCGCCCAGGTATTCCCTGATTTCGGGTAAGAAGCGAGCCAATTGATAAAGTTCATACCAGGGGTTGCAGTTCTCTTTGAAAATCCATCTCGATCAGATCCGTCATTTCGGCCAGCCGGAATGGGTGCTGAGGCCTTGTGACCCGTGCGCTATAAACATGCGAGGCGATGCGTGCGGCGGTCATGAAATGCCACTCGCGCAGCCCCAGTCCTGCCAGCGTTAATTTTTGCCAGGTATTATCCAGCAGTCCATTGAAACGGTCACTTTGCCCGAGTGGTTCCAACGAAAACTCAGGTGAATTATGCTGCCCTAACAGATAAATAGCGTGCAGGCTCGCAGACTGCGGGTGAAACGCATCGACCGTGGGGGCGAAAAATTTATCGAATTTCGTGAGCACGCGCCGCAGCCCCTCGGTCGATCGCCCCAAGGCCTCCGCCGAATCCGCCCACAATTTAACCTGCGGAAAGCCCGGCAGCACACGGACGCGATCCTCCTCATCGACGGTGAGCGCCAGCATATCATCGGATACCATCTGGAATCCGCGCTTCAGAAACGCACTGACCAGGGTGGATTTACCTGCCCCGGAATGCCCCGCAAACAATACCGCGCCCCGCTCGGTATGGATTCCGCTGACATGCAAAGCGAATAATTTCCGTTGGTGCAACACGATCGATAGACAGGTGCTTAGTAGAAAGGTGCGGATAGAATCCTCGGACATTGGTTCCACGGGCTGGATGACGATTTCGCGCCCCGCCCGCACCATGAAACGTCCGACACGTTTGAGGTTCAGCAGATATATGCCTGGAGCGGTTTGCCAGCGCGCGCCAGCATCGTCCGCATTCTCTAGGGCCTCAGGGACCTCGCCGAATCGAATGACAATATCCGCCCCATCGGCCACGTCGTTTTGCAAGAGCTCGGGGCACAGGATGGACGATTCAACGGAAAGGCCGAATACTTTATATGAATAGGGCATCGCTTTTCTCAACTCGCTTTTTCGAGATCCACAAGATACAGCCCGGCCATGAGCCCGCGCGTCAAGATCGTGACGGTTCGATTGGCGTTCTGCACGTTAACTTCTTTCTGAACCGAGTTCCACACCTTTCGCATGCGATTCACAGCCAGATACGCCTGCGCCAAGGGGCAGGCTTCAACCTCTGCCAGCGCAGCCTCCACTTCAGCCGACGAATCCAGTAATCGTTGACTGAGGTCGCCCGCCTGACGTCCACGGCGGCGGTTCAACCGAACTTGATCGGGGAGTAAGCCCTGCATCGCGCGGCGGATCAGCCAACGATCTTCGCCCTGCGGCCCTCTGAATTCACGATCGGGCACCGATAAAGTGAACTCCATCACGCGCTTGTCAAAGGTGGCATCCCGAACTTCCATGCCGTATGCGGCTCCGTTTTCAGCCCAGAGGCTGCCGAGAAAAGAGCTGCCCGGCTTGATGATCGCGTACCGCTGAGTCCGCGCCGGCATCCACACCGCCGAGTTCGTGACCTGCCCCGCTTGCTGGTCGAATTGGTCCTGGAGCTTAAAGCGTTTTACGAAATCAGGATGGATCGCGCTACCCTGCCAGCGGTTGTCGCTTCGGTGTGCCAGGCTTGATAATAATGGCTGCAGGCTGGCAGGGGNNGATGGCGCAGACCCCGTAGTGAAGGAGACTTCTCCACATGTTCGCCTTGATATAACGGCGGACCATGTCGCGGGGCGACTTTCGTCCGGTCCAGGATATGGTCGCGTTGCCGCCCTGACCGGTGAGCAACGTTCCTACCCCGTCCTTTTTGGCGGCGGCCATGATGTCCTGGATCCAATACATATTGCCCGCCGCGTGTCCCGGTTCGCCATGCATACGCAGGCCCTGCCGCATGGATTGAACCGGGGTCAGACCTTGCGCATTGATCTCATACAGATCAATATTTCCT
>DIZZ01000240.1:0-971 GCA_002428045.1 Verrucomicrobia bacterium UBA6015
ATGTGGCGGTTGGCCTTGCGCTGTTCGAGGATTCCGTGATCCATGACCTCGATAAAGAAATTGTTCTTGCCGAAGATCTCGCTGTAGGCCCCCACGGTACGGACCGCGCCATCCACATCGCCCTCGACCAGTTGTTCGCCCACTTCGCCATGCAGGCAGGCCGAGAGCCCGATCAGCCCTTGCGAATGGGCGGCGAGCAGCTCGCGGTCAATCCGCGGTTTGTAGTAGAACCCTTCAAGATGCGCCTTGGAAATCAGGTAGCTGAGGTTACGGTAGCCGATATTGTTCTCGGCCAGTAGCACAAGATGCCGTATGGCTCGCTGGGCGGAGGGCTCGCGATCATGGCGGCTGCCGGTGGTAATGTAGGCTTCACAGCCGATCACCGGATTGATCCCGCGTGCACGGGCTTTCTTATAGAACTCGACCGTACCGTACATCACGCCATGATCGGTCATGGCCACGGCGGGCATTTCCAAATCAATGGCACGCTGGATCAGGTCATCAATACGACATGCACCGTCAAGCAAGCTGTAGGCGGTATGGAGATGAAGATGTACAAAAGGTTTTGACATGATGCTGGCCATCCTAGCGGAATCAATCCGCCTCGGAAAGACTAAAATTCCAGCCTTGGCGGTGTCGACCTGATGCGGGCCTACGCCCCACGCCTCCGGCAGTGCCCGAACGCCTCGTTTCACCACGGAGAGGAAATGGCTACAAGCCGCCATCGGTAATCACCTTGCCTTCAATCTTTNNGTGATTTTAAAGTAACTGACCCAAGACCCCATTACTTCAAATCAACTTGCCAACGACCCAGGCAAACATTAGTGTGTGCGACATGAAAAAACATCTGATTACTGGCGGTGCAGGTTTTCTTGGGTCGCATCTGGCACGGCGACTTCTCGCCCAAGGCGATGAGGTGACTGTGATGGACAACCTTTTCACGGGCAACAAATCGAATATTTACGACGTGA
>DIZZ01000240.1:1112-1239 GCA_002428045.1 Verrucomicrobia bacterium UBA6015
ATGATGAACGTGCTGGAGCTGGCACTGAAAACCAAGGCCCGCGTGCTGCATACCTCCACCTCGGAAATCTACGGCGATCCCCTGGTACACCCGCAACCGGAAGCCTACTGGGGCAACGTCAACACCA